>DYSZ01000013.1 GCA_020726265.1 Draconibacterium orientale
TCATAAGTAATATTATTATCACCTCCACCTGATACTACTGAACTTCCTATTAAGCCCGGATCGTCACCATCGCAAATTGTTTCGCCGGTGGTTAAAATAGCTCCCGCAGTAAATCCCTGATTGGTTGAATTTACCGTAAAACTTTCGGCACGCGAACATGAACCGTTTGAAACAGTAACATTGTATTCACCTGTTGTAAGTGACGAAATATTTTTTGTTGATGCTGAATAACCTGCATCACCTGTTTTTGTCCAGGCATACGTAAAAGGCTCAGTCCATACAGGGCTGTTTACAAACGTCCCGTTTCCGATTGCGGTAACACTACCCAAAGAAGTTCCTGTCCCTTCATAAAAGTTATACCCGGCTAACAGATTTCCCCTGGAAACATAATTCGTATAACCTGCAGCCAGACTGGTAATATCAGAAGCTGAAAGAGCTGTATTATAGAATCCTACTTTTGTGATTTGTCCTGTAAATCCATAATTAGTTCCTACCGGATCAAAAACGTGAGAACCAATTTTAACCGCATCATTTGATGTTCCATAAACTGTTGCGGCAGCTTTTGATCCCCCGGTTCCTACTTGAACTCCATCAATATAAATGATAATATTTGTTGGTGTTCCCACAGCGGCAATATGGTGCCAGCCATTATCATTTGGATAAGAAGTTAAAGGAGCCTGAACTGCTCCGGTTACCGGAGTATAACATTCTATTCGACTGCTGCTTATAAATCCAAACTCAATGGCATCATTTTGCCCAAAAAGCCCCATTCTATTTCTAATATCACTTTTGTTAACCTTAATCCATCCTTCAATTGTAAACTGGGTTAACCCTGACAAAAAATTACTTCCCAAATTAACATAGTCATCATCACCTCTTACAAATGTAAGTGCCGTTGGTAAATCTGTTACGCTGATTGCACCGTCGGCAGAAGCAGGACAAGTGGTGTTGGTAATAGTTGCACTAAAATCAGGCACAGGTGGCGAAACAACTGTAATTGCCCCCGAAACATTGCTGTTTATTGAACATCCACCACTTGAAACCACGCAATAATAATAAAGAGTACCGGCGGTTGAAGTCGCAGGAGTATAACTGGTTGAAGTCGCACCTGAAACAGATGATCCCCCACTATTTGAACTAGTTGCATTGCTATACCACTGGTATGTTAAGCCGGTGCCAGTAGCTGCAACAGACAAAGCTGTGGCTGAACTTCCGATACATAAGGTTTGAGATGCAGTGGACGGGGGGGTTGTAATAGTTGGGGGAGTGCAGGGAATCCATGTATATCTTAATCCATTTGTAGGAAGTTCACCAGTCCCATCTCCTGTATTACAGGCAGCTGTATTGGTTGTACCGGCAGTAGATGCAGGCCAATTATTTATTGTGGTTCTGTTGTTAAAATCCGAATTTGAAGCACCGCGTAATCCAACCTGAACCGTTAAATCTGTATTAAAATTACTAGTACAGGAACCATAAATAACTTGAATAACATTAGAACTTTCACTTAATCTTATTTGAAAATTAAAAAATCCATTACGAATTACATTACTATATCTTTGTGCGTTTATCCATTGAATAACAAATGTTCTGTTAGGCGCGGTTCCTTCAGTTTTATACACAATATTGTTACCCGTGGTAATAGATGCCAAATCCCGTCCTAATGCACTTATTGCTCCCATATAACCAGTAGTTTCTGATATAGGATTAAATAAAAGATTTGTTGGGGGGGTAGCGCCAAAAGTTATAAATCCATTTGTACTTACATAACAAGATGTATAATTTGAACCATTAAAATCAAAGCTAAATGGAATTGTTAATGAAGAAACTGCATCGTCCCAAGTTGTTGTAAAAATATTTGTCGGAGAAGTTAATGCTGTGTAAGTTCCTGAAGTCTGAGAAAAAGTATAATTGTTTACCTGCCCCCACCCCGTAAATCCACTAAAAACGATTACCACCACCAAAAATGCCGGGCGGAGGATTTTAAGCTTCAACTGATTTGATGAAAAAGTAACACCAAACGAAGTATTCAGCCTTAGCTTAAATACCCGTTTTAGCAAGGCTAAAAATTTGTATTTCTGTAACTTACCCAACAGAGATTTTATCCAACTTAAACAATGTAGCAGCGCCCCAACAACAGCTATAACAAAACAAACTGAAAAATGTTAAGACCCACCCTTTTATTATCGGGCGTAAAATTATGAATTTGATTGATTTACAAAAGAGTGAACCCCTGTTTTAACCAAAAAGTAATCAACATTGGAATGTGAGTTTCATTCAGGGACTGTGAACAACTTACAAAATACCTGTTTGTCTGAAATCAATCGCCCTGCTTTTCGTTAACCCAATTAAAATGAACCCTCTGGGAAACAGGTTGCAAAAGAAAATTAAAATCTGATTTACTTTTGTTGGGATATTGATTACATATGTTTATTTCGATTGCCATTTTTTGCAGCATTGGTACTGTTGGTTCCGGGTGTTAAAAAAAGAGCCGGACTTATAAAAATCCGGCTCCGTTTACTTTTTTGTTTTTTAACAACTGTCTGAAATATCTTTCCAAAATCACTCTTCAGAAAACCCTTTCCCCGTTTTTTTCAGTTTATCAATATCGCTCACGGTAAAGTCGCCGTAAAACGAAACCACAAACTGCATTCCTTCTTTATTCTCGTTACTCACAAAAACATGACATTCCTGGAATTTCTTCTTTCCGCCCAATAACCATATTTCGGCATCGTTATCAGGCTCATCGTCAACAAATTTGTGGTAACTAGTTCGTGGCAAATAACCAATTGCCTTATCGCAAAACTGCTCTCCTGTTAAACTGCCCTTTTCAGGGTTGTACGACATAAACCGTATTTGATGTAAATCGCCGGTTACCTGTTTTTCGTCACCGTCATCACTCAAATCGAGGTCAATGGCATCAATCATATTTTTCGAGAAGGTAAAGCTTGAAATGCCATCTTTATTCGCAAATGCATCGTACATTTTATCAGATTTGCTTTGGGCAACAACCGTTTGCGAAATCAGTAAAACTGCTGTAAATAAAATCGTTGATATTGTTTTCATCTGTACAAATTATTAAAGTTGCTAATTAGTAGGCGGTTATGCTTAGTATCATTTATCCACTTTCTCACCCGATGGAACTCATCCCGATGAATCGGGATTCGTTTCATTCTATGTTTTTAGTTTTTGAATTCAACAGTTGACTTCGGGTCAGCTGTTGAATTTTCTATCTTTTTTAATTTCCGAACAAAGAGAAGAATTTGATGATAAGTAATACGGTTATCCGGATTTATACCATGAGTATTTTCATTTTAAGAATTATTTGCTCTGAAATTTTTAAAAATTGCCACAGATTCACAGATTCTATTTATTATATCAATTTCAATCTGTGAATCTGTGGCATAATTTGGTTTTGAATACATCAAAAATTTCAGCGTGGCATAATTACTTAGAATCATATAAGTAATGTGAAAAAAAATACGACAATAAATACTTTTCATTACTTAATTTGCTTATTGTAACAGATTTCTCCTTCCCGTTATCACGGGACAAGCTGTTCCTCGTCGCAATGACAGCGTTGATGAAGCTGACTGTCAATTACTGATCATCCCCAATTTTTTGGGTGGTCGCTCGAAATAACAACCATTATTCACCCTTTTCCTTACTCCCCTCCTTTGGAGAGTTTATCCCGATATGTCGGGAGGCTGGGGGAGGCTTCCTTCAGCGTTAATCCTTCGGGTTTCATTAACCACGTTTTGCCCACCATGTCGTTGTCCCAGGTATTCGAAACATTTTCGATGTCGTTGATAATTTCAACCATATTGTCGTTCAGATAAATGGCTTTACCCTCCGGTACTTTCACTGTGATTTCAACTTCCTGACCGCGCCATTTCTCGTTTTCTCCTAAAATAAAGTACGGATCAAAGTAGAGTGTAGAGTCTTTCCGTTCGAACCGGTAAACTATATTTTCAGATGTTTCTTTGGCGTTTTCGCGGGTTTTGCCACGCGACGATTTTTTAATGAGTATTGCAAACTCGTCGTTGCCTGAGCGCTCAACATCAAGTTTCACCCTTCCCAGCAACACATCTTCTCCGTCAACAACAGCCACTTTCATATTGTCGATTTCAATGTCCTCTTTTGCGTAATCCTTGTATTTATCTTCGCCTGCATTGAGGTACAAAGTCTGGCACGAGTCACACGAAATGGTTTGTGTTTCGGTAAACGATGAACGGTTTTTAAAGTTGCCAATCTGGCTCACTGACATTATCATTAATGCTACAAGTGCAATCAACCACACGCCAACCATCGTTAAACCGATGGCCGTATTGTTGGTTTTATACCTGAAAACAAGTTTTGTTCCGACGAAAAGAATTGCCAGCAGCGGAATTCCGGCTAACAGCCCGATGAAAACCAAACCCCAGTTAAATACCTCAGGTTCAACAAAATGGTTGAAAAATCCTGAAGTTTCTATTTCGGGGCTCCAGATAATGGGCCAACCTTCAACAAGCGAGTGGCCGATCACCATTGATGAAATAAAGCCAAGCAATCCAAGAAACCCGGTAACAATCAGCGTTACCCCGATTACAATAACTGCAACACGTAATATTAATTTCAGCACACTGTAGGTGGCATCACCGGCGGCTTCCATATTCCGTTTCCCTTTATCGTAAGTTTCTGAATCCTTGAACTTTTTAAAGCTTTCCTTAATATCGTTCATCTCTTCTTTTATCGATTTTTCGATATTTTTTACGGTAGCTTCCTGGCCACGCATTTCAAGCCGCTGGGCTGTATTTTTGGCTTTCGGAACTGCAATCCACAAAATTATGTAGGCAAAGAAAGCGGCACTGGCAGTGATAAAGAATAGTGCAACGAAAATGATTCTCAACACAACCGGATCCATGTTGAAGAAAGCACCTAACCCTCCGCACACTCCGCCAATCACGCGATGTTCGGGGTCGCGGTAAAGACGGCGCCGGCGTTTGGCTTCCTCTTCTGCCGCTTTGCGATCTTTATCGGTTTCTTCCGTTTGTTCCTCTTCTTCATCGTTAAAATCTTCCGGCGTACCCATAATCGAAATGGCATTGTTTACCATATCAATGGTTACCACTTTCTGTTCTTTGTCTCCCTGTTCAATAAAAATCTCAGCAATCCGGGACTCGATATCAGTCAGAATTTCTTTTCCTTCGTCGCTGGCACCAAAATGGTTTTTAAGGTTTACCAGGTATTTCTGCAGCACTTCGTAAGCATCTTCCTCGATGTGAAAAACGGTGCCGCTGATGTTTATTGTGAATGTTTTTTTCATTTTTCTCAGTTTTTATTTGTTGTCAGAATTTCAGGTTGATTTACATTTTCACTGTTTTCACTTTGGCAACAGCATCGACCAATTCGCTCCACGATTCCTCAAGTTCTCCCAAAAAACTACGGCCGGTGTCGGTAAGTTCGTAATATTTACGGGGTGGCCCCTGGGTTGATTCTTCCCAGCGGTAAGTAAGATAACCTGTGTTTTTCAGGCGGGTCAGCAACGGATAAAGGGTTCCTTCAACCACAATCATTCTGGCTTCTTTCAGCCCCTGAATGATGTCGCTCGCATACAATGGTTTCCCGTCGAGAACGAGTAAGATGCAGTATTCCAGAACACCTTTCCTCATCTGGGCTTTTGCATTTTCAATTTTCATGACACTCTGTTTTAAAGATTTATTATTGTAATTCAGGTTCGCTGTAAAACTGCGTTTCGATTTACCATGTCCATGTTCTTTCGTTGTACATCCACGGTTCGGTAATTAGTGGCATTTCATTTTCGTTGCCTGTTCCGAAATGATTCTCATCAATCATCCAGTCTTCAACCTTCAGGTTGCTTTCTGTTTCGGGGTGGGTCAAAGGCGCGCTGGCATCGAAAGTTGATGATTCTTTCATCCAGTCTTCCACGGCTAATTCCTGTTCCTGTTCTTCAATCGGCGACAGTTTTTCAATCCAGGTTTCGTGGTTCACCGGTTGCGATTTTGGTTTTTCGCGGGTGTCGGTCATCGCCAGGGCAATTTCATTAAAACTGCTGTTGGTTATTACCATTTTCCAGAAATCCTGGGCAGTTACTGTAAAACTTATAAGTACAAGACTGATGATTACTGCTGAAGTGCTTAATACTGTTTTCTGAACATTGTTTTTTGTTTTCATCTCGTTTAATTTTTTTGTTTCTTAATGGTACTCAATGGAACTCGCAATCAGATTGTTTTCTCTGTTTCTGCTTTAGTGATTGCTCGTTTCATGGCTTTGTTTTCTAAATGTTTTGTTTTCTGTTTCTGAAATGTCTCGCTGTTTTCTGTTTTTCTTTTGCTATAAATGACGTTCAATTTTTGCTTACATTACATGTTGTAAAGAACTTTATTTAAACTGCTACTATCAAATACACTGTTATTGGTATTGCAAATATATGTTATTGTATCAGTACTATGCAACACAAAGTACTAATTTTTTAAAAATATTTTTAAAATAATATCTATAGTGCTGATATATTGACTTCTAAGACTTAACATTCTTAATCCATTGCTGCTGATTATCTATCAAATCCTGAATTTGAAATCAAATTGTGGGATTTTATCAACTAATAAAATGCATTATAACCTTGAATAATTCAGAATGATTGACCAGGGAGCCAAAAAAAGGGGCCCCTTTTCAAGAACCCCTTTGGTATAGGAAGTTGATACTTACTAATTAAAAATATAGCGGATGCCAAATTGCAGCTGCCAGGTATTTGATGTTTTGTTATACATGTCGAATGATTTTTCGGCAAGTTTTTTAACACCATCAACAGTAGTAGAATACATTGAATAAACCGGACGTTTGTTTGCATCAATCGATTCATATTTCAAAACTTTACCATAGTTCGACGGTGCGTTTGTCATTACAGTGCCCCATGAATCGTTTAACAGGTTACCAAAGTTGAGGATATCGAGGCTAAACTGTAGTGTATTTCTTGAGTTACCGGTTTTAATAATAAAGTCCTGAGCAAATTTAAGGTCGAATCGGTTAACCCAAGGCATTTTAGCTGAGTTTGCCTCTGCATATTTACCCTTATTAATACTTAAATAAGGATCCTGATTAATAAATTTCATAAATGCTTCTGCCTGTTGTGCTGCGGTAAATCCGTTTGCGCCTTCTTTAAACTGAATTTCACTTGAATTTACAGGAATATACATCAGGTCATTATTAACACCGTCTTTATTCATGTCGCTTGAATACACCCAGCTGTAACGTCCGGAGTTGAACCCCGAATAGAATATACCAATACTTGAAGCAAGAAATTGAGCATATTCTTTACGATAGCTCAACGAGCCTATCACTTTATTCGGAGTAACATACTGCGAGTTCTGTATTTTCAGTTCGTTCGGACCATCGATTGAAGGCTGCCCCTGCCACGCAGAATTTGCCTGGCTACCCGGGTTACCTGAAATTTCCTTTACCACAGTATAAGTGTAAGCAACCATGGCTTTCATGTTTTCAACAGGCTCGGCTGTAATTACAGTACTGAAATTGTAACCATAACCATCGCTGTTATTTACCAAAACCATGGCATCGTTTACTCCTGCATTAATTGCTTTACTTGTGTAAACATAACGGTTATCAGAACCATTAAAACGGGTAAAACCTGCAGTTTCAGGATCTGGCATATTAGCATTTACCTGGCTTACAGCGTTAATATCTTTCGAGTACATTCCTTCCATTGTTACCTGCATTGGGAAAGTTGTTGGAACTGTCCAGTCGAAAGCTAAAGATGATTTCCATATCTGCGGAAGCTTGAAATCTTCATCAACTGCGGCAATTGAACTGGGCAAAGCAGCTGTGGCTTCAGTTGGTAAACCAAGTGCAGACACCATTTCGTTTACATCGGTAATGATTTTTCCGTTTTGAATCAATTTTGGCAAATCAGCACTTGTGCCACTGCGTGTAACAGTGTTCTGAATCATACCACCATTGGTTGGCATATTGGTAAAAAATACCAGTGGGATACGTCCTGTAAAAATACCGGTACCCCCGCGAACTTTGAAAGTTTTATCGCCAAACACATCATAGGTAAAACCTACGCGTGGTGAAACAAGAAATTTAGATGATGGCCACATTCCTGTGTTGATTTTTCGGCCATCAAGAAAAGTTAATTTCGAAACTTCGGTATTTTCAACGAGGTCGTTCAGGTACATTGTGTAGTCGCCACGAACACCGTAAGTAAGTTTAAAATTCTTACTGATACTCCATTCATCCTGAGCATAAATAGAGAACTGGCCAAAACGTAAATCTGCCACAGGATTTAATTCACCTCCATAACCATAGGTCAAACCCCAGGATTCAGGTTTTGCTCCATTTACAAAATCATCAAGACTTCTGAAACGGTAATAACCTGTTCCAAAACGTTGGAAAGAGTTTGAAACATACTGGTCTTCGTAACCAACACCTGCAGTAATAACATGATCGCCGGCATTGTATGTAATATTGTCAACAATACTATTAACATTGTTTCTTACACCGTTATTCCATGAAAAGAGTTCGTAACCAGCCGACATAAATGCATCGCCATCTTTCATAATGTCGATATGTGGAAAAGGCGACGAGAGCGAACCGCGCGTATCCTCAATGCGGGTAAATGTACCAAGTAACTGGTTCGAAAGATTACTTCCCAATCGTGAGTTCAACTCAGCAGTTAACGAATTAACAAGGTTATCCATTGAATAACAGTTGTTTCGGAATGCCATTGCATTTTGCGAAATACGTCCTGAAGCCATACGTGTTGCAACGGTTGAAGTAGCGTTGGTAGGCAAATCAGCCACGTTTTTTGTATAGTTGTAACGAACTGTAAACTTGTTGTTGTCGTTGATATTCCAGTCGATACGTGCAAGCATCTTCATATTTTCGTTACCACCATCGTAATTTGTGTACGATCCGGCATCGTAACCATATTTATCAAGTGCCGCTTGAAATGCATCCATATCGGCAGCAGTAACACGCGTAATATTTGCATCGGCATTTGCTACGCCATCGGTTGACAAATTCCAGGTATGAATTGGGTTAGGCGAGTTTTCATATTCGCCGTTTACAAAAAAGAACAATTTGTTTTTGATAATCGGTCCACCAAGAGTGAAACCATAAATTGCTGTCGATTCTTTTGGGCGGTCGCCAAGATCGAATCCATCAACTGTGTTACCACGAAGATTCTGGTTGCGTTGGAATGTGTAAGCTGAAGCTTTGAACTGGTTGGTACCACTTTTTGTGATAGCATTAATGCCTGCACCCACGAAATTGGCTTGTTTTACGTCATAGGGTGCAATTGTAACCTGAAGTTCATCAATAGCATCGATTGAAATCGGGTTACCACCACCAGGAAGACCTGAACTTAATCCAAAGTTGTTATTAAAATTTGCACCATCGATAGTAACATTATTTAAACGACCATCGCGGCCTGCAAACGAACCGCTTGCTCCACCATACGGAGAAAGCCTTGTAAAATCATTCAAACTTCTGTTGATTGATGGCAACAGTTTCATTTGCTCATTAGAAACGTTGGTTGACGGACCAGTTTTATTGGTTCCAAAACTTGATGGTTTTGAACCCACTACCACTACCTCGCTAACATCGATGGCATTTTCTGTTAATGTGGCATTTAAGTTAAAAGCCTGACCGAGGAAAAGTGTAATGTCAGTGTAAGTTCCTTTTGAGTAACCAACAAACGACACTTCAACTTTGTATGGTCCACCCGATCGCATACCTTGCAGATTGAAACGTCCTTCACTGTTTGTGATTGTACCATACTGGGTGCCAGATGGCTCGTGAACAGCTAAAACTGTAGCTCCCGGAAGGTTTTCACCTTTGTCGGTAACCACCGAACCACTCATCCCCGACGTGGTAACCTGTGCAAACAGCGTTGCACCAAACAACAAAATCAAACTAAACGATAAAGTTAATTTTAACAGTGTTTTTTTCATATTCTTAGTTTTAAAATTGCGGCAAATTTAGATTATTCTGGAAAGCTAAACCGACCAACATGTTAATTTTTAATTAAATATGCATTTTGTAATTCACTTAAAGTATCATTTAAGAAATAAAGATACCCTTACAATCAATTGACTATTAACTTTTTTTATGCTTTTATCTTTCCTTATTCGAGCCCTAAAAATACAATTTAAAAACATCATAAGAGTTGAATTAAACGCTTCCGACATAACATATTATTAACAATGAATATATTTGTATGTAGCTGATTTATTGATTTATAAAATCACCCTGTTGTTCAATTAACAATTAGTGTGAATAACAATTACTCTCGACAAAAACAAAAATATTTCTAACCTATGAAATATATCTGTTGCAACAAAACTTACAAAATCATGAACAAAGACTCTATTGCTCTTCATCTATATTCTCATTTACAGTGCTTTACTTCCCGATAACCGGTTTTATAAAGTTATTTGTATTTTTGCCGCATTAAATCTGAAATCGGAACAGGAATGAATGGGGAACATATTCAAAATATGCTTGCGGAAAAAGGGTTTATTGACGAACCTGTAAGTACATCGGTTAAACTTGTGGAAGAAATCAATCGCCTTAAAAAGGAAAAGAACGCTGTGATTCTCAGTCACTATTATGTTGATGGCGAATTGCAGGACATTGCCGATTATGTGGGCGACAGCCTCGGCCTTTCGCAGGCTGCAGCCGAAACAACAGCCGATATTATTGTGTTTGTAGGGGTGCATTTTATGGCCGAAACAGCCAAAATTATTAATCCAACAAAAAAAGTGATTCTCCCGGATTTAAAAGCCGGTTGTTCACTCGCAGATTCTGCTCCGGCTGATAAATTTGCTGCTTTTAAAGCCCAGTATCCTGATCACAAAGTGATTTCGTACATCAATTGTACTGCCGACCTGAAAACACTGACCGATGTAATTTGCACTTCGGCCAACGCTGTAAAAATCGTGGAAAGCTTCCCCAAAGACCAACCGCTCATTTTTACCCCCGACAAAAACCTTGGAAATTACATCAACAGCATTACCGGCCGCGAAATGGTTTTGTGGGATGGCGCCTGTATGGTACACGAAAAATATTCGGTTGAAAAAATTGTTGATTTGATGGACGAACATCCAGATGCCGAATTTATTGCCCACCCCGAGTGCGAAAAACCGGTTTTACTGCTGGCCAAATATATTGGTTCAACCACGGCGCTGCTGGGTTATGTACAAAAAAGCGCGGCGAAAAAATTTATTGTGGCAACCGAAAGCGGCATTTTGCACCAAATGATAAAAGTTTGTCCCGATAAAATCTTTATTCCTGCACCATCGGTCGATTCCACCTGTGGTTGCAACGACTGCTCGTATATGAAGCTGAACAGCCTTCAAAAACTGTACATCTGTTTGAAACACGAGCTGCCTGAAATCATTCTGCCCGATGATGTAATCGCAAAAGCACAGTTGCCAATCCGGCGGATGCTTGAGATTTCGAAATAATCAACTGTTAAAATTACTTTGCAATAACAGGTTTTTCTTTCGGGTTTGAACTGATATTTTCAACAAGCAAATTCTGTTTCGAAATTTCGATGGCTCGTAACAGAGTTTTATCAATTTTCTGAATGATTGGGAAAAAGCCGGTTTCGCCGATAATGTTCCGGGCAATGTAAGCTTTCAACTGTGTTTCGATAATCAGTTGCGAAGCTTTCAGCCCTGCATTGTCCTTTGGAATCCCTTTTCCGGCGGCATATTGCACAAACTCGTTCAGCACATTTTGTCTGCTTACGTAAGCATCTATTTCTTCAGCACGGGTAAACTTCGAAAGTTCGTTCCGATGTTCGTCGACCCAGGTGTAGGCAAACGTGTAAACAAGCCCTTTTCGCGAGATTGAGTTGAAATATTCCGAATTGCCAGTGGTGTCCACCGGAACAAAAAAGTCGGGCATAATACCGCCGCCACCATAAACAATCCGGCCGCTTTTGGTGGTATATTTCAGCGAATCGACCACATGAATACTGTCGGCCACCAATTGTTCCATGCTGTGAAAACGCTCGTACACATTGTTGTAATATTCTTCTTCGCCTTCGGCATACGAACTTTGAATACATCGTCCGCTGGGTGTATAAAACCGAGCCACGGTAAGCCGGAGCGCAGAACCGTCGGGCAACGGAATTTGTTCCTGAACAAGGCCTTTCCCAAATGAACGGCGGCCAATCACCAAACCACGGTCGTTGTCCTGCAAAGCGCCTGCAAAAATTTCGCTTGCTGATGCTGAAAACTCGTCAATCAATACATATACCTTAAAATCTTTCCAGATATTGTGCCCCGATGCATTGTAAGTTTTCCGCGGCTGGTTGATGCCTTCGGTATATAAAATAGGTTCGCCTTTACCCAAGAACTCGTCAACCATTTGCAGCACCCCAACCAGTGAGCCACCCGGATTTTGCCGCAAATCGATAATTACTTTGCGGGCGCCGGCATCACTAATCATTTTCATGCCATCCATAAACTCGTCGTACGTGGTATTGGCAAAACGGCTGATTTTGATAAACCCGGTTTCATTGTCGATTAAATATGAAACATCAATACTGTTGATTGGAATATCACCACGGGTGATTTCAAAATCGAGTTCCTGTTTCACTCCACTGCGCACAACTCCCACATTTACTTTTGAGTTTTTATCTCCGCGAAGCAGGCTTAAAACTGTGTTGTTCTCCACCTTTACACCGGCAATTGTTGAGTCGTCAACACTTACAATGCGGTCGCCGGGAAGTATGCCAACTTTACTCGACGGTCCACCTGAAATTACTTCAACCACCCGCACTGTATCTTCCATTATCGAAAACTGAACGCCGATTCCAGAGAATTTTCCGGTCATTTCCTCCTGAACTTCCTGCATATCGCTTGCCGGAATATAAGTGGTGTGCGGGTCGAGGTTTTTAAGGATTTCGGGAATAGTTTTTTCCGTGATTTCGCCAATGTTCACACTGTCAACATAACCCTGTTCAATCAAATTCAGAATTGACCCGAGTTTATTCGATTCGGCCAACCCGATACTGACTGCACCCTGGTTGCTGTTTCGGGTGAGCAGATTACCAATAATAATTCCGGCAGAAACCGAAACGGCAATAATAAGCGGGATAAGTATTTTTGTAGCTTTGTTCATCATTCAAAATAAATTAATTACAATTCAGCGGCTTCAACCTGTTCAACTTCAATATTGGCGCGTTTCAGCAGGTTAATTCCATCTTCGAGCCGGTAATTTTCAGAAAAAACCACTCTCTTTATTCCAGCCTGAATAATGAGTTTTGAACATTCGAGACAAGGAGATGAGGTAACATAAAGCGTGGCATCCAGACTGCTGTTACCCGATTTGGCCACTTTTGTGATGGCGTTTGCCTCGGCATGAAGTACGTATGATTTTGTCTGGTTATTTTCGTCTTCGCATTCGTTTTCGAAACCCGAAGGTGTTCCGTTGTAACCGTCAGAAATTATCATCTTATCCTTCACCAGCAACGCGCCCACTTTCCGGCGTTTACAATACGAATTTTGTGCCCAGATTCCGGCCATTTGCAAATATCGTCTGTCCAACAACTGCTGTTTGTTTTCGTTTCCCATTCCCAAATTTTTACAATTGGTTTACTAACTGATAAAAAGATTACAAATGTAATATTGATTTGTTCACAGCACCCTGCAGGCTTTGCCAGGCTCCCAGTTTTAACAAACATTAAAGAGTCTTTGTTATATAAACAAAAAACCCCGCCATTTGGCGAGGTTTCTGAATATTTTGCATTTTCCTATTGTTTAATCAGCAACCACAGGTCGGCGTATTTTGGAAAAGCATCCCTGATTTCCTTAACACGGCCGCGTGCTTCGCCTTCGCTTTTATATGAGTTCACACATACGCGATAATATCCGGTTTCGCTGTGTAAAATAATTGGAGTAAAACCCTCATTTAAAGTTGTTTCTCTGAAATTTTTTGCATTGTCGAGCTGACTGAAGGAACCCAGAATCACAAAATAAGAATTGCTTTCGTTTCCAGATTTATCGGCAGCATCAGTAAAAGTAACCTGTTCCTTACGCATCGAAACCGGTTTTTCAACGGCAGGAGTTATGGCTGTTGCAGCTGGTTTTGTTTCAGTCGTTTCTGGCACAGTAAATACTTTGGGTTGCGCTTCGGTTGGAGGTACATATTTTACTTCGGGTTGTTTTTTTGATGTTTTACAAGCAGTAAATGCAAAAACAACCATCAGCGCCAAAATCATTATTCTTTTCATAACTTCTATTTTTTACAGATTTCCGGTGCTAAATTACGGAAAACCCAACAGGCTGATATACGCGGCTCTCCTAAGTTTTGCACAATCGGGTGTTTGCAACTGACCGTTTGAACCTGCTTTTATGACCTAAAAATGTTGCGTTTTAGAGAATGTGCAAAAACCCGGTGATTTACATTTCGTAACAACAACCAAATGTTGTGTTAACTTTGATTGTTATGTTCCGTTTATTCAATGCTGACAAATGAGATTTCGATCTGATAAAAACAATGTTCGGCCGGCAGCTTTTGCCGGCAGCTTTTACGAGGGAGAAAAACAAAAACTTACCCGGCAACTCAAAACTCTTTTTGCAGGCGAAACCCTGAAAACTGATTCTGAAAACCTGACGGAAAAAATCCGGGCTTTGATTGTACCGCACGCGGGTTATGTGTTCAGTGGAAGCGTTGCTGCTGCTGGTTATTCGAGGCTACCTGTCAAAAACAGGTACAAACGAATTCTTATTCTGGCGTCAAGTCACCGGTTTTCGTTTAAAGGCGCGGCTGTTTTTGCAAGTGGAAATTATTCAACCCCGCTGGGCGAAATCAACGTTGATACCCGATTTGCCATTGATTTGCTGGGAAAATCGGATTTGTTTTTTGAACACAAAGAGGCACACGAAACAGAGCACAGCATTGAGGTACAGCTACCTTTTTTGCAACACCGGCTAGGTCGCGATTTTGTGCTGGTTCCGCTGTTGTTAGGCACACACAATGCTGAAACCTGCCGGAAAATTTCCAAAGTACTTCAACCATTTTTCACTCCTGAAAATCTTTGGATTGTGAGCACCGACTTTTCGCATTATCCGAAATACGATGACGCTGTACATACCGATGAAATAACCGCAAACGCCATCTGTAGCAACCAGCCCCAGCAGTTGCTTTCGGTTTTAAACGACGAAAAAATAGTGAAAACCGAAAAGCTTGCCACACCACTTTGTGGCTGGACTTCTGTACTTACATTACTTTACATGACCGAAAAAGAGGATATTGAATTTGAAAAATTACGCTACCAAAACTCGGGTGATGCACCTATTTATGGCGTAAAAAACCGAGTGGTGGGTTACTGGTCGGTGGCTGTGAAATCAAAAGAAAAGGAATTAAAAATTTCGGAACCCGAAAAAGCGGAGTTGATTGAAAAAGCACGCCATTCGATTTCGAATTTTGTTACCACAGGCAACCGCGGCCAACTTTTAGCGCCCGAAACCAACGGGATTTTGATGGAGAAAACCGGCGTTTTTGTCAGCATTTATATCGATGGCATCTTGCGTGGCTGCATTGGTGGTTTTGCCGGTGAACAAACACTGAATGAAATGGTACAACGACTGGCTGCCTCATCGGCATGCGATTATCGGTTTAAACCGATTCAGACTGATGAACTGAACAAAATGCAACTGGAAATTTCTGTGCTTTCGCCTTTGAAAAAAATCAAATCAATCGACGAAATCAGGCTGGGGAAACATGGAATTTATATAAAACAGGGATACAATTCAGGCACTTTTCTTCCTCAGGTAGCCACAAAAACAGGCTGGGATCTTGAAGAATTTTTAGGGCACTGCGCCCGCGACAAAGCCGGTATTGGATGGAACGGCTGGAAGACTGCGGAAATATTTGTGTACGAAGCAGTTGTTTTCAGGGAAGAGTAAATATGATTTTTAGCTAAAAACTTCCCTCAAAACGCTCAACGATTTTATTTCACCCAGGTTTTCGAAATGGAGCTGATAATAATCGATGATCACCGAGAGCAAACTGTCGCGAATTTTACGTGTAATCTTAAATCCGGCCAATTCATGAATTTTTAACGACGTGATTTCCATTAAAAAAGGGGTGATTTCCTTGTTGGCATAAAACGGGTGGGCAGGCTGAAAGTGTACCACCGACCCGGTTTTCAGGTCGAACCAGTTTTCGAATCCGGCTTTTTCGGTTTGCGGCTGAAATCCGAGATAACCCGCCAAACGAAATAAAAACCACAGGTGAAAATTGCCTGCACCGGCATCCATCAAATCGAAATACAGAACCGAACTTTTAATGAAATCATACATTTCGGGGTTGCTCTCCTGCTCGTGGATACCTTTGTTCAATACTTCGGCTAAAAAAATGACCACAGCCGATTTTGCAATTTCAAACGGAACTGACTGGTAAACGAGTCCTGCTTTTAACTCTTTTACGCGGTGTAACTCGCTGGTTTGTTTTTGGTAAGCCACCAAACTGACACAAAAAAGCGGTTGTAACAAACTGGCTTTGTTTTTCGATTTGGCCGTTCTTGCAGCATTTACAATGTAACTCTGCCGCCCGTATTCGCGCGTGTAAATCGTGGTAATCACACTGCTTTCGCCGTATTTGATGGAGTGGAGCACAATTCCTTCGGTTGTAACCAGCATATTCAGTTTCGAGTTCCTAGTTCCTAGTTTCGGGTTCAGTGTTCTTTGAACCCGAAATGCTGAACTTTGGTTAATGTATAAACAACAACTTCGTAATGTGTGTTTGCTCGCCAAGTTCGTCGTTACAGAAAACAAGGTAAACTCCGGTTTTTACGCGGGTGCCATTCAGGTTGCGGCCATCCCAGACGGCTTGTCCGCCCAGCGAAGTGGTACTGAAAACAAGATTCCCGGCAATGTCGGTGATTTTAACTTCGGAGTTTTCAATCAGATTGGTAATCGTAATAGGTCCGTAGTATGTTTCGCGCACCGGGTTAGGATAAACATACACACTGTCGTAACCAGTTGAGCCCTCAGTAGCTTCTCCCATGTACGATATCAAGCCTTTGTCGGTGCCTATAAAAACCTCTCCATTTTTCTCATTAATTGAAAGAGACGTGATATAATCGGAAAACAGCGGACTGTTGGTGGTGGTGAAATGAAGTAATTCCTTTGTACCTGTTTCGTTTACCAGATAAACACCCGAGTTACGTGTACCAAGCCATTTCCGGTTGGCTCCGTCAACAGCAATTGAAGTCACAGTTTCAGATTCGAGTAGTGGGTGAAAAATACCATCATTCAGGTCGAGACTGGGACGGGTGGCGTAAAAATTATCGGTATCCCATATTCTTGCCGGATTGGTGTACACAGCCACGCCGATTGATGTTCCAATCCAGATGGAGCCTTCAACATCTTCCGCAATCGAAAAAATATCGCTCATTCGCTTGTATTCCTCGTAAGTTCCATTGTTGAAATAAGCCGTTACTAGCAACCGCTTTTTGCGATCGCCGGTTTTGTCAACCACATAAGCATCGTGCCCGCGTGGTGCAATCACCCATTTATCATCAGTTTGCGTTACAAGCACCTGACCGATACTGTAACTATTGGCAATTTCAGGTAAAGTATAAGAAGTCCATTTTCCATCGGGCGTCAACTTATGCAGGTTGTGTGCAACTTCAGAATTGGTAATCCACAAATTGCCCTGCGAATCGAAATCCATTCCGCCAATCCTTACATAAGGTTCATCGGGTTGAGCGGGTAAAGCAGTTTCGAGCGGACTATTTTTGTTATTGTACCGCACCACAAATTCGTCGTTGTTGTATTCGAGCAAACCACCACCCCAGCTTTCGGCAAAAAAGTGAGCCTGATTTTTTGGGTCGGCCACCACTGTAATTATATTGAAAAAACCATCCAATTCAGGATGATTTGGTTTTGCGAAATATGTCCATTTATTTTGAGCTCCTTCAAAACGTTGAAAACGTGGCAACTCCCAACCCGATTTGCCACCCGGTGCTACCCACAAATTAGTTCCCGACTGGCTGAGTGAAAATATTGTATTGTCGATTGGACCATTCAGCAAAACCTGCTCAAAATTTTCGCCTGTTGCTTTTACAAGCGAACTCTGATTGTCGGCAATCCAGATTGTGCCATTTGCAGCTATACCGCTGCTCCGGGGCGAGATCGGAAAAACCTCTGTATTTCTAAATTTGTAGCGGTTTATCTCACTTACCAACTGATGTTGTTCGTTTACAACAAATATTTGCTCGCGGCTTGCCACCGAAAGGTATTTCCCGTTCACCTGCATATCAAAAACATAGTGGATTTGCGGCATGTAAGATTCCCAAACAGTGCTGTTCAATATAAATAGTTGGTCTTTATCCCACTCATCGGGCGTGTAATTAGCAATGATTTTCCCGGCGTGATTGGCCAACTGACTAAATTTACGATCAGAAAACGGAATATCCTCTTCGCGTTTCCAGTTGTTGTAATCGAGCAGGTTAACTCCAGTTTTTTCAGCTTTCCGAACACCATTGTTTGTGGCGGCATAGATAAAGGAATCGTTGGTTTCAATGTCATTAACTGTCAGAAAAGTTCCGCCATCGCCAATGATGTATGTATCTTTTATCTCCTTTTTCTGAAGGTTAACGACAACGATTCCAAACCCGCACGAGAGGTAGGCTTCGCTGCCAATTATGGTGATATTATTGATTGATTTATCGGACGAAAGTTGCTTGCGTTTGATATCGGAAATGTTGAAAACACCCTGTTCCGAAATCAGATCAATGTTGCAATTCTGGTAAACTACCACCAGCATTTCAGGTTGAGAACTGTAGGCAATTGTTTTAATTCCGAAATCGGAGAGTGGAGCAATTTCCGAAATCCGGTAAACCCCGTTGTCTTCGGTGTCGAAATACATTAAGCCACCCTCAGTGGCACAAAAAATCTTGTCGGGGGCAATCGCAATTTTGGTTGCCTTTGTGTACGAAAGGTAATCCATCCAACTGCCTTTGGCGCGTTGCGCTTCCACCCGGAAAACCAATAACAAAACAAAGGTTGCAATAAAAATTCTATGCATAATGCACTGATTTTAATTTATTTAATCGAATTCAGGTGTTGAACCAACTTTTCAACTGCCCTGCCCCTATGACTGATACCGTTTTTTTCTGCCATATTCATTTCAGCAAAAGTTTTCTGAAAGCCGGCAGGCATAAAAAGCGGGTCGTAACCAAAACCCTTGTCGCCTTGTTTCGCAATTAAAATTTCGCCTTCCACAATTCCTTCAAATTGCGTTTCGGCACCAGCGATAACAAGCGATATTACGGTTCTAAAACGTGCTTCCCGGTTTTTTATTTTTCCCATCAGCCTGAGAACTTTTTCCATGTTTGCCTGTGGGTTTTTTTCCTCGCCAGCAAAACGTGCCGAATACACCCCGGGTTCACCGTTCAGCGCTTCTATTTCCAACCCGGTATCGTCGGCAAAACAGTTGTAACCAAACTTATTGAAAACATAAAATGCTTTCTGGCTTGCGTTGCCTTCGAGGGTGGGTTGTTCCTCCGGAATTTCGTCGGTACACCCGATTTCGTTCAGGCTTAAAAGCTTGATTTTGCTCCCGAGAAGCGCTTGTAACTCCTCTAATTTGTGTTGGTTATTGGTGGCAAAAACTAACTCCATATTTTCATTTTTTTTATCCTGCATTTTCCATATTAAAAATAAAACTGCTTTATTTCCCCGGTAGCGGATAAACCTCAACCGAAACACTGTCGATACCAAAGCTTGTTTTATTCAAATTCCAAACATACACTTTGATGATGTCATTTTTTTTGAGATTATAAAAATTCCGGAAATAAATCAGCCGGTTCCATTGGTTTGGATTTTCAATCTGGCGTTCAATTTTTGAAGCATGCCAGTTGTTTGCCTGTTTTTCACCGGTTATGTCGCTTACCATCAGCGCCTCAGTATAATTATTGGCAAAAATTTTCGATTTTACCACCAACGTTCCATTTTTAATTTTTACCGAATCAGCAGGAATCTCAACCAAAGTAAAATATTCATTTCCTGGTTTGATAAACAACCCACTATGAATTGAAAATCCGGATATCGAATCGGCTCTAACCTGTTCATTATTAAAGTTTTTTTGAACTCCGAAAACAAGGTTTTTATCATTCCAACGGCGGCTGTAAGATTCGTAAACAGTCAGATTTTCGTTTTTAACCAGTACTTTTTTTAACGCGACAAACGAAAAAATCAGTAGCAAAACCACTGGAACGACAATGTAGATTTTGTTTTTTGGATACACTTTCCGGATTCCGGAACCCACCAAAAATAGGACTACCAGGGCAAAACAAATATTCGAAATAATATACAACCACAAAATTTTTGGGTTTTTATATTCGTACACAACCGTATGTTTTCCTGCAGGTAAATAAATGGTTCTGTAATTAAAGTTCGATGTGTAAATGGGCACTTCTTCTCCGTCGATTTTCGCCTGCCAACCTTTGAAATTGGTTTGCAACATCGTGAGCAATTGGTTGTTTTGGGTGTGAGTTTCAATTGCAATCCTGTTAGGCGAAAACGCTGTAATTTTCACTGTACCCAAACTATCGGCTACCAAATTCATTTTCGAAAGTATTTCGTAATCAGCCTCAGAAAAATAAAGCAACCGGCTGTCGGTGGCACTGTTTATTAGGCTGTCGGAAAATTGGCTGACAGGAAAAATACTGTTAGAAAAATAAAACAGATGGTTATTGAGCACGGCATCGCGCAGTTTCGGAAAATCGTCGTCGAGTTTGTTAAACGATTTCAGCTCGAACGACGAAAATGCGCCAAACGAAACCTGCTTCGAAAAAACGTAAGTATTTCGCCAGAATGGTTGAAAAACCTCGTGTAACTGGTTGTTATAAATTACTTTATCGTTTACCGGAATCGCAAATTTTTCGGGGTATAACGCCAAGTCATTTTTCATACGGTACGGTTTCCAGGCGCTGTCGGCCACGGTTGCATCCACATTCATTTGCGTGGCAGCTAGTAATTCGATAAAGATGAGTGCGGTCAACCAAAAATCGGGTTTCCGCAGTTTTTCGCGATAAAAAATAATAAAAAAAAACACTATTAAAATCAACAATTGAAAAGCTCCCTGAATAAAAATATGATGATAAAAAGTCAGGCCTTTCAAAACCTCTCCCCTGTTTTCAGAATGAAAAAGCTGAACGAGATCGCCGGGTGAAGCTTTTGTTACAGCATAAACCAACAAAAGGAAAATACTCCCTCCAAACAAAATCACAGCTAGCAGCACTTTTCGTTTTTCGGTTTTAAAATTTTGCTGTAACCCAGCCATATAGTTGGCTGCCACCAGAATAAAGGCAAGCAATCCGAAAATCCGGATAAAAGCGGCATATTTGAAAAGATTCATCAGCGGAACAAATCTGAAAAGCCATTCCCTGACGGGTAAAAATGCAAACGAAGAGGCGAAAATTACTGCCCCGAAAACAACGAACAAATACATCAGACGGGTCTGTTTCCTGAAAAGTGCAACCACAAAAAACAGCAACGGAATAAGTCCGAAGTAGTGGTTACGCATCGAAATATCAACACCAAAAAACGTATCGTATTTCAGCGTCGAAAACGGTATTACAAACGAAATCACCGATTTAAGTGTTTGCCCGTACCCCAGCGTCTGGCTCAGGGTAACACCTTTTTCCAATCTGTCAACCGAAGTAATAATTTCGAATGTGGTTTCAATCAATGGCAGAGCAAAAACGTGCACAATCAGCAGTAACAATGCATTCACCGTAAACCACCGCAATGCATATTGCCAGTTTTTGGAAGTCAGATCGGTAGCAAGAAAATAAATGAAAAGGCACAATAGCAGGTAAAACAAGGTAAACGACAGAGCCTGGTATGCACCCGTAATCATTAAAAAAACAAAAACTGCCGTTTTTAGCGCGTTGAAAAAACTTCGTTTTTGAGCCAATTGCAAATATTCGGTAATCACATGCGGAATCCACGCGGCACCCACCAGCAAGAAAAAATGCTGTCCATGAGCTACAATAAATCCTGAAAATGCATAAGCCATTCCCGCAACCAATGAAGCCTGGATGTTTTGGTTGAAGAAATAGGAAAGTCTGTACATACCACCAGCGGAGATAAACAGGTAAGCAACAAACCAAAAATGCATGGAAAAAATTCCATACCTACCTAAAAGACTTGTAAAAAGCAGCTCAGGATAAAAAACAGGCGCCTGCAAATCGGCAAAAAACGGGGTTCCGGTTTGCAAAAAGGGATTCCAGAAAGGGAAATACCCCGACTGAATACACAGAGAAAAATAATACCGGAAAGGAAAAACAACATCGATTAAATCCCATTTTAATGAAGCGTTTAAAAACGATACCTGCCAGAAACCAAAAATCACTGCCAGAAGCAAAATAAAATAAGGTACTGATTTTCTTGTAAATCCTGACATTGAAAGTTCTTTTTTCGGGATGAATCGTTACTGTTTTCAACTCCGGGAATTATTCCGGTGGTTCAAATTCGGGTAAAAATAGCGATATGATTTTAAAAAAGGGAAGACTGCTTTACAACACAGTAATAAAATCAGAATGAGGTTGAAAAAAAAATGTTTTAAGAAAACCTGATTACTCACAAGTGCAACTATGTAGGCTGTCAATAATTTTGCTAAGAATCTCGTGTTTGAGATAATAGAACGTGTTTTTGCCATCGCGTTTGGCGCACAAAACACCTTTATCTTTCAAAATCCCCAGGTGATGTGATGTTGTAGATTGCTCAATACCAAGCAATTCGCGTATTTCAGTAACAGTAAGTCTTTTCCCTCCTTCAAGGTGTTTTAATATAGCAATACGCATTGGGTGTGCCATCGCTTTTAACATACTTGCTGCAATTTCAAGTTTATCGGCATCTAATACCTTGATATTTAGCATAATAGAATTGCTTTAAAAATGCAAATATATAAATATTTAACAACGTTGGAATTGGCGTAAACATTTTTGGAATAAAATTGATAAACACTTCATTTTTGGTTTTTTTTGAAAGAATTTTTTCCGTTTTTTACCTCAGTTAAAATGGTATCTGATAAAGAGATTAAAAAGGGTTAAATATCCGATGTCGCTGATCAACAAAATAAAGTCGCCAATTGAGCAGGAACTCAGGGATTTTGAGCCCTATTTTAAAAAATCGTTGCAAAGCGATATTCCATTACTAGCTACCATACTGAATTTTTTGTACCGGACAAAAGGCAAGCAATTGCGCCCGATGTTTGTATTTCTGTCGGCAAAGTTGCATGGCGAAACAAACGAATTTTCACAACTGGCTGCTTGTTCGGTGGAGTTGTTGCACACGGCAACGCTGGTTCATGACGATGTGGTTGACGAGTCGTACGAGCGTCGTGGTACATTTTCGGTAAATGCGCTTTGGCGCAATAAACTGGCAGTTTTGGTGGGCGATTATATTTTGGCAAGGGGGTTACAACTTCAGCTTGAGCATAAAAAATACAATTTTCTGCATCTCATTTCGCGCGCTGTACAAGATATGGCTGAAGGCGAAATTCTTCAAATGAAAAAAAGCCGGAAACTTGATATTAACGACGATGTTTATTTCGAGATTATCCGTAAAAAAACGGCATCGCTCATTGCCACCAGCATGGCTATCGGCACCGCATCGGTTATCGACGAACAGGAAACGATTGAAAAAATGTACCGTATCGGGCAGGATGTAGGGATTGCGTTCCAGATAAAAGACGATATTTTTGATTACCAGGCAAAGGGAATTTTGGGTAAACCAACCGGAAACGACATCAAGGAAAAGAAGATCACACTGCCACTGTTATTTGTTTTGAACAATTCAGAACCAGCCGAACGTCGCAGGATTTTAGGCCTGATAAAAAAGAAAAATAAAAATGCAGCAGTAGTGAATGAATTGATTCAAATGGTAATTCAAAAAGGCGGATTGGATTATGCTGCAAAGAAAATGATTGAATTTAAAGACAAAGCTATTGCCGGACTGATGGAATTTGAAGACGGGGAAGCGCGCGCTTCGCTGATTGACCTGATGGAATATATAACTACCCGGCAGAAATAGAAAAGCCTCCCCCGACCCTTCCAAAGGAGGGGAGAAGGAGAAAATACAAACATTTCTTTTCAAATGAAATAAATACCAGATGATGTTCTAAAGCCTCACCCTTAGGGGGAGGTTTGGTGGGGGCTTCTTTTTTACTCCACCACAACTTTCGACACAATCTTTTTTATCAGTACCGAATCGCCGGTTGTAATAGAAGGCCGGCGAACATCTTCCGGAAAAATAAAAAGATTCTTTCGTTAGCGCCTTTGCAGGCAGCCATAGGCATGGTCGATGCCAGTGCAACACCGGCCGCGGCCAGTGATGAGGTCTTAATAAAAGTTCTTCTGTTGGTCATGTTATTAATTTAAGTTGGAAGTCGGAAGAAAAAGTCCGAAGTACAAAGTCCGAAATCCATAGTTTGTTTTGAAAAGTCCGGAGACCGATGTCGGAAGTCCGAAGACGGGGAGCCGGAACTTTTTTAAAATTATCAGTTTATTTTGTCTTTAAAAGCAATCATCATATTCATAAGGGTCCACGAGAATTCGTAGAGTATACCAAATTCTTCCTCCGAAATATAGTTCCTTCTTTTTGCTTTGTGCAAACATGTCACCACTTCAGCCAAAGAACGAATTGAGTAGTTCATGAACTTTATGAATTCAGGATTCGTTTGTCCTGTTGAGCCTTCCGAAATGTTCAAAGCAACTGAATCGGCCGCCCTGCGAATTTGAGAAGACAGATTATACAATTCAGCTTTGGGAAAATTACCAGCAATTGCATTAATTTCTTCACCCAAATCCATGGCCTTTTGCCAGATAATCAGCTTCTCAAATTTGAACTCCATCTTATTTCCCTTTACCTATCTTTGGTCTTCAGACTCCCGTCTTCGGACTTTCTTCTATTTTTCTTTTTGCATGGCATCGTCGAAAGCCACGTCTGATGGCTCAAAGTCGATGTATTTTACAAAATCGCAGGCTTCTTCGGCCCCGGTTTCGCGGTTCATGCCGCTGTCTTCCCATTCAACCGAAAGCGGACCTTTATACCCGATGTCGTTCAAAGCGCGGATAATATTTTCGAAATCGATTTTACCGCGGCCAAGACTGCGGAAATTCCAGTAACGACGGTTGTCGCCAAATTCCATGTGGCCGCCAAAAACGCCTACACTTGTTGGTACATCGCTCCAGTAAACATCTTTCATGTGAACATGGAAAATGCGGTCGGAGAATTCATAGATAAATTTCACGTAATCGACATGCTGGTAACCAAAATGGCTCGGATCGAAATTAAACCCGAAAGCGGGGTGATAATTGAGTGCTTTTAAAGTCTGGTGAGCACTGTGAATATCGAAAGCGATTTCGGTAGGATGAACTTCGAGTGCAAATTTTACCCCCAGTTTCTGGTATTCATCAAGAATCGGAATCCAGCGTTTGGCAAAATCGGCATAACCTTCCTGAATCATTGCCGGCGGCACGGGCGGGAAAGAGTATAAAAGGTGCCAGACAGGGCTCCCGGTAAAACCAACCACTGTGTCGAGGCCAAGCATTTTGGCTACTTTAGCGGTTCTGATCATTTCTTCGGCAGCCCGCCGATGTACACCTTCCGGATCGCCGTCACCCCAAACATGCGGACTGGCTATGCTTTTGTGGCGGATATCGATGTTATCGGAAACACACTGTCCGTCGAGGTGGGTCGAAATGGCGAATAATTTCAGTTCGTATTTTTTAAGCAGGGCTTTCCGGGCATCGCAATAAGCCTGGTCGGCTTTTGCAACTTCCATGTGGTCGCCCCAGCAGCAGAGTTCAATGCCGTCGTACCCAAACTCCTGTGCTTTCTGGCAGATGGTTTCAATGGGAAGGTCGGCCCACTGTCCGGTAAATAATGTAACTGGTCTGGACATAATATGATTTTTTAAAGCCTCACCCCCAGCCCCTCTCCCAAGGAGAGGGGAGTTTGCAAAGACAGTTGTTATTTGAAATATTTTATTTTTCAATTTATTTATAGAATTAGTGCGAAGGTGTCTCCGCCTTAGGTTCTCCCCCTGTGGGGGAGCCAGAGAGGGCTTCTATTCGAATTTCACCCATTTGGTGGTGTCGTCGTAACCGGCTTTTACCACGGTGTCGATAAACTGCATTCCGCGGATTCCATCTTCCACATCCGGGAAATCGAGCATTTCGGCAGTTGGTTGCTGTCCGTTGGCTTTAGCGCGGACCGTAAGCGAGAAGTTTCGGTAGATATTGGCAAAAGCTTCGAGATAACCTTCGGGGTGACCTCCCGGAACGCGGGTATTGTGTGCGGCTACAGCACTATCGAGGCTAGTGCCGACCCTTAAAACCTGCATAGGTTGTCCGAGCCATTTCAGTGTTAATGTGTTTGGCTCCATTTGTTCCCAGTCCAACCCTCCTTTATCACCGTAAACCCTGATGCGGATGGCATTTTCTTCGCCGGCAGCAATTTGAGTGGCCATTAAAACACCTTTAGCTCCATTGTCGAATCGGAGAAGACAAGCTCCGTCGTCGTCGAGCAACCGGTTGGGGACGAATACATTCAGTTCGGCACAGAGTTCTGTAACTTTTAGACTAGTCATGTATTCGGCCAAATGATGGGCGTGTGTACCAATGTCGCCCATACAACCCGCTTTACCCGAGCGTTTTGGGTCGGTGCGCCACGAAGCTTGTGGGTTTCCTGTATCTTCGAGTTTTGAAGAAAGCCAGCCCTGTGGATATTCAACAAAAATTTTGCGGATTTTGCCAAGTTTGCCATCGGCAATCATTTGCCGTGCATGTTTCACCGCCGGATACCCAGAGTATGTATGCGTGAGCGCAAAAGTGAGCCCGGTTTCATCTATCTTTTCTTTCAGTTTGTAGGCTTCTTCGAGCGTAAAAGTCATTGGTTTGTCTAAAACCACGTGAAACCCATTTTCGAGTGCCATGATGGCGGGATCGAAATGCATAAAATTCGGGGTAACGATGGAAACAAAGTTCATGCGTTGGCCTTCCGGGAGTTGTGCTTCTTTTTCAAACATTTCCTGGTAGGTGGTGTAAACCCGGTCGTCGGGGAGATAATACAACTTACCTGACGATTTTGAGATTTCAGGATTAATACTGAAACAGCCGCAAACCAGTTCAATCTGGTTGTCCATTAAAGCTGCCAGGCGGTGAACTGCCCCGATAAAAGCATCGGTTCCGCCACCAACCATACCCATTCTGAGTTTTCTATTCATAATTGATTTTTTTAGTTGATTTAGCATTTTACACGGCTAAAATTAGCAACCTTTTTGAAAAGCGGAATAATGAACCAAACTGTTTTATTGAATCAACCAAAGTTATTTTTCTATTGGCTATTTTTAACATCATTGCATATTACCAGTAACAAATTGTTTATTTGTTTTTTTGATATAAACCACCTGAAAAATCGATAATCTTCTTTACAATTTTTAACTAAGTTTACCTCCACAATTAATCTGAAAGAGGAAAATACGTAAAACATTTATTTCAATTTTAAAACGAATTTCAAAAACTTACAATTATGAAAATCAGCATCCTATTAATTATTGTGATTGTTTTTGCCGAGTCGTGCGATTTAATTAAATCAGACGCAAAAAGCTCTGATTCAATCAGCGGAACTACTGATATCCCTATCAATACTGTTGGTAACACCTTTTCTAACAATGTTTCTATAGGAACAGGGTCTTATTCGGGGAGTATTGCAATTACAGCAGTAAACGATGGTGTAGCCACCGTAAAATTTCAATTGCCACTTCCGGCGAATGTACCGGCGTTGACCGTAATTCCCTCGAAGTACAAAAATACTTCGGGAAAACTTTCGTGCGAAGGAAAATTTAAAATGACCGACGAAGGTATTCTGGATTTTAACAACAAAGAACACGAACCTTTTGTATTGGTGAAATACGATGGCAAGGTAGGCGATAAGTACACTCACAAAAAAAGCGATGGTACTACCATGGTTCGCGAAGTTGTCAGAAAATCATCGGACGATGATTTTTACTGGAATGGGATGATTATTAAAACCATTGATGTGGAACAAAGCTCAAACATTCCGGGTGTTGATCACATTCTCTATTTTTGTAATCATAAATTCGGAGTAGTTGCAGTTCGTTTTAAAATGGAAGATGGCAGTCAGATGCAACTTAATGTTGTGCCATCAAAATATTGATTCGTTGCTATGTTGAATTTTAAATTTTTATTGCCCGTGAGTTTCAGGCTCGTGGGCATTGTTTTTTTTATTAGTGGGGTACTCATAGGGTTCACTCGCTTTTATCTGGGAATAAAACCAAAACTACTTAACATGAAAGTTTTTGCTGTTTATTCTGAATACCTCGACGAAAAATACATGAAAGCAGTGCAAAACAATGTAGGAGAAGAAGTGACTATTTTTTTGATTATTACAGGCCTTTTTCTGTTTGCCTTTTCCAGAGAGAAATTGGAAAACGAAATCATTCATCAAATCAGGTATAAGTCGATGATAATGAGTTTTTACCTGAGTTATGCCTTTATACTGGCAGCTAACTTTTTTACTTTTGGCTTTGCCTTTATTTATATGTTGATTTTCTATTCAGGAGTGCCATTGCTGGCTTATATTCTGTTATTTCAATTTCATTTGTACCTGTTCCGGAAAAATAGTACCAAAATTTCAGAATCCGTGAATCGCGAAAATAACGAATGAAGAAATTGCTTTTCATATTTCCTGTGTTGGTGGTTTTGGTTTTTCTTTTTTCAGGCATTTTCCGAAAAGAAATTCAGCCTGCACCAGATAACATAAAAACTATTACAGAGAACCAGTATTTTGAATTGCAGAAAGGCGATATTCTTGTAAGGCCCAACTGGAGCTGGTTACAGGGAAGCAGCTCCGTTGAAGGCGGAAGAAAATACGGGCATGTTGCCATTGTTACAAAAGGTGAATCAGGTTCAACTATTTCTGAATCTTTGGAAAAAGCTTTGGTTGTGGAAGCACTTTTTTTTGACCAAGCTACCAAAGAGTTTCAGTTTAAAAAGGAAAACCAAATTCGCGAGGGGAAAGCCATAGTTTCGTTTGGAAAAAAATACACAGGTATCCGCTACAGGCTTCGCATTCCGCTTACCGAAGACCAAAAACAGCAAATTATCACATTTTCTCAGGCACAGCTCAACGGCGGTTACAATATTTTATCACTAAAAAGAAAAAATTCAAAGGACAAAAAGTTTGAAAACCTCGATTGGCACTGTGCCACAATCGTCTGGCAGGCATATTACCTGGCAACAGGAATCGATATCGATGCCAACGGCGGAATATTTATTTATCCTTCCGATATTATTGCAAGCCCGGTTTTTGATCAGCCCGGTGGAATTGTCCGTTTTTAAATCCAAAGTTAATCTGTACTTCCTGGAAATTCCTTTTCAATAAAGTAGTTGTGAATTTTACGGAGAAAAGCGAGCATGAATAAACCTCCCAGTGCAGCTGCCAACATGTCGGTTTGCGAATCCCAGATATCGCCTTGTGTACCCAGAAAAGCCGATGGATCCTTACCAGCAATCTGAAAAGCAATGTATTCAATGAGTTCATAAACCGATGTGGTAGCCATTACAATGCAAAAAGATATAAAATTGATCAGTTTCGAACCTGAAATGTAATTTCTTCGGATAAAAATTTCCCGGCTAATCAGCGCCGGCACAATTCCCTGAATAAAATGTCCAAACTTATCGAAGTTGTTTCGTGAATGCCCGTAATGGTTTTGTATCCACTCAAAAACCGGAACTCTCGAGAATGTATAATGTGCCCCGATAAACATAAGGTAACATGATAACAAGATGGCAGAATAGGTAAACATGGTGAACCTGAACTTTGGAAATGTAAAATACAGAATAGTCAGCCCGATAATTACAGGGAGAACTTCTCCTATCCAATGACCATAATTACGTGGCTGAATAGCCGATAAAATTAATCCGGCAAAAAACATCACAAGCAAAATCCAATATTTCTTCATCCGTTAGTGTTGATAAAAAGGTTTTTATCTTTCTGATTCAGCGGTGCAAAATAACCATATTTCTGATAACAGCAGTTGGCGTACCAGCTGTTTTACTAACCTTTAAAACTTAAAGTATAATTTTTAAGTTGAAAATGATTTCGACCTGAATCCTTACCAACAAATCACTAATTTTATCGCTCATAATTTTGAAAATAACTAAATCGATAAAACTATGGAGAGAAGAAATTTTATACGAAATGCCGCGTTCAGCGGGATTGCACTTACCGGAGTAACTGGCGCAATGAATGCCTCGGCCGCTGGTAGTGTTACATCGAATAACCCAAAATTTAAGCTTAAATATGCTCCCGGCCTGGGAACATTTAAAGAACATGCAGGCTCCGACCCTATCGACAACATCAAATTTATAGCCGACCAGGGTTTCCGTGCCATTTTCGATAACGGGCTTATGGGAAAAGAGCCAGCATTACAGGAAAAAATTGCAGCCGAGCTTGCTCGTCAGAACATGGATTTGGGCCCGTTTGTTCTCTACGCCGATTTCAGTGTACGCACGATGGTGCTCGATAATGAAGAGGTTCGTGAAATGCTCAGGAAAAAAATGCAGGACGGAATTGAGGTGCACAAACGTACCGGCGTAAAATATGCACTTGTGGTTCCCGGTCGTTATGACGAAAAACTGCACTGGGATTACCAAACCACCAATGTGATAAAAAACCTGCGTATGTGCTGCGACATTCTGGGCGGATCGGGAATGAAACTTGTACTCGAACCTTTAAATGCACACACCGATCATCCCGGCCTTTTCCTTACAGGAATGCCACAGGCCAACATGATTTGCACTGCTGTAAATCACCCTGCCTGTAAAATTGTTGACGATATGTATCATCAGCAGATTACCGAAGGAAACATCATCCCGAATATTGATATGTGCTGGGAAAATATTGGCGCTTTCCATATTGGCGACAACCCCGGTCGTAAAGAACCTACCACCGGAGAAATCAATTACAAAAACGTGTTTAAACACATTTACAGTAAGGGTTACGATGGTGTTTTGTGTTGCGAACATGGCATGAGCAAAAAAGGAAAAGAAGGCGAACTCGCCTGGATAAACGCTTACCGTGAAGTGGATTCGTTTGAGGTGTAAAATATACTTGATATGAAAGGCCAGGCTAACACAAATAATCCGGGTTTTTTTGCTTCATTTACTTATATTATTATGCAACACTGCCAGTAAGCTGAATTTACCGCACAAAAGGCTAAAACTGCAATAAAACTGAGAATGTTATTTCATATTGAAAGGGAATCTTAAGTCAACCAAAAATTTTATGCTGGAAGATCTGGTTATTTATACTCCTATGTATGTCACCCTTTTTTGGGCAATCATTTTACTTATCACCAAAAGAGAAAACAACCGGGCCAAATTCTTTCTGGGTATTTTTATGTTTTTTGCCTTTTTACTTTACTTATCTCATGCCCATTTTTTTAAAAAAACCATAAGCGTATTTCATTATCTCGACCCCATTTACATGCTTGCTTCGCTTTCGGTTTACCCGCTGTATTATTGGTACATCAGGCTACTCTCGGTTGAAACTATCTACCGCCGTATTAATTTACTGATGCTTTTACCCGGAGTTTTACTCGCAACTGCTTCGTTAGTAATTTACCAACTGATGAGCGAAGAAGAAAGAATAGCCTATTTTAATAATTACCTTTTTAATAAAGAAAGTGTGACGCAGCTATCGATTCTGATGCAGATTCAGCGAACAATTTATCTGATAAGCAGAATCGTTTTTGTAATTCAGGTTTTAGTGCTTTTGTTCCATGGCCGAAAGTTAATTATCAGGTATCAGAAAAATATTGCCAATTTTTATTCCAACCTCGAAAACCGATCTATTCTTTGGGTGAAATATTTGTTGTACTCTATCGTAATAACCTCACTTTTGAGTATTGCGTTTAATCTGCTGGGCCGCAGTTTTTTTCTTGATGTACCTCTGTTACTTTTAATTCCTTCTCTCCTCTTTAGTGTTCTTCTTTTTCTTATTGGCTTTCAGGGTTACATGCAAAACCATACTGTTTATGATTTGCAACTTGACGAGTTACAAAGTGACCCCGTTGTTGTAAAAAAGGTCAATATCGAAAAACTGAAAGAAAGATTAATCGAATTGTTTGTGCATGGTAACGTGTATAAAAATTCTGATTTAAAAATCACGCAGGTTTCGGAGATGTTAAATACCAACAGAACGTATATTTCCAAGCTTATCAACACCGAATTCTCATGTACCTTCAGTGAGTTTGTGAATCGTTACCGGGTTGAAGAAGCCAAACGACTTTTAGGCGAAGAAATATCAAAAAGCTACTCACTTGATTATATCTCTGAAAAATCGGGCTTCGGTTCGATGGTGAATTTTATGCGGGTATTCAAGGAGATTGAAGGAAAAACACCCGGTAATTATCGCGATACAGCGGTAAAAAACAAAAAGTGAGGATGCTGTCATCAGAATAAATTACTTCAACGAAATTTCTCAGCTATTATAAAAAAGGAAAAGGAAGTTGGGTCGCGCTTCCTTTTAAAAATTTGCCTGTTGTTGTTAACAAGTTTAACCGGGGGCCGGAAATCGAACTATCTGCTCTTACAGAAAATTCATTTCCGAATATTTTGAGCGACTTCTGGTCGTTTTTTAATCGGCTGCAAATGTTGTCTTTTGTTTTGTCACGCTAATAGTCAAAAGGTAAAAACAAAACTCAGATTGTAAAAAACACGTGGTACATCAAAAACAGGAAGATTATAAATTGCTGCTTTTAAACTTTTTATATTTCCTGAATGCCTTCTCCAAAATGCTGGGTGAATATTAAGAAAACAACACCAGCTTTGTGAAAAAAGTGGTGTCGTACATTTTAAGTGAATAGAACAGCCGGGTAATACGCCTGAATTATTTCTTTTTGGTAACTAAAATTGAAAGATCCATTGGATATTTTCCTGATTTTGCTCCATAAACAGAGAGTCCGCCGCGGTTTTTTCCGGCTTCATCAACAAAAAGCCTGATAGTAACTTTACCTAACTCTAATGCCGATTTCTTTGCAGTACCATCAAGTTTAACCCTTACAGGATAACCGTAAGAGCCAGCTTCCTCGAGCAGCCACGGTTTACTCCTATCATCAGAGCCCCATTCCCAGCCGGGCGTCTGGTTCATCCACGAGAGCAATCCGTTGTGGTCGGCAGGGTCGTCGGTAAGTTCTACCTGCCCAATTTTCTGATTGTTCGCAATAACAGTCACCAGTGAGCCATGCAATTGTTCATCGGTTTGCGGGAAACTGTTTTTCCCATATCCCGGAATAGTTCCCTTTTCCGAAACAATGGTCATTCCAATACCTTCGGCATCACCATCTTCAAGGTATTTTTCCTGTGGATAGCGTGCGGCCAGTTCGGCCCTGAATTCCATGTTTTCCACACTTTCAGCGGTTAAACCTTCGGGTAGAACAAATTCGTACTCAAAATAACCCGAACCCATCCCCCAAACTTTTTTGCCATCCATCACACTTTTGTGTTTTACACTCCAGTCGGCAGCAGCAAATTGATCAGGAGCTTTTGTAATCACCAGATTGTCGGGATCTGAACTTCCATTCACCCTGAATGGAACAAAATTGCGTTGCAAAACTTTCCCCGTTTCATCTTCGAGCGTAGTTGCAAAAATCATCACCATCGATTCTGTTGGCATATTAATTTGAACCGGTGCAAGCGGTTTAAAGGCGAACGGTTCGGCTGTAACTTCCATGTCACCGGAAGTGAGTTCCATTTTATCACCCAAACTGTTCCAGCCGTACACGGCATATTTCAGTTTCATTTTTTTCGGAACCTGGGCAGTTACAGCACTGATTCCCAAAGGCATTTGTACAACTTCTGCCCTCTGATATTCATTATAAAAACCGTCACCGGGAATAACGTATAAATCCGAGTGAAAATCGTTCATCGTCATCTTGGGAGCCAGTTCATCCAATCCGAACATCTTTTTTGTGCGGTTAAACCTATAGTAACCATTCCATTCGTTAATCACGTCGTAAAATTCGGTGAACAGAAAACCTGCAATTTTTGGCCGTTTACGGAATTCGTTCATCATGATATGGTATTCCCAGGTTAAATCGATATCGCCGGTACTGCCATCGTATCCCCAAACAGCGCCGCATTCAGAGTTAAACATCGGTTCGTTGCCCTGTTTGTTACCGCTAATGTAATTGTGAGTTGAACCAGGGTACGTGTTTTTTACGATGGTATCGAGAAAACCAGCCCAGTGTCGTGCCGGCAAATATGCGTGCCAGGTGTTGATGTCGGAAACCACATGATCCCAGTTACAAGGTGAGTTATCTTCAACAAGCCGTGTTGAATCATACACTTTTGCCTTGTGGTACCAACTGCGCACCCATTCCTGGGTTTCGGCGGTGTAGCTGCGCTTTCCTGAAATTGAATCTTTGCTGAAAAGGCTCCAGGTTTCGTTATAAAGCACCCACGAGAAAATGGATGGATGGTTATAATCCCGCTCCATTTCGCGTTGGGCAATGTATTCCCAGTTGGCTTTGGCAAAGCTGTCGGGTTCGCCCCAAAAATTAGGAATATCTTCCATAATCAGCAATCCGAGTTTATCGGCCCAGTACAATTTGCGGGGAACTTCGGCTTTGATATGAATCCGCAACCCGTTTAATCCGAGGTCTTTTGCCCGCTGAATTTCTTCTTTCATAAACTGGTCGGAAGGGAAAGTGTAAAATCCTTCAGGATGATAACTCTGGTCGAGCGTGAGTTTCATATAAATGGGCTGGTTGTTCAGCGCCACATATTTAAAATCTTTTCCGGGGATTTCAACAGCCGAAATTTTCCGCATTCCGAAATAGGTTGAAACCTGATCGGCGTTTTTTTCGCCGTTAATGGTAGCTGAAACTTCGTACAGAAACGGGTTTTCCAGGTTCCATAATTTTATATCCGCAACAGGAATTGTAAAAGTGGCTGACTGGCTTCCAGCCTGAATTTCGCCTTCAAAAGCCAGCGGATTGTTTTTCCCTTTCAACCCGAATTTTAATGCCGATTGTGCTGCGGCATCAAGATTAACCTCTGCTGTAACGGTTTGATTATCGATATCTGGGGTAAACCTGATGTTACGGATATAATTTTCTGGCCGGGCTTCGAGGTAAACGGTTTGCCAGATTCCCTTTGCATTGCCATAATATTGCTTCCCTGACGGGCGATTATCCAGTTCCTCGTCTTCAACCCGAACGGTCAGCCGGTTTTCGCCGTCAACCAAATATTTTTTTATATTGAAACTGAACGGAATGTAGCCGCCGGTGTGTTTTCCAACTTCTTTTCCGTTGAGCCAGACTGTTGTTTCAAAATCGCTGGCGCAAAAAACCAGCCATGTATTTTTTCCTTCCCATTTTTTTGCGTTTTCGATGGTAAAAGCGCGCGAATACCAGCCTACATTTACTTTTGGCAGTTTTACCTCGCTCAGCGGACTGGCCCACGAAAACGGAACAAATATTTTGCAGCTGAAAGTTTCGGGTTTCGATTGCCAGTTTTCGGTAAGTCCGACATTTGCCGAATCAGCCTGAAACTGCCAGTAACCGTTCAGGTTTTGCCAAACGGCACGTTCAAAATCGGGCCGCGGATGCTCTGCCAGCGGAATATCGACATCATTTTTGCACGAGAAAAAAGCAAAAAATAAAAGCAACAGGAAATAATTAGTTCTAATCTTCATGGTTAAGTTGAATTTTATCAAAAAAATGTTTATTCAGTTACCACAGTCATTATCGAATGTGCAAGACTTTGCATGTCTGCGGCTTTGTTCAGGCACCACAATTTAAACGACATGTCCTGGTCGGTAGTATTTAAAACAACCACTACAATTTTCCCATCGGGATTCATAAATGCTGTTGTTTGAAGCACATCGCGCGAAGCCGAACTTGCAATTCGTTTAGCTCCCGGCTTGATAAATTTTGAGAAGTGACCGATGTAATAATAGCTGTTGGTGTAAATAAGTTCGCCGGTAGCTGTGTTGGCATGAACGGGCGCAAAACAGAAATTCTGCGCATGATTTGGCGCGCCCTGTTCGTCGAGTAGGATGTTCCAGTCGGTCCAGGCCACGGTTCCGTTGTTAAAATCATTGAGCATCGAGTAACCGTAACGTTCGCCCAACCGCCATTCGTAAATGGCTTCGGTGGCAAACGACTCGGCGCAACCTTCGGTAAAAACCAAATGTTTATCGGGGAAACTTTCGTTCACTGCTTTCAGGTTATAAAACTGCATGTTGCTGCCAGTCCATGTTTCGTACCAGTGAAACCCGATTCCCCAGATGTATTTTGCTGCCTCCGGGTCGTTAAAAATGGTTGATGCGCGCTGGTAAATCAAGTCGCGGTTGTGGTCCCACACAATCAGTTTTTTGTCGCTCATCCCCGATTTTTCGAGTGTCGGGCCAAGGTATTTTTTTACAAAATCACGTTCATCTTCGGCAGTGAAAACACATGATTCCCACTTCTGAACTGCCATCGGTTCGTTTTGCACCGAAAGCCCCCAAACCGGAATCCCTTCGACTTCATACGCCTGAATGAATTTAATGTAGTGATTAGCCCACGGTTGTTTAAACTGCTCCAGCAGTTTACCGCCGCGAAGCCGATTGTTGTTGTCTTTCATCCAGGCCGGCGGACTCCACGGACTTACAAACATTTTCATATTTCCACCCGCTGCTTCAAACGCTTTTTTAATGAGCGGGATTTTAAATTGCCTGTCGTGGTCGATTGAAAAAGTTGAAAGCGTTGAATCGTATTCAGCCACATAATCATAACTGCTGCTTGAAAAATCGCAACTGGCAATATTTGTGCGCGAAAAATTATACCCGATTCCTGTTTCTGCATTGTAATATGCGGCAAGCAGTTCCTTTTGTTTTTCTTCGGGTAGTTTGGCAAAAACCTCGGCTGACGCATCGGTGAGCGCGCCGCCAATGCCAACAAATTCCTGGAAAGTATTCAACGGGTCGATAAAAACGCATGGCTGAGTTTCGGGTGGCTGGCCGTAATCGGTTAAAGTAACCGATTCAACTTTTGCCAGTTTTTCGCCGGTGGTTTTGGCTGTGCGGTAAACCGTGGCCTTTTCGATTGAGAAAATTTTAATGGCTGTTTCAATTTTTGGGGTTTCTTTTTCTTTAGGCACACACGCGAATATTGCTGCTAACAATACAAGCGTCGTAATTTTCATTTTCATGTTTATTTCGATTAATTTTCATTTTCAAAAGTAGTGGTAATTTGAAATCATCGCATGTTACCTGCACTAAAATTCCAATATCGTTTCCGAATCGTTGTTCAGCCCTGATTTCTTCAAACAACGGATTTTGTACCGAAGAATATTCAGCTATTATAACATCCTGTTTTTTAAATCAAAAAAAGTGTTTTAGATTTACATAAACTTATATCTGAAAAATGACGAATTCACCTGTAGATCAGACAAAACGCCGGGTCACGTTTAAAAAAATTTTATTATGGGCGTTGGCCTGCCTGTTTTTGATTTTAGCGGGTTCCGTGTATTTTTATTACAAAAACCTGAACCGTATTCTATCCGAAGCCTTGCTGAAAAGTTTTAATTCGAATATTGCTTCCGATGTTTATGAGCTCAGGTTTACCGGATTAAATGTGAATTTTGTTCTCGGAAGTATCAAAGTAAAAGACGTAGAATTACTCCCCCGGGAGAAACCACTGAACGATTACCCGTATATTAACAGCTGGTTGCGATTGACCACCAAAGAACTATTACTTTCTGAAGTGGAAATTTATACCCTTTTGCGCGAAAACAGGCTTAAACTCAATCGAATAAAAATTGAAAACCCCGTTCTTGAAGTCAACATCGACGACAAAATACCAATCTTTTTGCCTTTCAGCGATTCAACCGCCGTGGCCGACACAGCCAATATTGCAGCCAAACATCATATCACAAAATTCATCCTGAAAAAATTCGATCTCATCGATGCCTCTCTTCATCTCGAAAATCATGCAAAGGAAAGAAATCTGAACTTTAAGAATCTGAATATCAACCTGCGCGATTTACTGCTCGACCAGCGAACCCGCTACGATTTAATGAAATACAGTGCCTTCAGTTTTACAATCGATGAGATTTCGGGGTATTTGAATAAAGAGTCGATTAAACAGATCAGCCTGAAAGATTATGGAATAACGATTGATTCGATGGAAGTGAAAAAATCGGTCGATACAATGATTTATCACTTTAAGGATTTTAACCTTGGGCTGCGTGACCTCCATGTTATCACAGCCGACAATGCTTTTCAGATTTCGCTGCAAACTTTTAGTATTTCGTACGCCGACAGCATCATTAATCTCGAAAAATTGTTGTTTAAACCCAACATCACTGAAGCAGAGATGCAAAAACGATTTAAATTTCAACACAATACAGGGTTTTCGGGCGAAATTGGCAAGCTTCAGATTACAGGGGTAAATTTCGATTCGCTGATGTATAAACGAAAACTTCTTGTTGATGCCATTACGTTGGATTCTGTTTCTGTTTCGCTTTTTAAAAACAAAACCCTACCCGTTGACAAAAAACATTTACCTGTTTATCTCGGGCAAACAGTAAAATCCATTCCCATGCCCTTGCTGATTAAGCAGGTAAATGCTACAAATGTCGATTTGGTGAGCCGCGAGATAAAGCCCGACACAGTGGCTGCCGAAGCACATATAAACCAAGGAATTGTTCATGTTTCGAACATCACAAATATGTCAACAGCTCAGCCGCTTTCGATGCAAATCGAAGCGCTGCTCGAAAACAAAGCGCCGTTTAAAGTAAGCCTGAATTTTGATTATCTGAAACCTGAATTCAGTTATAAAGGTTCGTTTGGAAAGTTTAAGCTGAAAGACATTAACTCGCTGATTACGAGTTATGCGCCTGCAAAAATAAGTGAAGGCACTATTGATGTAATCGATTTTTCGGGGAAAGCGACCGAAAAAAAGGCCAGCGGGACTATGAAGTTTTTGTATCACGACCTGAAAATGGAAGTTCAATTGAAGAAAAAGGCTGCCTGGAAAAATGCAGCGCTTTCGTTTGCAGCCAATACAGTGGTGTCTTCTTCCAATCCGGTGGCAGAAAAAATGCCACCCAAGGTTGTTGATTTTCAGATTGAAAGAGACATGAACAAAGCTTTTGTAAATGTGGTCATCAAATCAGCTCTGGTGGGGTTAAAAGAAACTGTAATCATGTCGAAAGAAAGCCGTAAAGCGTATAATGAAGCAAAAAAGAGGGCGAAGGAGGAACAAAAAAAGCTGAAATGAACATGTCCTGATTCGTTATAATCTTTTGTAGGTTTACTGAACTTTGTTTAAAGTTTACCGATTGATTCTCAAAATCAGTCAACAGGCATTAAACGAGGTCTCCATCAAAAAAATCCGTTATTTATCATTTACTAACGGAATGTGCCACTGGTCTTTCGGTACAAGCTTTGGAATTTCAGGATCGCCTTCGTAAGCAGGAGTCATTATCTGAACATTGTTTTCGTTAAATACATCCAGAATATTCTCATACAACCGGTTATAACAAGGAATAAGTTTATCCACATTTTTTAGATAAACATTGATTTCGTAAACAACAGCAAAATCGCCAAGCGATTTTTTTATCACAAATGGAGCAGGTTCTTTTTCAATACCTTCAGTTCGATCGGCAGCAAGTTTTAGCATGGCATCAACCTGGCGCCAGGGAGTTTCGTAACCAATACCCACAGTTGTGTGCAAAATCAGTCCCGATTCTTTGGCTTTTGTAGAGTAATTAACAATTTGACTGCCCAATAAAACTGAATTTGGAATGATAATCTCTTCGTTTTTAATTGAACGCAAACGCGTTACAAGCAATTTCTGGTCTTCAACAATCCCGAACTGGTTATCGACAAGAATGCGATCGCCTTTTTTAAAAGCGCGACGGTAAGTCATTGAATATCCGGCAATAATGTTCCCAATAAACGATGATGATCCGAGCGAAAACAAAACACCAATAAATACGGTGACACCCTTAAAAGCACTCGTCCCCGATCCCGGAATATACGGATAGGCAACAATTACTGCAAAGGCGATAATAAAAATTCTGATAATCCGGAATGTTGGCAGTGCCCATTCGGGATCAAAATCCTGAATAACAATGCTACCCTGATCGACTCCTGTAAACAGGAGTTTTACCAGTTTAAGCAAATAACGGGTTACGAAAAAAATAACAATGAGAAATGCCAGACTTGGTAAATACCCAATAAACCCATGATACATTGATTTTATTGGGTTGAAAAACAACTCGAGTGTATACGAAGCAAAATCACTTGTCCAAGGGAAAAGACCCAAAATATATTGAACAAATATTGCCACAATGACAATAGCAGAAACAATTTTAATGGTTTTGAAAAGAACATTAAATGCCGACCACAATTGGTTTGATCTGATCAGGTTGTAAGATTTGTTCTGAACCGTGTCAATGTGGTTTTTAATAAGGTTCTGAAGAAATAAATTGATACGTTTTATTAACCACAGAGAAAAAACCATTACCACAATTAACAAAAGGGATGCGCCCAGGGCAAACAATGAACTTTTTATCAATGCAGGCTTACCGCGATTATCCCTATATGTTTGAATAGCAGATTTGATCTTTAAATAATATATTTCAGCGGCAGCCACCTGTTTCGAAACCACACCGTTGGGATCGATCACATACATAATCAATTCAGTCCCGGCAACAATTTTAATCTGATTTCCTTCCGTAATAATTTTTACAGAATCTGACGTTATCACCGAATTTCTGGCAACCTTTTTAATTCTATCACTAATGGCTTCTGCCCGTCGCTCTGCAGAAATATTTTGCAAGCCATGAACTGTAAACAAAGCTTTACCATCGAGTTTAACTGAAGCTATATCGGGTTGATTTTCGCTTAATTCCGAAACTACTTTTTCCGCCTGACAGTATGAAGCCGCAGGTAATGTGAAGGTTAACAGTAAAATCAGAATCGAACCCCATGTGAATTGCTTAATTGATGAAATAGTTCCGATACCCATGATTAATTGTACTAAAAATCGAAAATAAAACAACAAGAAAGTGATTTAATGTGTTTATATTTAAATTGTTACAAACAAATATAAGGACAAAAAAACAATCACTTTCGGGATGAAAAATACGAATAAAAAGTTGAAGAAACAATCAAAAGTTGTAAAGGCATCTTTTACGGACTGTAACAAAACCAAATATTCAGGGCTTAATACCGGCAAAGCAATCCCGACGGTTACCGTTACACGCAACTCAGCCACCACTTGGGTCAGTACATGAAGAATAAAAATCCGACGATGGTTTTGCAGCATAACGCTGGTGAGAAACTATTTATCGATTTTGCCGGGGAAAAGCTATCCTACATTGACAGGGAAACAGGCGAGATAATCGAATGACAGGTTTTTGTGGCCTGTTTGCCGTACTCCTACTACAGTTTCGCAATGGCAGTGCGGAGCCAAAACACAGGCGATTTTATTTAGGGTTTGCTGAAAAACACAGGCCACAATTTTTAATTTAACTCGTTGAGAATATAATATTTCGGGAATCAAAATCATAGGTCTTGTTAGAGACTGTTTTGAATTATAAAAATTTTAAAGGACAATTCACCGGCAGATGTTAA
>DYSZ01000271.1 GCA_020726265.1 Draconibacterium orientale
CTACGTTTAAACCATTGAAAACCAAAACAAATATTTTTTCGCCGAATTAATGATGTTAAACACATTTGCCAAACACCTGAAATGAATATTCGTCAAATTAGATTTTGATGGGTGATTTTTATATTTTTGACCATCAAAAAAACTAAATGCAACTTTATGTCATTTAAAATATTCTCGCTCCAGTTGCTCGGTAAAATTAAACCCGTTGAAACCATTGAGGCACGCAGAAAACAATTGTTTGATGATTTTGTTGAATTTCAGCAAGTTGAACGATCTGATGAACTTAAAAAATACCTCGAACTGGAGAGTGAAGTAAATTCGGCCGGATTTAAAAAGAAAAAGGAGGAGATAGAATCGCTCAAATTCAAGGGTAGCCGCGAATGCAACTTGTTAAAGGAGTTTTCGGGATTACAGAAAAAGAATTCGCTGAAAGATTTCTTCAAAATCGAAGGTTCAGCCGATTTGCAGCGATATACAAAATTGAAAACTGCGGAGAAATTTACTGAGTTTTTCGGACTTAAAAAGTATGTAACTGAAGGTGCATTTGCCAAAGAGAAGAAGGAAATTCTGGCCCAGATTTTTAAAGGTTCAACCGAAGAAAAACAATGGAAGGAATTCTTAAAACTTGAAAATTCTAATAAAATTAAAGCCTGGGTTGAATTGCAAAACCCGATCCGGCTAAAAGAAGAAGAAGGAAAAAAACATTCGAAAAAACTACGGTTATTTAAGGATGGACAAAATAGCCAGTCGCTGAAACGCTACATAGAATTAAAAGCGCTGGTAAACAGCGATGCTTTTAAAAAACGGAGTGATTTTTTAAAGGATAAAACAAAGTTTGAAAAAAGTGAGACTAGTAAAAAGTATCAGAAATTCAAACAGTTGGAATCGGATAATGACATCATATTTTTTATAGCTTTCGAAAAATCGAAATTGTATAAGAACTACCTTGCGGTTAAAGATTCAGCCGAATTAAAACGCTATCGCGAGTTAAACGAAACCACAGCCTCAACTGAGTTTCTGGAACGGAAAAGATACCTCGAAGACCCCAAAAAGTGGGAGAAAACCGATGAATACAAAAGGCAACAGCAGTGGCTTGAAATGAAAAAGCTGCCGCATCTTATAAAATATTTCAAAAACAAAGGGACATCAGTTTTTGATTTTCACCGGAACTGGGAAATTGCTTTTGCTGACGATTTTTCGGCAAGCAAAATTGACACTGAAAAATGGAGATTTACTTCGTACGTGGCCAATAAAATGTTGGGCGACAACTATTCGCTCACAGGCGATTTGCATTTTTTTACCAAAGGAAATAATGTAAAGACGGGAAAAAATCTCACCATTGAGGTGAGAAAGGAGAAAGCAGCGGGTAGAGTGTGGAAAACGACAGCCGGGTTTGTCCCTGCTGAATTGGAATACACGTCAGGACTGGTTTCAACCTGGAACAGTTTTGATATGGAAGATGGAATATTTGAAGCAAAAATAAAATTTGAGCCGGTACATTCTGTTGTCAGTTCGTTTTATCTTGCCGGCAATCAGGATTTGCCAAGGGTTAACCTGTTGGAAATGGGGATCAAAAACCGTGTGGGGGTTTTAACCTTGAACTACAGCAAAGCCAATGTGGATGGGCTGGATATTGCAAACCTCAAAACAGGCCAGTGGTATATTTTCAGCATCGAAAAGCTGGGGAGTAATATTGCCTGGAAAATTAACGAAACTGAAGTTTTTGCATCACAATATCAGGGTGTAAAAGGGAAATTACACGTCAGCGCCTCGAGCCTTGTTGTTGAAGAAATTCCGGCATCACAACTGCCTGTGCCATTTGAAATTGAATGGGTGAAATGCTGGCGGAAAAAGCAGTAATTACATCAATCATCAAATCCCAAATATCAAGCATCAAATATTTAGTATCGAGAATCCTGTATCCTGTATCATCCTAACCATCAAAATCCACGTTTGTTAAACATGATGTACCCGAAGTTAAGCATCAGGTAAACACGGGTATTTTCCTTTTCGTAATAATTAAGCGACAAACTCAAAGGGCCTGCACCAGTTTTGTACACAATCGCAGCGAGTCCCTGCAGGTAGTAATTCTGAATAAATTGTTTGGGTTGAACAACCCCATTTTGTGCTGGTAAAAGTTCATTAATTGGCACAAAAACATATCCTTCCAGCCTGAAATCTAAATCAGTGGCCAACCTGAAAATTGTATTTACCCCACCTGCAACATAGTTATTTGAGTGGTAATTCTCAATAAACAGCGATTTACTGTGCGGTGTGGGATAAAAGCCCGGCGCTGCAAGTTTTGAAGAACGGAAATTACTGAAATCCTTTTTATTACTGAAAACAGCTTCGGCAAGCACCCCTGTGGTAAATTTGTTACTCAACCTGAAAAACCGGGTGGTGTGCGCTTCGGCCTGAAAATAACTGTGGTTTGTAGTTGTTGTGCCTGCATCATTTTCGGATGTGGTTCCGGGTTTGTTGGTTTCTTTTCCGGTGATATATTTTATGGTGAAATGCCTGAACGCTCCCTCGCTGGCATATTGACTGTAATTCAGCGAATTGTTTTCAACTCCGATTTGAGTGCTGAAAGCTTTAAACAGGGTTTGGTCAGGCTCATCATTTTTGCTGAAAACATCAGTCTGATAA
>DYSZ01000094.1 GCA_020726265.1 Draconibacterium orientale
TTTTTAAGAAGGCTTGATCGGTAGTGCCTTCGGTAAAAAGGCCAATAAAAAGTTGTATTGTCATAGGGTTTCAATAATTTTCTTTGATTCTTCAAAATCGGCACTTTGTAAATACTCTTTTACTCTTGAGATAGTCAATTTTTTATCTTGAATTGAAAATTCTAAGGTTCCATGATATTCAAACTCTTTAATAACAGGCGTTATTCTCGTAACATTTAATTCGATTTTTTTTGTTGAGTTGATTTGAACAAGTCTTTTTCTGATTTCAGAAAAGTGAATTGAAACATTTGAGTCGTTTTTAAATTTAATTATCTCACTAATAAATACCGGAGAGTGCGTATTCACAATAACTTGACGCAGAGGCAAAGTATCGAATTTAAACTCGGTGCTTAAGTCCTTTGCTAACTTCACCATAGAACTTATTCTAAAAGGATGAATACCGTTTTCAGGTTCTTCAAAGCAAAGTAATCCGGTGTGTTTTTCATCATATTCTAATATACAAAGAGCTAATAATCTCAATGTTCCCTCCGAAAGAACTCTGGAGGTATAATATTTCCCTTCACTACTTTTTAGATTAATAACATATTGCTTATTTTCTTTATCATCAACAACATAGACATCTGTAAATTCAGGCAAAAAGCTATTTAATTTTCTCGAAATTTCAATTAAAGAATAATTATCCGATTGTTGAATTCTAAACAGTACCCCGGCAAGATTTTGTCCACTTGTACTTATTACATCTTCCCCCGTTTTTTTACTTGTTGGTTGTCTTAAATCATCTGGATTTAATTGTAGAAATTTCCAACTTTTCATTTCTTCTTTAGCAGCTAAGATGTGTTTGAAATCTATCGAATCAAAGCTACTCAGTACAGTTCTGGATGCTTTTATAAGTGGAAAACTTCTTTTATTTCCCCCTTTAACTCCATCTTGAGGGACAACAACTGTTTGTATTCCATTTATCTTTTCGGTAAACATATAAGGTCTTCCCCTTTTACCTGTAACCACCTTTGGCCGCCAAATTTCGATTTTATTCTTGGGGACTATTTTTATCCATTTATCCTCTTGATGTTTAAGATTTTCCAAACTTTCATGCACTACTTCTAAATCATCAATACCAAATTCATTTACAAAACGCCTGATATTCAATTCATAACGAAGACGAGTATATCTTAATTCTGCGCTTGCACCCCAAGCATCGACAATTTTCTTATTTAGCAACATTTCTACGGATAGCTCAATCAAATCAGCCCTATTTTCTCCGTCAAAGAGTGTAAATAATTCTCCCATTTCTCCGCGTTGCTGTTTAAAGGCATTTTGCAATTTATCAGATTCGGCAAGTTTTGAGAGTAATTTTAAAGCATCAAATAAATTACTTTTCCCAGAAGCATTTGTTCCTGCAATTACAGTTAATGGGGTAAATTCCATCTCAAAATTTTGAAAAGATTTAAACCCGTTAATTTTTATATAAGTAATCATATTTTTAGCTTTAAAGGAATTGTCTAAAGTACTAATGATTTTAAAATTCAACAAGCAATTAATTATCGAACAAAATTTATTCAATTTGCATTTGTCTTTATTCCTGTTTTAAATTTAACCAATGAAAAAACTCGTTATACTTTCGGGTGCCGGAATGAGCCAGGAGAGCGGGCTGAAAACCTTTCGCGACATGGATGGCCTGTGGGAAAACCACCGGGTTGAAGATGTATCCAGCATTGAAGGGTGGTATCGCAATCCTGAACTGGTAATGAATTTTTACAACGAACGCCGCAAACAGCTTTTTGATTGCCGGCCCAACCCCGGCCATTTTGGGATTGCTGCTTTGAAAAAGGATTTCGAAGTTCAGATTATTACCCAGAACGTGGATGACCTGCACGAACGCGCAGGCAGCACAAAAGTGCTTCATTTACACGGCGAACTCCGCAAAGTACGCAGCACCGTTGACCCGGAGCTGATTTACACCCTCAACCACTGGGAACTGAAAATGGGCGATAAATGCGAAAAAGGAAGTCAGCTGCGGCCACACATTGTATGGTTTGGCGAAGCGGTTCCGGCATTTCAGGAAGCGTTGCCAATGATGCAGCAAGCTGAAATTGTGGTGGTTATTGGTTCGTCGCTGCAGGTTTACCCGGCTGCCGGATTGATTAATTATGCATCGCCGGGAGTTCCCGTTTTTGTAATCGACCCGGTTCGCCCGAACATTTATATGAAAAATGCAATTTACATTGAAGAGAAAGCCTCGAAAGGGGTGGAAATATTAACAGAACAACTCGAAAAACTAAAATAATGAAACGACTTTTAATGCTTGCTGTTACAGTGGTTTTTGTTACAGGTCTGGCCAAAGCACAACGATTTGATGGTGGAATTCTAGCGGGTTTTAACGGCACACAGGTTGAAGGAGACAGCTACAAAGGCTACCACAAACCCGGTGCAGTGGCAGGTTTTTATGTCCAGACCGATTTAGCACCGGCCGTTTTTGCCGCCATGGAAATTAAATTCAACCAAAAGGGAGCGCGCAAAAATCCTACGGTAAAAGATCCGACAAAATACATCATGCGCCTCAATTATATCGATTTGCCGGTGTATGCCGCTTTTCGCACCAGTGATCACGGTTCAATTTTAGCCGGAATTCAGCCCGGATATCTTTTAAGTGGCAAGGAATTCAACGAATACGGTGAGCTTCCACCCGAAGACCAGCATCCGTTTAATAATTTCGATCTGCAGGCTTTGGTGGGTTTTCAGTTCGATTTTCTTGACAGGGTGAAAGCCGACCTGCGTTTTACTTTGTCGGTTCTGCCTATTCGGGATAAGCCCGGCGATACCAATTACTATTGGCACGACAGTCAGTTTAATAATGTGGTTTCGCTCGCATTTTATTACCAGATTGGGAGCCGTTAAAATGAAACAGAAACAAAACAGAAGAAAGATTGTGGTAGCTGTAACCGGTGCAAGCGGTGCAGTTTATGCCAGTGTGCTTTTTAAAAAACTGATTGCAATAAAAAATCTGCTTGATGAAGTAGGTGTTGTTTTTTCAACAAACGCAACAGGAATCTGGGACTACGAATTGAAAGACCCTTTTAAAGCTATGGCCCCGATGAAAGTGTATGGGAAGAATGATTTTTATGCGCCTTTCGCTTCGGGCTCATCAGCTTTTGATTCCATGATTGTTTGTCCCTGCTCGATGGGAACACTGGGCCGAATAGCTCACGGAATTTCCGATGACCTGATTACACGCGCTGCCGATGTAATGCTGAAAGAGCGCCGCAAACTCATCCTTGTTCCGCGCGAAACGCCTTATAGCCTGATTCATATCGAAAACATGCGTACAGTTACGTTGGCCGGAGGAATTATTTGTCCGGCAACACCCTCGTTTTACAGCAAACCCGAAACCATTGAACAAGCCGCCGAAACTGTGGTTGACAGGATTCTGGCACTGGCAGGTTTTGAAATTGAAGCGTACAAGTGGGGTGAAGCACAAAGTTGACGATTAATTGTCTTTTATTCTGACCGTTTTATTACAACTTTCAACGATGATAAAAAGAAATTATATGAACCCTTATATCGCGGGGATTCTGCCGGGTCTTGTATTATTGGCTGCCATGTTTTTTTCGGGGCGCGGACTGGGTGCTAGTGGCGGAATTAAATACGCGGTGGTAGCGGCTGTCGATGCAGTGGCATCTGAACATGCCCAACAATCAGCCTACTACAGCGGCTATTTCGGAAATGGAGAAAAACTATTCAAAAACAGGCTGGTATTTGAAGTTATGGGAATGGTTTTAGGCGGATTTATTTCGGGCGCACTTTTGGGGATGACTGTGCTCTCGGTGGCCGGATTCGTTACCATGATGTCGATTTTTGGTTCGGCATTTCTTTTTGCCTGGTTCTTCCGCAAACTTTGGATTTGAAAGTTTCAGGCATAACGCTCAAAGTTGAAAGTTTTGGACTGAATTAATAATACCGAAATTAGTTTGAAATCCGGATACCGGATAGAAGGATACCGGATGTTGGATAGAAGAAATGAGATTGGTGGAGATTGACAGGACATTTTGGTTTTGTGTCAGCAGGAGTGACATGCAGGGGGGCTTTTCCACTGGTTCCCTCTGCGACAAAGCCGGATTTTCAATTTTGTTTCAATACGGAAGATGGTTTTTCCCGGTACGTTTTTCCTCAGGGCTTCGTTTGTACCTCACTTGCCTTGGGCTACTAAAATTAAACCTTTACAGGGTTATTTTATTTCTTCACAATCCAAATCTCTGCTACCTGCGAGCCGCGTTCACCTTCGCCTTTGTCGTCATCGCCGCAGGTCCATGTAAAATGTACTTTCCCGTCGGCGGATCCCAGTTCTGGCTAGTCCAGACGAATTTGTTCACATCATCGTTGGTGCCTTCGGAATAACTGATGCTGCCGCTGGCAAGCGGTGCGTAAAAGTTGTGGATGTAGTTTTCGTCTTCAGGCCTGGGGTTGATACATTCGCGGCCTAAAGTCATAGCATAGGCGATATCCCAGTCGGGAACGGGGGACTGGCAACTGATGCTGTGGGTAATATCGGGGTAAAGCCGGATGGGGATGGTTGGGTCGATGAGCATTTTCACCTCAGGCAGCGGGGTGCGGATCCACGGTCCGTAAATAATACCGCCAAACCAGTCGTATTTTTTGTTGACATGGCTGTAAAATTTGCTGTACCACTCTTTCGAGGGTTTGAAAACCTGCGGCGAAACCCAGATTTTTGCTTTTGGATGGTACTGGTGCAGAATTTCAGCTTCGGTTCCGAGCCATTTAAATAATACGTCGGGTTCGAGATCGCCGGGGTCGCCGCCCGGAACAAACAATGCATCCAAACGCAGAACTGTTCTGAAGATTTCATGACGTTCGGCAACTTCCTTTTTCAGCGAATCGGGGTGTTCGTAATCTTTGCCCATGTTCGGGTATCACATCCACACATCCATTCCATACGAATCGCAGATTTTTGATTGCTCGGCAATCATTTCAATGGCAGACAGTTTCATGTGAACACTGGTAGGATCGTCGTCGGTGTGGGGAGGCATAATTTCGATGCTGTTGGCGCCAAAAACCGCCAGGTCGCGGATGTACTGGTCGAACTGAGCGGGAGTCCAGGCATCGTAGGCATTGGTTTTGGGACGGGATCCTAACTGGTGTCCGCGAATTGGGTATTGCGGAGATGAGGCAATTTTTAAACCGGAAGGGATTCCGGTTTTTCCCTGTTCCATTTCCATCAGGCGGAGCAGTTTGCCGATACCGTATAAAACCTCGCGGGCATCGGCGCCAATTACTGCCACGGTTTTGGTATCATCGGAACAAACAATTTTGAATCCTTCGGGTTGAATGGCAGGCAGGTCAGCAACCCGTTTTCGGATGTTGGCCGGAAAGTCAGCGGTTTGACTTTCAAGCCCGACAAAAATCACCGGGTTGGCCGATTTGGTGGGTTTGCTGCTCACTGGCAAGGTGATGCCGGTGCGTTTTGCAATCTATTCCTGCAAAACCGAAACTGCTTTCAAAACCACCTTATCGTTTTTTTCGAAAGTGATGATGTTTGCATGGGAAAAGTTGAGGTTTTGTCCGGTTGAGCTACCTGAATAAAAAAGAAAAGTGTTGACAATCATCAGAATGATACAGATATTCATTTTCATATTTTGTATATCATTTTATAAGATTCTTTAAAACGTATTGCAAAATATCTTCTTTTGAAACCGGTTTGTTGGGTTCTATTCCATTCTTTTCAACTGGTTTTCCGTTAGCCGGGTAAAATTCAGCAACAGGAAAAATGAGTTCAAATTCGCCAGTAACAGGCAAACGTTCGACCAGAAAAGCTGAGCCGTTGGTTTTCTGGCCAACTATCACAGCTATTTTTTCTGTTTTCAGTATATGTACCAGCACTTCCGAAACCTTTGAGGTTTTCGAATCGGTTAAAACAAACACTTTTCCTTTAAATGAATTTTGAGAAGGTACAATTTTCAGGGTGCGGCCTTTTTCGGTGGTAAATGAATTTACCTTATAACCGGTTTCTGCAAAGCTTTTGAATAACTTTTCGTATTGATTTGCTTCCGGAATTTTTAGGTTGCTGTCGAACCATTTCCGGGTTAAAAATACTCCGGCGGTAAATATTCTTTTCGAAATAAAGTTGGCAAAATAATTGGCTGCGGCAGGATTGATACTGCTTCTGCCGCGAAAGTCGAGAATCAGGGTTTCGTATCCCTTTTTGCCGATGATATCTGCGATACTGTCGAAAGCCGTTTTGGTGGCTGGCACTGAATTGGCATCGAAAAGAACAGTTTTTGGATTGAGTTCCCTGAAAGAGGAAACATTCTTTGCACCGGTGGTTTTGGTGTGGGGATTTATTTTACTGATTTCGAAAGGTTTAAATGGAAGTTTTTTGCCGTTCCATTCAATTGATGCAGCCATTTCGTAATCGTCGGCAATTTTTGGTTTCAGTTCGTTGATTTTTTCCCTGAATTCCTTCCAGTCACCCGATTTTACCCAGCCCGGATTTGCCAGGTTTTTTTCGGCATGTGCAAACGAGGTGTTTATTATATTCTGATAATCTTTGATGGGTTTGTAAAAGGGAAGTTTTGTCCCGGTTAATACTCGCTGACGGTTTCTGTCGGTGTAGAATCCTATAAATTGATTTTTGAAAATAGAGGCTGAAAACGGAAACTGTTTATCGAAATAAGTGAAAGTGCCGTTCAGAATGGTGGAATCTTTTCTGTTTTGGGTTTTCCCTTCAATAAAAACGATTTCAGCGTATTTCAGTTTCCCGGCTGTTTTGGCCAAAGTCCATGTAAAAGTTCCGGCAATGTCTTTTAATGCTTCTTTTCGTGTAAATGACTTAAACGTATTATTCTCAGTGTTGATTTCAACGGTCAGTAATATTTCATCTCCGAATTCATTCTCAATTTTCCAGAACGTTTGCGCAAAGGAATTCAAAGAAAGTAGTACAAAGACGATGAAAATCAAAATTCTGGTCATATTGATTGTGTTCGATTTTAAAACCTGTATTGAGGAATTTTTAAAAGTTCGCCGTTTTTCAGGGCCGACTCGTGTGCCACGATACCCGAAACAGTAAGGTTTAGCGACATGCCAATATCAATCAATGGTTTTCGATCCTGTAAAACGGCGGTCACAAATTCGTTCATCAGGTAACCGTGAGAACCACCGTGGCCTCCCGCTTCAACACCCGGTGGAAGCGGAGGTTTTGACAAATCGGGGAGTGTTTTTGCAAGTGCTTCGAAGTTGTCATAGTAAGATCCTTTTTGTCCCCGTACCCGACCCCGCTCACCTCCATCACCCGGTGTATCCCAACTTACAGCCATGCGCGACATCCCTCCTTCGACGGTTCTGAAAAGGGCAATTTCGGTGCCGAACGGATTTTTGTAACGGTTGTTTTCGGGTTGTAAATGACCGATGATACTAGGCATTCCCAAACACGAAACTTCGGTGAAACTCCCGCCGCAAACGCAAATATCATAAGCATTCGAGTGTGTAGGGTACCACTGAGGCGGCAGTCCCACGCGCCAGTTAAGATACGAGGGCATTGCCTTTTCCATATAATGATAATATTCTCCTTCAGTATAAACCAATTTGCCAAATCCACCGGCATTGTAAATCTGCCGCATCGAAAACAGGTCGTCGTGAAAAGCGGAGGTTTCGAACATCATGTATTTTAGCCCGGTAGATTTTACGGTTTCAAACAGCAGTTCAGCATCTTCGAGCGAGCCAAAAATTGCCGGAACAGCCGTTGCCACATGTTTTCCATGTTTTAAAACCTCAATGGCATGTTTGGCATGACTTGGCGCATCGGTAGCAACAAAAACAGCTTCAATGGTGTCGTCTTTTACCAGTTCTTCCAATGAAGAATAAGTTTTGGAACATTTGCAATCTTTTGCCAACGCTTCGCAACGTTCGGGAATCAGGTCGCTGACGGCAACAATTTCCACATTCGGGTGGTTCTGAAACCCAAATGCAGCGCCGAATTTGCAATAACCGTAACCAACAATTCCCATCCTTATTTTCCTGTCGGAAAAAGGCACCCAGTTTTTCGACAGGTCGTTTTTTTCAGGTGTTGCTTCAAAACCCTGAATAACTGTTTTGTCCTTGCTACCGCAGGAATAACCAAGGGCAAGCGCACCTATTCCGGCGGTTTGCATAAATCTTCGCCTTGAATATCCACGGGTTATTTCAGGAGAAAAGGAGTTGTTTCTTTCATCATTTTCCTCAATCGGGGAAAGCAGTTTGTTTAGTTTCAGATTCATAACAGTAGTTTTATGGTAAAGTAAACGTATTATCAATTTGTTTTAAAAGCATATATTCAGAGATTTAGCTGAAATTTGTAATTTATGTTCGTTTTGTTGCCAATAACAGACTTCGACTACGCTCAGTCTGACAGTCACCCTGAGCGTAGTCGAAGGGTGCTAATAATATTTCAACCTTATCAAAACTACATTGAATCATAAATCCATTAAATAGTAAATCGTACATCCGTAAATGGTAAATCTATTTATTTTATTAATTCCAATCCAAAAATCAGCGCCGAACTGTTCACCAAAGTATGAACAAGGGCGGCATAAAACACATTTTTTGTTTTGATCCAGGTGTAACCGTACGCCCAGCCAGCAATACACGCAAAACCGATATAAACAATTGAACCTGAATGATAATGCACCAACCCGAAAATAACACCAGTAATGGCAAGAGCAGTGTAATCACCTTTTCCAAACGCCCCTGAACGTTCGATATAAAATGCTGCCAGAAAAATCAGCAAAGTAACCAGTGCCGGAAACCACTGCATACCGCCATCCAGTGTGTATCCAACCAAAATGGCCAATGGAATCAGAATTGCCAGTCCCCATTTCCAGAAAGTAATCCACGTCTTCGACTGGTTTATTCTTTTAGAAAGCAGATTTTGCAGCAGTCCCCTGAAAAAAAGTTCTTCGAAAAGAGCGGTGTGTAAAAAGGTGGTGACAAGTGTCAGCGAAACTTTGGTAAACAGTTCATTATTAAAATCTTCATGTCCTTTAAACTGAATAAAATCGACTGAATATCCAACAATAAATACAAAACCATAGAAAGCCAGCCACACCAAGATGGCAGTGAACAGGCTTTTCAGTTTGAATTCTGGGAAAAACCCAATATCATCAAGTCCCCTGACAGTTGCAAATGCATAAACAGCAACCAGCATCATCATAATCCGGTATGCAGAATCGAAATCATGCCCGGTTTCGGGAAGTTTACCGGATGGAGTAGCATCGATTAATGTAATGGGAATCAGAAATAAAACGAAAGTGGTAAAGTCGAGCCAGTCGATTTTTTTGACATTGGAACGGGTGGCTGCAAAAACCAGTACCGGGAAAAACACAAGGTACGGAATCATGGAAACCGCTCCCTGAAAAGGATTTTGGTGATTCAACAGGTTGTATCCAAAATAGAGAATGATGAGAAGTGCCGGAAAAATCACAGCTTTTTTGACATTGCCATCAATCCAGTTTCTGATTTGGGCAGAGGAATTTTCTTTTCCGGTTGAAAAAAGAAGAAAATATAGTACTACAAAAAACGGGAGCGCCACCAAAGTTGATGGAAGATTTTCAGCCGACCGGTTAAAAAACACAAAAAGCACTGTAAGCGCGGCAGTCCATGCAACGCTGGTTTGAAGTTCTTTTGAGATATTTTTTTCGATTTTCATATTTTATTTTATATGCCACAGATTCACAGATTATTTCTGTAAATCGGCAATTGATATTCTAAATTGACTAAATCCGGTTTTGGTGAAACTTTGTGTCTTAGAGTCTTTGTGGCAATATTTTTTAAACACTAAAGCGCAAAGACACAAAGTCATACAAAGTTTTTCTTTGACTAAATAATGATTAATCATTAATAAATAATCAATTATAATTTATTTCCATTCCCCCTTATTTCCAAATCTTTCTTTTGCCGCCTTTCCGAACCGCGTTGATGCCTCATTCAGTTCCTTCAGAATTTGTTCCGTGCTTTTTCCGGCAGTGCTTCTGGCAGCGGCAATAATGGTGTTACATTCGTTGTTGTCCATAAAAATAGCGGCATCCAGCAGGTTTTCAACGTCTTCATCAGGAATTACAAGAAATCCGTGTTTATCGGTATGAATCAACTGCCCGGGTTGAACTTTCCGCCCAAATACTTCAACTTCGCAATTCCATTTCACCGGTGTACTGTAGGCATGGCCAACCGACAGCCGCCGGGCAAGCGCTTTAAAACCCGCATTGTTCATCTCGTCCAGGTCGCGGATACTGCCGTCGGTGATGGTGCCTACACAACCCAGAGCCCGGTGCACATTGCTGTTAACCTCGCCCCAGAAAGAACCGTAAGTTGCGGGCTTGTCCAAATCCTGAACCACTACGATTTTTGGGACGGGTACCGATGCAATGTATTTGAGGTAGGCTTCCCACACATTTGGTTTTTGCTTGTGTACCGCGTTGCCGGGTTCAATAACTAAAGTCACCGCATAATCCACCATCGAATCCATTTGGTGCATAAAATCAGTAGTTTCCTCAAGATTAAAACCGTCTTTCCCGGCATCGGATTTTGTAATTTGTTCCCAGCCGTTATAAATGGCTGGGGTGTTCCACCTTTTCAGTTTTAAAAGGTCTGTGTGACTGATCATCGTTGTTATAATTTGTAACCGTTAAAGAAAAGAAAACAGGCTTTCTGTTGCTTCCTGTATTTTAGTATGAATGCATGATATTTTGCTTTTGAACTGTTTGCCGGAGACATGGGATAATAAATCAGGGCAAAGATCAATGAAATATCCGGCAAGATTGTTTGAGCTGCCTGAAAATAAAACATTCAATTTTGAAAACTTGAATAAACCAAAACCGATGAACAACTCAGAAAGGCTGATTTCACCCGATACTTTCAGGGGGATGACCATTGCTGCCATGATTCTTGTCAACAGCCGGGTTCGTGGGAAGCTGTGTATGCTCCTTTGGAACATGCGACCTGAGCGGGAACCACACCCATCGATTTTATCTTTCCGTTCTTTCTGTTCATTGTCGGAATTTCCATCACCCTTTCGTTCGAAAAACAGCTCCGGAATGGCAACCCCGGATCGCAGATTCTGAGAAAGTCAGGTTGGCAGGCTGTAAAAATTTTTGGTGTGGGGCTTGCTTTGCGGCTTTTGCACACTTTCGATTTCAGTCGTTTCGAATTGCCCGGTGTTTTGCAGCGGACTGGTATTTTCAGGTCATTAAAAAAATTTGGACAAGTTCGTTTATGCTGGTCACCTCAGGCTGGGCATTTCTGGTTTTTGTGCTTTTGTACTGGCTTTTCGAAATAAAAAAATGGAATTACGGGACCAAACCCTGGTTTATATTTGGTAGCAATGCCATAGCCATTTACGTTTTGGCCGATGTTTTCGAAACTCTGTTTTTAAAATCCGGTGTGCGTGTTCTGGCAATGAATACCATGCAAAACATGGATTTTATATTAAAACTGCGTCTCTCGTCTGGGCGGTTTTTTCATTGATGGTTTGTTATGCAGCCGGTTATTTTTTGTACCGGAAACAGATTTTTATCAAACTTTGAGAGAATTTAGCTAAACCGTTTCAGTTAAGTCAAAATAGGATTAAATCTGATTAAAATAACGGAAGTTTATCACCGTGTCAAAACGTTACTTTGTTTTGAATCAATTCAGTATTTTATTCGTTTAATTATGAAAACAAAAATCATTTCAATCATTGGTATTTTCCTGCTTTTTAGCGTTGTCATCCTGTTATCGTGCAGCAACGAAAAACCAACGGGAAATCCTCAGTTGGGCACAGAAAATGTCAAAGCCGTAATTGCTGCGATGACTCCCGACGAAAAAATCGGGCTGACTGTTGGCGACGGGAAATTCCTGCCGGGCGCCAGCGACAAAAATGTGGAGCAGGGTACCGGCATCATCATTGCCAACCAGAATTCGAAAATGGTGATTCCGCGTTTGGGTATATACTCATCAGCCTTGTCCGACGGACCATCCGGTCTGAACCGCGACCCACATCCTGCCGGGGCAACCGGATACACATACACAACGGCTTTCCCGACCTCAACCTGTCTGGCCGCATCGTGGAACACAGGGCTGGCTGAGGAAGTAGGAAAGGCTTTTGGTAACGAAGTGCTTGAATACGATTATGATGTGATTCTGATGCCCGCGCTCAACCTGCACCGAAACCCGATGTGCGGGCGTAATTTCGAATATTATTCCGAAGACCCGCTTTTGTCGGGTAAAATGTCGGCAAACATGGTGAAAGGTTTGCAATCGAACGGAATTGGCGCCACATTGAAACATTTTCTTGGAAATAACCAGGAAACCAACCGCCGCACTTACAATGCAGTAATCAGTCAGCGCGCTTTGCGCGAAATTTACCTGCGCGGTTTCGAGATTGCCGTTAAAGAAGGAAAACCTGCCTGCATCATGACTTCCTATAATAAAGTGAATGGCTTTTACACAGCCGAAAATCCTGAATTACTGCAGGATATAACACGCAACGAATGGGGATTCGACGGTGTTTTTATGACCGATTTTGATGGTTATGGAAGCGCTGTGGCAAAAGTACGTGCCGGAAACAACATGCTGATGGGCGGAAATATGGATGAAGTAAATGAATTGACTGCCGCATTAAAAGATAAAAGCCTCGACGAAAATACCCTGGCAATAAACCTTGAATACAACCTGAAACTGAAGCTCAACTCACCGCGGGCAAAGGGTAATAATCCATCATTAGAACCCGACCTGAAAGCTCATGCAAAAGTGGCGTACGAAGCTGCCGCTGAAGGAATGGTGCTTCTCAAAAACGATAATAATACGCTACCTTTTACCGATGTAAAAACTGTGGCGTTGTTTGGTAAAATCGGATACTATCTAATCGAAGCCGGTACCGGCAGCGGTGGAATCAGAAGTAATGAATACGCCATTTCGGTAAACGATGGATTAAAAAATGCAAGTTTTCAGGTTTTGAAAGAACTGGAAGACACTTACACAAAATACATTGCCGAAATTTTCGAAAAGAACTTGGTTCCTCCCTATTTCAATAACCCAAAAATGCTGGCCGACAACGGGGTGAAAGACGGTAAAGCACCCGGTCATTTCAAAAAGCGCCTGGTTCCTTTTACCGATGAACTGGCAATCAGCAAAGCTGAAATCAGCAAACAGGTGGCAATTTCAGATGTTGCGGTAATTACTTTGGGCCGCAGCGGTGGTGAGAATTACGAAAATGGTTACCTTCCTTTTACCGCAACCGAAATTGAGATGGTGAAGAATGTTTGCGAAGTTTATCATGCTGCAGGTAAAAAAGTGGTGGTTGTTTTGAATGTGGGTGGTGTTTGCGAAACGGCCAGTTGGCGCGACTTTCCTGATGCAATTCTTTTGGTCTGGCAACCCGGTCAGGAAGGTGGAAATGTGGTGGCTGAAATCCTGAAAGGCGTGGTAAATCCTTCGGGTAAACTCCCCGATTCTTTCCCACTGAAATATGAAGATGTTCCGTCAGCAAAAACGTTTCCAGGCGAACCGGCCGAAAATCCAATCAATTCAATTTATAAAGAGGGCATTTACGTTGGTTACCGTTATTACGATTCTTTTAAAGTGCCAACCGCTTACGAATTTGGGTACGGGCTTTCGTACACCACTTTTGAATATTCAGGTTTGAATTTGAACAGCACCAGCTTTACAGAAAAACTGGTTGCAACCGTAACGATTAAAAACACAGGAAAATTTGCAGGGAAAGAAGTTGTTCAGCTTTATTTGTCAGCCCCGGCCACCGGACTCGAAAAACCCGACCAGGAACTGAAAGGTTTTGCCAAGACCAACTTGCTGCAACCCGGCGAAAGTCAGCAACTTTCGTTTGAACTCGATGCCCGTTCACTGGCTTCTTTCCAAAGTGGTGTCAGCGCGTGGGTGGCCGATGCCGGTGACTACGAAATTCGGATTGGAGCATCTTCAAAGGATATCCGCCTGAAATCGACTTTCAAATTAGACAAAGAAATTGTTGTTGAAAAGGTAAATGATGTGCTTTATCCCAATTTTTACATGAAAGAGCTGAG
>DYSZ01000272.1 GCA_020726265.1 Draconibacterium orientale
AAAGTTTCGCTGGTGGCTTACGAACGCGCGGTAAACGCTGCTGATGACAAAGTGCGGCTGCAGGCAGTAAAGGAACATCTTCTCAGTTTAAAAACTCATATCAAAAGTCTGAGCGAAAAACATTACCAAACCGCGCGGCAACTGAATTCTCCAGATTTTGTGTTGCTTTTTATCCCGGTTGAATCTTCGTTCGGACTGGCGGTGCAGGAAGATCACGAACTGTTTTCGTTTGCGTGGGACCAGAAAGTGGTGCTGGTGAGCCCGTCCACTTTACTGGCCACTTTGCGCACCATTGCCTCGGTGTGGCAGCAGGAAAACCAAACCCGCAATGCCATCGAAATTGCCCGGCAGGGTGGGGCTCTGTATGATAAATTTGTAGGTTTTGTCGCCGACCTCGAAAAGATTGGTAAAAACCTTTCGGCTACCCAAAACAGTTACTCTGATGCCATGAACAAACTGCAAACCGGCAACGGCAATCTGGTCGGCCGTGTTGAAAACCTGAAAAAACTAGGGGCAAAAACTACAAAGGAATTGCCGGGAGTAGGAGAATGAGGGAAATGCGTGAATGCTATAATGCATAAATGCGAGAACGGGAAAGAAAATGCATGACTGCGAGAATGAGGAAGGAAATACTGCAACTCGCAAATTGTAAATCAATGATGTTTAATTAAGCATAATCTGCTAAGAAAGAGCCAATCAAACACCCTTCTCCCGAAATTTCGGGATCGCTCAGGGTGAACGTCAAGCTGAGTCCAGAGTACTCGGGAAAGCCTTCTTCAGTAACTAAACGGCATTGAATTGTAAATCTGTAAATCTGTACCCCGACGCTTCGGGGGTAAATCTTCTCAGAACCTTGAATCTTTTGTGCTGCCGGCTAGTTGGAAAATCCAGGTAAAATTTTCGTCAATCATTTCGAGCGCTTCTATCGCTTTTTTGTCTTTGATGAAAATCACGCGGTTTTTTTTGTCGGCCACAATACTTTCAATTGTCATGTGGTTTTTGTTGCTGGGTTTCTTTACATCAGAAAACCAGATATTATTAACCGTAACCTGGTAGGCTTCGCCTTCTTTTTTTATTTCAAAAGTGGCATTGGCCGGGTTTTTCAGAAAATCGGCAATCTTGCGGGTTTTCATCTCTTTGTAATTCCAGTTCAGGTTGTAATTCACCATCACACCGTTCATGGTATTTTCGCCGGTGCGCTTTACCTGGAACCCGCCATTCGGACTGTTATATGATTTTAGTTTCTTTTCGAGTTCGGCAAAATCGCCGCAACAGTTGTATGTTTTTTCGAAATAGGCTTTCCCGTTACGCAAATGAAAATTTCCGTGGTCTGAATCGCGGTACGGGTCGCGGGCAGAAATGATAATGGCGAAGAGGAAAACAACCGACAGGAACGACATTTTTTTCATGGTTAATGTATTTTGGTTAATTGATGGTGAATACTTTTTGCAAACCATTCAAAAATAGAAAATTATGTTCTGATTTTTGTTACATTTCCAATCAAAATAAATAACCAAAAATCGTAGGCGCATGAAAAGCATTCTTTTTGCTTTTTTAGCAGTATTTCTGCTATTTACAGGGTGTGGTCCGGTAAAGGTAAATAAACCTGAACCCGCAAAACAAACCGAAAAAAGTGATTCAGTTCAGATTGTAAAAACCGATTCGACAGAAATAACAGCACCCGACAGCAGTTTGCTGGCCTACGGAAATCTTTTCTTCGGAATGAAAAAAGCCGAAGTTGAAAGAAAAAACGAATCGCGGCAGCAACTTGGAAAATATGAATACAATTTTAATTACAGTTTTAATGGCGACAGTGGCTTGTACCGTGTTATTATAAAATCTGACGGAGTAAAAGTGGTTACTTATGATACCGAACTTTCGGCAATGTATCGTAATCTGGCCAAAATTGTTGAAACAAGGTATGGTGAACCTGAGGTTCATCTAGGTTTTCCGTCGGTTTTTGATGTTCAGAACAGCCATAAATATAAACTTGATGAATGGAATAACGGGGCAAAACAGATTCAGATTAGTATGGTTGAAAACAACCTGAACAGTTATTCTGTAGTTTGTGAAATCACACATCAGAAAATGGCAGAAACCGAAACAACCCGTCAGAAAAACTTTAAAAACAAAGATGTAATCGATGCTGCCAAAAAGTTCTGATGAATTTTTTGAAGCTATTTTTTATGAAAAGAGGCAATTTGAAACACAAGAAGTATTTATAATGGTTCTATATTTTCAATTTGTACATGCTTTTTGTTAATCTGAAATACAAGTTTATTTTTTAATGATTAATTTTTCACCAAAAACAAACCATTGATGTGTCCCGGGAATGTGATAATGGGTTTTAACGATTGGGACCTCAACAATACGACCATAACTAAATTGAAATAAAGATGAAAAACGTATTCATTTTAATTCTTCTTGTTGCTTTCCCATTCCTTATGAAAGCGCAAACAGCAAAAAATTACGTCTCGTCGGAGTACGACAGAAATTCAGTCACATTTATCGGGCTCGATTACAGTGAAAACCTGAGTGAACCTTTGATAAAAGTACTTGCAAAACAAAAAGCCCCCGACAAGTATTATTACAATTCGATTCCTGAAAACATCATTAAAACAGGCGTTGAGCGAGACAGTG
>DYSZ01000273.1 GCA_020726265.1 Draconibacterium orientale
TTGCGATGTTGTTCCGGGTTTGTTGGTTTCCTTACCGGTAATATATTTAATGGTGAAATACCTGAACGCTCCCTCGCTGGCATATTGACTGTAATTCAGTGAATTGTTTTCAACTCCGATTTGAGTGCTGAAAGCATTGAACAGCGTTTGGTCGGGCTCATCATTTTTGCTGAAAACATCAGTCTGATAATATTGATCGGTACTGTTTGAATAGGCTACTCCACCATAAATCTTATTATGAATTTTCCAGGGAAATCCTATTTCGAAACGCGTGTTGTTTTCGTTTTGAATAATAAACGGAGGCCGCACATCTTCGAAAAACAGCTCGGTACTTGATGAAAAATAATCCCACCGGTTAAGAGTAGTATAACCTGTCAGGTAAAAAGGAACAGCCGGATAATCGATGCGTGCACCTAACTTAAACGAGCTGTAAAATCGTCCGAAATAAATATTCGAGTTGATTGAATACGCCCGGCGCTGGTAAGTGCGATAGTTAAAACTGGCAAATCCCTGGTTGATGGGTTTTGTTGAAATATTTCCACCGATTTTAACCTCCAGTTTTTTTTGTGGGTCAACTTTCAGGTGCAAATCGTAATAACCGGTTTCAGGATTGTACCTCGACACCGGCATGATTGATTTAATGTGTTCGTCGGCAATCAGTTTGAAATACTCCTTTTTGAAATCCTGAATTGTTACTACATCGTCTTTTCCTTTAATTGTCTGGATGATGTATTTTCGTTGCATCGGGTCTTTTACCCCTTCAACCTGGATATTCTGAAATAAAAGTTCGGGTTTTTTCATATTCAGTTTTGCTCTCGCTGCGCTTACTTCCGAAGGTGTGATCCGACGTTTTATCAGATTTTTAATACTGTCGAGCGAATTATAGGCAGTCCGCATCCCTTCAACCATAATCATGTCGGCTTTATTCCAATCGAGCAGTCCAACACCTTTAAACTGGCTTTTCAACAAAATGCCCTCTTTTTTATCAATCTCGAAATTGGTTGGTCGCATTACCAGGTTCGAAATCTGCGCCATTAGATCATCAGAATTTGCAGTTTTCTGGTCATCGGCTACCTGATGACCAATAATTACGTCAGGATTAAACACTTCCTCCATAATATCGTGCGGAAAGTTGTTAACGATACCGCCATCAAAGGCAAGAACGCCCTCTATTTCGAGGGGTTTAAAAACAAGCGGAACTGTCATCGATGCCCTGACTGCCAACCCCAAATCTCCTTTTCTGAGTACCATGGGTTTGCTGTTGTTTACATCGGTGGCAACACAAAAAAAGGGGATCATTAAGCTGTCGAAATTATATTTACAAGCGGCGTTAGTAGCAGCAAAAAGTTCTGTAAAAGCAAAATCCATCTGCTCTTGTGGTACAAAGTTGGTGGGTGGCAGAATCTTCAGTTTTTCGTCCTGTTTTTCCAACCGCAAATCAATCCAGGCCGGACTTTCTTCTGGCACTTTAAAATAGTAGCGGTAATCTTTTTGTATTTTCCCGGTTGACCAGAAATAGAACTCATCCGATTTAAACAACTCTTCCATCTCGTCGGGTGTGTAACCTGCGGCATACAAACCACCCACAATGGCACCAATGGAAGTTCCGGCAATATAATCGATGGGAATGTGGTTCTCCTCTAAAACCCTGATTACGCCAATATGTGCCATGCCTTTCGCCCCGCCTCCGCTGAGTACAAGGCCAACTTTCTGTGCACCGGAATTAATTGCCAACGTGACAGTAAGAATTATGGTAATCAGAAGTTTGAATTTCATACTTTGAAACGCCTGTTAAGGTTTCTTCAAATCTACAAAATAGAACTGACTGGAAATGCACCATTTTGAATTAACACCAGAAAATTTAAAGTTGAAGTCAATTTTCAACTCCCGTTCACCTTGCTGTGTAAACTCTGAAATCCTTCGCCCAGAATTTCTTTGGTGTCCATCACAGTAATAAAAGCATCGGGGTCAATCTGGCTGATGTACTCCTGCAAAATGGCAACCTCGCGGCGGCTTACCACAGTGTAAATAATCTGTTTTTCCTCGCCGGTAAACATGCCTTCGCCTTTCAGATAGGTTCCGCCACGCTCCAGTTCAACCAATAGTTTTTGTTTAATGTCTTCGTGTTTATTCGAAATAATAATCAGCGCTTTGTTATAATCGGCTCCTTCTAAAGTGAGGTCGATAGCGCGGCCTGTGATATAAATCACCACCCACGAATAAAGTGGAATTGCCCAGTCGCCAAAAGCAAATAAGCCCAACAAAACAATGGTTGAATCGACATAAATCATCAATTTGCCCAACTGCATTTTAGTGTATTTGGCAATAATCATGGCAATTATATCGGAGCCGCCTGAAGTTGCCCGAGATTTAAAAATCAGTCCAAGTCCAAACCCGATAAGCACACCCCCAAATACGCACGACAGCAGAATGTCGTCAACGAGCGCTGCATCGCCAACTTCGCGCATCATCGTAATTCCATCGATAAAAATTGAGGTAAGTACAAACCCGATTATCGTTTTTACACCGAATTTAGGCCCCAAGATTTTAATACCGGCTATGGTGAGCGGGATGTTCAGAATCAAACCAAATAATCCAATGGGAATACCATCGGGCCAG
>DYSZ01000095.1 GCA_020726265.1 Draconibacterium orientale
ATGCGCGGATCGGAATCCGCACCACCCGAATTGCAAAAGTTTCAACAGGAATACTACCTTTTGCGTAAAAAATATATAAAAGCGTTCGACGATTTGCTGGATGCAGAGAAACAACCTGCAATAAATCTTTCAAAACCCGAAAATACAAAAGCAATCATTGATTCATTGCTGTTTTGGGAAGGTCAAAAGCTCGAAAACTTTGCATTTTGTGTCATGCCCAATCATGTTCACTGGGTTTTTAAAGTTTTTGAAAAAGATAACAATGGTGAGCCGGTATATTTGCAGGATGTTTTATATTCTGTAAAACGATTTACAGCCAATCAGATTAATAAAATTGAAAATCGTAAAGGCGAATTGTGGCAAAAGGAAAGTTTCGATACCACCATCCGCGATGACAAACACGAATATTACGCAATTCGATACACTTTAAACAACCCTGTTGTCGCCGGATTTGTGAGCGACTGGAAAGAATGGCCGGGAAATTGGTGTTCAGGGTGCGGAGGTTTTTAAATTCCGAAACATCGCGGTTGGAAACCGCGACACCCACCCGCGACACCCAGATGCGGCGGTTTCCGAACCGCCGTAAAGAACGCGGATGAAATCATTGTCACCTGGACGGTAGTTTATAACTTCCGATTTATCGCAGTTGGAAACCGCGACACACAAATTTGTATTATTTTTAGGCCAGCTTAATCAAAAAAACGATGAACCAAAAAAAATGGATTTCCGGCCTGTTGCTGATAATTTTTGTTGTTTCTATTTCTTCGGCTAAAGAAATTTTTGTTTCGCCATCAGGAAACGACAATAATCCCGGTACAAAAAAGCAGCCGTTCAAAACGCTTTTTCATGCTGAAAAAACAGCCCGCCAGCTAATGATTCAGGGAAAAGTAAATGATGTTACAGTCTGGCTTGCCGATGGCATTTATGGTATTGATAAACCATTTATTATAAAACCTTTTCGGGGAGTTTCAGGCGAATATAAACTACAATTTAAAGCTGAAAAAAATGCAAAGCCAGTGGTTTCTGGTGGAGTGCAAATTTCAGGATGGTCAAAGAACAAAGAAGGAAATTGGGAAATCCGGTTACCTGAAAATCTAAGCAAAATTTCTGAATGTCGCGAGCTTTTTATCGACGGGAAAAGGGCAACTCGTGCACGTTTCCCCAACATTGGTTATTTAAAAGTGAAAAAAGCAGGTGCTGACCGTCGCACCAACTTCTTTTTTGAAAAAGGCGATTTCCCGATTCCTGCAAATGCGAAAAACACTGAGCTTATTTTGCTGCACGACTGGTCGATTTCGAGAATTGCCCTGAAGGAAATTAAAGCTAATGAAAACCAGTTGTTTGCAGTTGATTCAATCGGCGCCAAAGGACCTGCATTTTTCAATATTGATAACTGGGAACCCAATCCGCGCTATTTTCTCGAAAATGCACCCGAATTTCTGGATGAAAATTACGAGTGGGTTTATCAGCCTGAAGAAAAGCTATTGGTTGTCAAACTTCCTGATGAAGTAAATCCTGCGCAACTTCAGGTGGTGGTTCCTTTGGCAGAAGGATTAATTTCAATCGTGGGCGAAGAGAATCAGCCGGTTAAAAACGTGTCGTTCGATGGAATTACCTTTCAATATTGCAACTGGCAAATCCCTGAAAAAGGTTATTGTGGTGTGCAGGCTTGTCATTTCGACCCGAGGCCAACTGATAATGGTTGGGCAGTGGTTCCTGCTGCAGTTCATGCTGTTTGGGCTGAAAATGTAAACTTTGAAAACTGCACGTTTAAAAATTTTGGCGGTTCAGGTTTGTGGTTTTACACTGGTTGTAAAAATTGCAGTATTGAAAATTCTGTTTTTAGCGATATTTCGGGAAACGGGATTATGCTCGGTGAAGGACATGACAGGGAAGTGAAGGATGGGAAATGGTGGAAAGTCGCACCCGAACAGGTTGCACTGGCCAATAAAATTGAAAATTGTACAGTAACAGAATGTGGTGCACAGTTTTATGGTGCAGTGGGCATTTGGTGCGGTTTAACAGCTGAAACTGTAATCAGGAATAATGAAATTTTCAATCTGCCTTATTCGGGAGTTTCTGTGGGCTGGATGTGGAGCCCCGAACCAACGCCTTGTCGGAAAAACACCATCGAAGGCAATCATATTCACCATATTATGAATATTTTAAGCGATGGCGGCGGTATTTACATGCTGGGTTTGCAGCCCGGAAGTGTGATTCACAACAACCCCATTCACAATGTGGAAATTAATGCCGGACGTGCTGAGAGCAACGGCATGTTTTTGGACGAAGGAATTACGGATGTGATCGTTGAAAACAACCTGATTTACGATATTGCCAAATCGCCGTTGCGGTTTCATAAAGCAACTAAAAACCTGGTTAAAGGGAATTACCTGTTTTGCACAGGCGAAAACCCGCCAATACGATACAATTCAACAAAGGAAGATGATATTCGAAAGGAAGATAATAATATCTTCGTTGAAGATGATTCAGCTTATCGCACCGAACTTAAGAAGGCCATTAAAAGATGGCATCCTGAAAAATAGACGTATTGTAAGAAGTATTGATGTAAATATCATAAATACAATATTTTAACGATTATTAATACATTTTGAAAAAAGTGGCAAAAGTTTCGTGTTCGTACACGGAAAAATTATTTAATTTGAAAACTTGAATTTAATCAACTTAAAAATGAAACTCGGGAAATACAGTTTAGGCGTTGGCGACAGGTTTAATCACCAGGGAAAAGCCCAGCTAAAAGCCATTATCAAAGCAAAAAATCAGGGAGTTAGCGTAACTCCGGTGTGGAATAAATCGAATCGAGAACACAATTTTGTGCATTCAGAGCCTGAAGCTACGCGCATTGAAGCCGATGAAGCGGTTCGTGTTTTGGAGTGGGACGACACCTATTGTGTGGATGCCGATCATATCAACCTCACCAATGTGGATCGGTTTATTGACCATGCCGATTTTTTTACGCTCGATGTGGCCATGTACATTGGCAAAACCCCCGAGCCAGCCGATGTGGATGAGTTTATTGATTTATGCCTTTATCTGGGCGATTCGGTTATCATTCCCGGCATCGAGGAACCCATCGTGATTTCTGATGAGATATTGAATACTGTGGCCGGAAAATACCTGGCCGCCATAAAGGAAGCAGGTAAAATTTACCGTCATATTGTTTCTAAGAAAGGGATTGGCAATTTTGTTACCGAGGTTTCGATGGACGAAGTGGAAACTCCGCAAACACCGGTTGATATGTTTTTTATCCTGAAAATGATTGCCAGCGAACACATTCCGGTACAAACCATCGCACCCAAATTTACAGGCCGTTTTAATAAAGGAGTTGATTATGTGGGCGACCTTGAACAGTTTGCCAAAGAATTTGAGCAGGACGTTTTGGTTATCGATTTTGCCATCAGCGAATTTGGGCTGCCTGATGACCTGAAACTCAGTGTACACTCGGGATCCGATAAATTCAGCATTTATCCGATTATGGCTGAAATTATTCAGAAATACGACAAAGGAATTCATGTAAAAACTGCTGGTACAACCTGGCTCGAAGAAGTTATCGGACTTTCAATTTCGGGAGCTGAAGGACTTGCAGTTGCTAAGGAAATCTACACAAAAGCGCTTACCCGCAAAGAAGAACTTTGTGCAGCGTATGCCGATGTGATTGATATTAAAGACGATGAGTTACCATCGCCCGAAGCGGTGGAAAGCTGGAGTGGTGAAAAATATGCCAACACGTTACGCCACATTCCGGGTCATCCTGACTACAACCCAAATTTCCGTCAGTTAATACATGTTGGTTACAAGGTTGCTGCCGAAATGGGTGAGAAATACACGAAACTGCTTGAAAAACATGAGGATGTGGTGGGTAGTTGTGTTGAAGAAAACATTTACGACCGACACTTGAAAAGATTATTCTAAAGCCCCCTTCTTATTCCCCCAAAGGGGGAAAGATTTGAAAACCATGCTATTTGGATATGAAATAATTTAAATTAACAGGACTCTGTTTTCCTGTCTCCCCTCCTTCGGAGGGGGCAGGGGAGGCCTTTATACCAAAGAATTATGAAACCTTTTATGGACGAAAACTTCCTGCTGCAAACCAAAACTGCGCAGGATTTGTACTATAACCACGCGGCAAAAATGCCCATTTTCGATTATCACTGTCACATTAATCCAAAGCAGATTGCCGAAGATGTACGGTTTGAAAACATCACACAAATCTGGTTATACGGCGACCATTACAAATGGCGGGGAATGCGCACTAACGGCGTTGATGAAAAATACTGCACCGGCAATGCTACCGACCGCGAAAAATTTGACAAATGGGCCGAAACGGTTCCGCAAACCCTGCGAAACCCGTTGTTTCACTGGACTCATCTCGAACTGAAAAGATTCTTTGGTGTCGAAAAAGTCTTAAGTCCGAAAACAGCCGATGAAATATGGGAAGCCTGCAACGAAAAACTTAACTCGCCCGGTTATTCGGTGCGCGGAATCATAAAAATGGCCAATGTACATACCATTTGTACTACCGACGATCCGGTTGATTCGCTCGAATACCACCGGCAAATTAAAGCCAGTGGTTTCGAAACAAAGGTTTTGCCCGCCTGGCGCCCCGACAAGGCAATGGCAGTTGAAAATCAAAAAACTTATAACGAGTACATCGACCAGTTAGCAGATGTTGCAGCTACAAATATTTCAACTTTCAGCAATTTGATGTCTGCACTTGATAAACGCCACGCCTTTTTCCATGAAAATGGCTGCCGGCTTTCCGATCACGGGCTCGAAACCGCTATTGCTGAAGATTATACTTCAAGCGAGATCGAGATAATTTTTGCAAAAATCAGAAGTGGAAAAGAACTCACTCATACTGAAATACTGAAGTTTAAATCGGCAATGTTGTATGAATTTGGTGTGTTGGACCACTCACGTGGCTGGTCGCAGCAATTTCACATTGGAGCGCTTCGGAACAATAATACCCGGCTTTTCAAAAAATTAGGTGCTGATGTGGGGTTCGATTCCATTGGCGATTTCGAGATTGCCCGGCCACTGTCAAAACTTTTAGACAGGCTGGATATGGAAAACCGGCTGGCAAAAACTGTGCTGTACAATCTTAATCCACGTGATAATGAGTTGATTGGAACCATGATTGGTAATTTCCAGGATGGCTCGGTTCCCGGCAAAATGCAATTTGGTTCGGGCTGGTGGTTCCTCGATCAGAAAGATGGCATGGAAAAACAGATAAATGCGTTGTCGAATCTTGGTTTGCTGAGCCGGTTTGTGGGAATGCTCACCGACTCGCGCAGTTTTCTGTCGTACACCCGCCACGAATATTTCCGTCGCACACTTTGCAATATTCTGGGTAACGATGTGGAAAAGGGCGAAATTCCGAATGATATGGAGTTACTTGGGCAAATGGTTGAAAACATCAGCTTTAACAACGCAAAAAACTATTTCAATTTCAATAGCCTCCCCTAACCCCTCCGATGGAGGGGAATATGAAGATGAGTTCTGAAAATTGAAATGAGAATACTTAAATCACGCTTCACCAATAGCCTCCCACTCGGGGGAGGTTTGGAGGGGGCTTTAAAATTATAAAGATGAAAGTCATCACTTTTGGCGAAATCATGCTGCGTCTGGCAACTCCTGATTATCTGCGGTTTTCGCAAAGTAATATGCTCACTGCAACCTTTGGCGGGGGCGAGGCCAACGTGGCTGTTTCGTTGGCAAACTTTGGTATTCCTGTCGATTTTGTAACCCGGCTCCCAAAAAACGACATTGCCCAGTCTTGTGTGATGGATTTGCGCAAATACGGAGTTGGCACCGATAAAATTGTGTGGGGAGGAACCCGGCTGGGAATTTATTTCCTCGAAACTGGCGCTGTAAGCCGTGGAAGCAAAGTGGTGTACGACCGTGCCCATTCAGCCATTTCAGAAATAAAACCCGGAATGATTGACTGGGAAAAAGTGTTTGAAGGTGCCAACTGGTTTCACTGGACAGGTATTACACCCGCCATTTCGCAAGGCGCTGCCGATGTTTGTCTCGAAGCAATTCAAACCGCAAACAGGATTGGTGTAACTGTTTCGTGCGACCTGAACTTTCGAAAAAACCTCTGGAAATACGGGAAAAAGGCTGGTGAAGTAATGCCCGAACTGGTTGCCGGAACCGATATTGTTTTGGGGAATGAGGAAGATGCCGAAATGGTTTTGGGTATCAAACCCAAAGGTGTGGACGTTACTGGTGGTCTGGTGGAAGCAGTTGCTTACGAATCTGTTTCGAAACAAATTATAGCCCGTTTTCCGCGTTGCAAAAAGGTGATTACCACTTTGCGTGGCTCGGTAAATGCCAACCACAACAGCTGGTCGGGTGTGCTTTGGGACGGACAAAAATTGTACGAAGCGCCCACTTACCAGATTACCCACATTGTTGACCGTGTTGGCGGGGGCGACTCTTTTATGGGCGGACTGATTTACGGTTTGCTCACCTACACTGGCGACGACCAGAAAGCACTCAATTTTGCAGTGGCTGCTTCGTGCCTGAAACACACCATTTACGGCGACTATAATCAGGTTACTATTGACGAAGTTGAAAAACTGATGGGCGGCGACGCGTCTGGCAGAGTAGCGAGATAGAGCCTCCCCCGACCCCTCCGCGGAGGGGAGAAAGAAAAAGATGCCTGTATAAATTCCTTAAAAGTGGGAATTGTTTGAAATAAAGAATTGAAAATTTTAGAAAACTGGTTATCCCACCAGTTCTCCCCTTCGGGGGAGATAGAGGGGGCTTTAGTTATGGCAAGATATTCAAGAATAGAAGTAGCCTTGAAAATGAAGGAAGCCGGCATGGTTCCGGTGTTTTATCACAAAGATACCGGAGTTTGCAAAAATGTGGTAAAAGCCTGTTACGACGGTGGCGTACGCGTTTTTGAGTTTACCAACCGCGGCGATTTTGCCACGTTGGTTTTTGCCGAACTCAACCAATGGACCATCGAAAACTGCCCCGAAATGATAATGGGAGTGGGGTCGGTAATTGACGAAGGAACTGCCGCGATGTACCTTGCACTGGGTTCCAATTTTATCGTTTCCCCGGTTATCGACGAAGGAACTGCCCGCATGTGCAACAAACGAAAAGTGGCATGGTGTCCAGGCTGCGGTTCGGTTACTGAAATAAACAAGGCACACGAATTGGGTGCTGAAGTGGTGAAAATTTTCCCCGGTACACAAGTTGGAGGTCCCGAATTTGTGAAAGCCGTAAAAGGCCCGATGCCTTGGGTCAGTGTAATGGCAACCGGTGGCGTTACTCCCGATGAATCCAATCTGAAAGCCTGGTTTCAGGCAGGCGTAACCTGTGTTGGATTGGGTTCGCAGCTATTTCCGTCCGATGTGCTGAAATCGGAAAACTGGGGTTACATCACAGACAAATGCACTGAAACGCTGACTATTATTAAGAAATACCAATAACTCAAAATCAAAACTATGAATCAAGTAAACCAAAACATTGGGAAATATCGCTGGACGATTTTGTCGCTGGTGTTTTTTGCTACAACAGTGAATTACCTCGACAGGCAGGTAATCAGTTTGTTAAAACCATTTCTCGAAGCCGAGTTTTCGTGGACAGAAACCGACTATGCCAACATTGTATTTGTATTTCAGCTCTGTTATGCGCTGGGTATGCTGGGAGTGGGTTATATAATTGATAAAATCGGTACAAAACTCGGGTATGCGGTCTCACTTTTTGCATGGAGTATTGCTGCAATTTTGCATGCTACGGCAAAAAGTACCTTAGGATTTGGTGTTTGGCGCGGATTGCTTGGGGTTAGTGAAGCTGGTAACTTTCCGGCAGCCATTAAAACTGTTGCTGAATGGTTTCCAAAAAAAGAACGTGCCCTGGCAACAGGTATTTTTAACTCCGGAACTAATATCGGTGCAATCATTGCACCACTTGTAGTTCCATGGATTGCAGTTACCTGGGGTTGGCAGGAAGCTTTTATCATTACCGGTGCAGTAGGATTAATCTGGCTTGTTTTCTGGTTCTGGATTTACGAAGTTCCAAAAAAACATAAAAAGCTTTCAAAAGATGAATACGATTATATTCACAGTGATGACGAAGACAAAACCGAAGCAGAACTGGCGCAGGATAAAGTTAAAGTTCCGTGGCTTACTTTACTGAAGTTTAAACAAACATGGGCGTTTTTCCTTGGTAAATTTTTAACCGACCCGGTATGGTGGTTCTTTCTTTTCTGGTTGCCGGCTTTCCTGAAAGCAGAATACAATCTGACAGGGATGCAGGTAAGTTTGCCGCTGGCTGTGGTTTACACCATGACTACATTCGGAAGTATTTTTGGCGGCTGGTTACCCATGAATTTTATGAAAAACGGCATGGACCCGGTAAAAGCCCGCAAACGGTCGATGCTGATTTATGCATTCTTCCCACTTCCAGTGTTATTCTCGCAGGCGCTCGGACAATACAGTATGTGGTTTGCAGTAATAATTATCGGTATCGCTGCTTCGGCTCACCAGGCTTGGTCGGCCAATATTTTTACAACTGTTTCTGACATGTTTCCTAAAAAGGCAATCAGTTCGGTTACCGGAATCGGCGGAATGGCTGGCGCTTTAGGTGGTATGTTAATCGCCAAATTTGCAGGATTCATTCTCGACCATTACAAAGCTGCCGGCGACATAAAAATTGGCTACTACGTCATGTTTCTGATTTGCGGAGTTGCTTATCTTCTTGCATGGGTGGTGATGTTTAAATTGCTGATTCCTAAAATGAAAAAAGTAAATATCTGAAATACAAAAGCTAAATGAATTTATTTACCTGCCTATTCACAGCGGGTAGTTAATATCAGTTCAAAACGATAAAAAATATTATGATACACCAAAAAAAATCCATTCAGCAATAACTGGTTTTTTTTGTGATGTCAGCATAAAGTACAAAGAAGATTTAGAAAAACTAATGACCTTAAAATTCAAGTATTTTGATAATTATTTTGCCGAAATTTATGCCGAAAGAAGGATAATATGAAAAACTATACTTACATCCTGCCTTTTGTTTTGGTTCTGTTATGCGGTTTTCAGTCGGAAAAAGAGAGATCAGATTGGCAGGGCCCTAACCGCGACTGCATTTATCCGGCGAAGAACCTGTTGAAGCAATGGCCCGAAAACGGCCCCAAAATGGCGTGGTCATTCGAAGGGCTGGGATTTGGTCATTCGACTGTAGCTGTGGCAAATAACAAAGTTTTTGTAACAGGAGTGAAAGATACAATCGAATCGATTGGTACAATATTCAGTTTCGATTTAACTGGGAATCTTTTATGGAAAAAGGATTACGGAAATGATTTTGCCTTGAATTTTCATGGTACCCGTTCAACTCCGGTTGTGGTTGACAACCTGATTTATGTGGAAAGCGGAATGGGGGCTGTATATTGTTTGAATGCCGAAAACGGTAATGAAGTTTGGAAAATCGATTTTTTAAAGGATTTGGGAGTAGATTCAGTCATTCAATTTGGCTATTCTGAATCGGTTTTAATTGATGGCGATAACCTGATTTGCGTGCCGGGTGGGAAGGAAAACAATGTGGTTACGTTGAACAGGTTTACCGGGAAAAAGGTATGGAACTCGAAAGGAGAAGGTGAAATTGCCACCTACAATTCACCGATCCTAATCAACCACAATGGGAAGAAACTTGTAATCGCCATGACTTCGAACTCAATAATGGGAATTGACGCTACAACCGGCGAAAAATACTGGCGTGTTGAACAAACCCAGCAAAATAAAATACATGCCAATACTCCGCTTTATGCCGATGGAAAGATTTTGGTTGCTACTGCCGGCCGTGAAAAAACATCGGGAATTGTGCAACTTCAGCTGTCGGAAGACGGGAAAAGTGTCACAGAAACCTGGCGCAACAACAAACTGATGAACCTGATGGGCGGTATGGTAAAACTGGGCGACAACCTTTACCTCTCTGCATATCTGAAACCCGACTGGCAGGTGCTTGACTGGAATACCGGACGAATGAAGCTTCAGAATAAGGAATTGGGTGGCGGCTCTGTAATTTTTACTGACGGGCTATTCTATTGTTATGCCGAAAACGATGGTGAAGTAGCCTTAATGGAAGCAACACCGGAACAGATAAAAGTTGTCAGTAAATTCAAAGTTCCGCTGGGAACCGACCAGCACTGGGCACGTCTTGTTATTGACAACGACCTTTTGTTTGTCCGCCACGGCAATGCTTTGATGGCGTATAAAGTAGGGGAGTAAACGCTTTTGCTTACTCCGGAAAACTGAACGAAAGCGCAAACATTACAAACGCTTCGTTCTTCCAGACATCATACAAATAACCTGAGAGTTCAAAGTTTTTGTAACCGCCTCCAACAACAAAGCCACCGCTGAATTCGGTTCCCGTTTGGTAGGGTTTTGTAATCTGACTGCTGAGCCCAACCCACATCCAGTCGGTGGGTGAATAAGTAAGATCTGTCCAGGCATAAAAGAAGTTGTCTTCTTTGCTTTCAAATCCCATCAAGTATTCCAATTCGTTGTACAACTCGAAACCTCCAAGCGTAAAAGTCATTTCAGCGCCGGTTATAAAACCATTGGTATTTCCCAAAGCAACTCCTGCCATGGGAGTAACGAAATACTCAAGTTTGTCGCCCCCGAAAAAATTGTAACCTCCCCATGCTGAAAAAGTTTTAAAATCCTCATAATTGTACCGGGCCTCCAGGTGAAGGTGGTTACGGTCGGCACGGTACATAGGCAACACATAAAAATCATCTTCAAAGTAAAAATCAGCTTCGAAATAATGATTCCATTTTGGTTTTTCACCAGTTTCATCCTGTGCTTTTGAAACTGTAATAAAAGCGAAAACCATTACTAATAGTGGTATTACGACATGTGTTTTCATATCAGAAAAGATTAGTTGATAAAGTGAGTAACTGTTAAAATTGTAGCTTGAACAAACATAATAAAAATGTGAAAGATCCTTCTGTTTTTTTGAATTGGATGTTGCAGCTATTTTTTCTTTATTGATGGAAACGACAAAAATTGATGTTTGTCGGAAAAACTGGTTTATTTGGTTACTTTTAATTTGAAAAATCTCAGACTTGCGTTCTTTTGCAAAACGAAGAAACTGGAAATCAAATAAAGCATTGGTAATGAGATTAATTTAGAAAATTTGATCATGACAAAAGCAATTATAAACAGGCAATACCGCGGTAAAAAAGCAATAATTGCCACACAAGGAGACGTGACCTACAGCCAGTTTTTAAAAAATTCACGGCAGTTTGCCAGTCTTTTCGAAGGTAAAGGTTTCAAAAAAGTTGCTATTTATTCCGAGAATAGCCCAGCATGGATTTATGCATTTTATGCCGCTTTGCAAAACCATTGCATTGCTGTTCCCATAGACTTTTTAGCATCAGCTGAAGATGTAGCTTACATTATAGACGATTGCAAGCCCGAACTGCTTTTCATCAGCAACGGAATGAAGGACTCGTTTGGAAAAGTGGAAAAAATAATCGCTCATCGACCTGAAATAAAGGTTTTCGAAGAACTCACATTTGAAAGTGATACCACTGAAAGTGATTGGATTGGACCTGAAAATGAAGATACAACCGCCGTAATTATTTATACTTCGGGTACTACTGGCAGCCCGAAAGGCGTAATGCTTTCGTACACCAACATCATCCAAAATATGAATGCGGTAATTAATGCAGCGATTTTTTCCCCCAATCGGCAGGTGATGATTTTTCTGCCGCTCCACCATGTATTTCCGCTGGTAGGTTCGCTGATGACGCCACTGTATGTGGGAACCACGGTTGTAATGGCTCCGTCGATGCAGTCGTCGGACCTGATGAAAACTTTTGCCGATAACCAGGTTGGCGTTTTTCTGGGTGTACCACGTTTGTACGAATTGATGTACAAGGGAATAAAAGCGAAAATCGATAAAAGTCCGGTGGGCAGGATTTTATTGAAGCTGGTAATGAAAACAAAAAACCGGAAACTGGGGAAAAAGGTTTTTGGAAAAGTCCACAAGAGTTTTGGCGGGCATTTGCAATTTATGATTGCTGGTGGTGCCGCACTGAACAAGGACGTTGGTCATTTCTTTTATAACCTGGGTTTCGATATTCTCGAAGGTTTTGGAATGACCGAAGCTGCGCCTATGATCACTTTTCCGCGTCCGGGCAGGGTGAAAATCGGTTCTACGGGCGAAGCGCTTCCCGGACTTACAGTTGAAATTCGCGATGGCGAAATTGTTGCCAAAGGCCCCAGTATTATGAAAGGGTATTACAATCGCCCCGAAGAAACAGCCGAAGTAATTAAAGATGGCTGGCTGCATACCGGCGATTTGGGATATTTCGATAAAGATGGATTTTTGTTTATCACCGGACGGAAAAAAGAAATTATTGTGCTTCCAAATGGGAAAAATATCAACCCGGTTGAGATAGAAACAAAATTAGGTGGCTTTTCGCCGGCAATAAAGGAGGTGGGCGTTTTTATGCACAAAGAGATTTTACATGCAGTTGTTTATCCCGACTTCAGTTTTCTGGCTGAACACAACATTGCCGATTTTAACCAGTATTTTCGTGATTCGGTAATCACCCCTTTTAATGCCGAAATGAGTTCGTACAAACGGATTATGCAGTTTACGCTTGTAAAATCTGAACTTCCGAGAACCCGCCTTGCGAAGTTGCAGCGTTTTAAATTAGCTGAATTTGTTGAGCAGCCAGAAATAAAGGAATCAGTTTCAGACGAACCAAAATATGCTGAATACCATGCGATTAAATCGTTTATCGAAAGTCAGGTTGATATGGATGTGTTGCCAGATCATCACCTTGTTTTTGATATCTCGATGGATTCCATCGGCAAATTAAGCTTGATTGATTACATCGAAAAAACCTTCGGGATAAACTTCAGCGAAGAACAACTGCTGAAATTTCCGTCGGTGAAAAAGATTGCAGAGCATATTCAGGCCAACAAACTGTTTCACAAAACCGAACAGCAAACCACCTGGAGTGGCGATTTAAAAGACGATTCGGAGGTGATTTTGCCAAAAGCTTCCTTTTTATATGGCTCCATTGTAAAATCAGTCAGAAATATTTTCAGGCTCTTTTTCAAGTACGAAGTAAAAGGCACGGAGAATATTCCGGAAGGCCCCTGCTTTTTTGCGCCCAACCACCAAAGCAAACTCGATGCTTTTCTTGTGCTTTCTTATCTCGATAAACAGGTGCTGAACAACACTTTTTCGTATGCCAAAAAAGATCATGTCAACGGGCCGGTCAGAAAGTATCTGGCAAGTCGTACAAATATAATTGTGATGGACCTCACAAACGACCTTAAACATTCCATTCATAAAATGGCCGAGGTGATAAAGCAGGGTAAAAAAATTCTGATTTTCCCGGAAGGCACCCGTACAAAAACCGGTGAAATGGGCGATTTCAAAAAAACATACGCCATTTTAAGTACCGAACTGAATATCCCTGTGGTACCGATTGCTATTTCAGGAGCCTACAAAGCAATGTCGTCAGGGCAAAAACGCATCAAAAGAGGGGAGAAGATTACAGTTGAATTTCTGCCGGCAGTTTACCCTGAAAATTTGAAACCAGAAGAGCTGAATGAGATTGTAAAAGAGCGGATTATGAAGGTTATAAAGGAATAAAACAAAGTACCCTTTTTATTATCTTCCTGATAATTTTTTTTGACAAGTGCTAAAATGGGCCATTTATCATTTCCATTTTTTTTTTGACTCTTTTTGCCGTCAGCTTTTTAATTGGACACTAAATGTTAAAACCAAAACTATCAAAAAAGAAAGAAACAGGCTGAATTCTAAAAGACTGTTTTGAAATCATTTTTAAAACTTGTGAAGCATCGCTCTAATCATTGAAAGTTGAACAAATGCAACACTTGATTCAGT
>DYSZ01000096.1 GCA_020726265.1 Draconibacterium orientale
AAAGTTATTTCCGACACCTCGATAACGGTTCGCTTGCGCTCAACACTTCTGCCCATACCACACGCATACTCGTCCTACAACTGACTGCATCCGCTTTGACCCTGACGCTCAACCACTCCGTTAAAAGCAGCACCACAGGGCGGTTTGGTAAATCTGCCTGTACAGCCTTTGCCGATAGAACCAGATTCCTCAGGTGCTCGTTACTACAACCCGGCCTGTCAGTTTGCTCGACCTCCGCAATTACTGACAACCTCTAACGATTCCGCCTATCATCTCTCTCAAAGTTATGTTACCACTTCAAAGAACTTTTAATTATCTTCGTATCCTGTGGTAACGCAGGACACACAGCATTGGCTATAACAGCCGTTTGGCGCAAGGTGCGGTGACGTGGTTAATTGAAGGTTCGTGCTTCTAAATTGCCACCTGCGGCAAGCGGCAAACCGTTACCAAAAGAACCAAACCCAATCTTTACTATTTTTGGCCTGAAAAACAAAGCCTATTATGGAAGTACGCATCGACGAAAGCTGGAAAGCTGTTTTAGCCGGAGAATTTGAAAAACCCTATTTTGCCACTTTAACCGGATTTGTGCGGAGCGAATACAAAACCCACAAAATTTACCCGCCGGCAAAACTCATTTTCAATGCTTTCGACCAATGCCCGTTTGACCAGTTGAAAGTGGTGATTTTGGGGCAGGATCCCTACCACGGACCAGGACAGGCACACGGCCTCTGTTTTTCGGTTAACGACGGCATTCCGTTTCCACCCAGTTTGCGCAATATTTTTACCGAATTGAAAAACGATGTGGGAAAGCCAATCCCGCAAAGCGGGAATTTGACGGGTTGGGCGCAACAGGGTGTGCTGCTGCTGAATGCCACGCTCACCGTGCAGGAAAACCTGGCCGGCTCGCACCAGAAAAAAGGCTGGGAACAGTTTACCGACGCGGTGATCAAAACCATCGATGCACAAAAAGAACATGTTGTTTTTATTCTCTGGGGAAATTACGCCATCAGTAAACGTGAATTTATCGATAAAACAAAACACCTTGTTTTAACCTCGGTACACCCGTCGCCGTTATCGGCCAGCCGCGGTTTTTTTGGCAACCATCATTTCAGCCTTACCAACGATTTTCTGATAAAAAACGGGCTGGAACCCATAAAGTGGTGAAGTTTTCAGCACCAAAAAAGCCTGCCGGATTTCCCAACAGGCTTTTCGATGATTAAATATCCGGTTATTTTCTCAGTTTCACCGTGCGGGTTTCGCCATTGCGGGTAACTGTGGCTGTATTGTCGCAATCTCCGTTTCCATAATCGATGGTCCAGGTTGAATCGCCATTCGAAAAAGTTGCGATTCCACTCACAATTTGCCTGCACAATACTTTATACAGCAACGGCGTGGTTTCTTCGATGGTTTTGGTGATGGTTGCTCCATTGGCGCGTTTGGTAACCACTTCGCCCCAGGTTTTGTTTGCATCGTCGGCACGCACACCCGGAATCCCGAATGAATGTTCGCGGGTGAGGTTTCCTTTGCGGGTAAAAGTAGTGTTGTCTTCAAAAGTTACCGACACGTCTTCAACAATTAGTGCCACTCTCGTAAGTTCTTCTTCACTGAAAGTTATTTTCTTGGTGATTGTCCCCTCCACTTTTTCACCGTCAACTACAAAGTTTTCAAAAGTTTTCACCCTTTCAAACGAAAGATTTTCGAATGCCGACGAAGTGATGATGATTTTGCCCGAACGGGTTTTTTCGTCCTTTCCAACACATCCGTCACCAAAATCAATCACCATTTTTTGCGGCATCGATTCTTTATCGAATGTAATTACAGCACAACCATCACCCAGGTACATCCTTTCCACAGTTGCCGATTTCAGTACCGACAGTTTCAGGTCTATACCTTCGTCGGTAAGTTCGTCGAGTTCAACCAGCAGGTTTTCAGCAACCACTTCCTGGTCAACCTGATCAATGGTTGTTGTTTCCAATGTTTCTTCTTTCTGACATGAGCCGGTGCCGAGCAAAATTGCGGCGGCCAGTGCTACAAAACTTAACTTTTTCATACGCATTTATTTAATTTTGAATTTGAAATCCTAAAATGTTTGAAGAAGTTTTTCGATGAAAGTTAAACTGCGAACAAAAATTTCCCAAAAAATATTTCCGGCGTTTCCGTTTAACTTTTATCCCTATATTTCTTCAAAACAGTTAACGAACAAGAATTACCGGATGGCGGAAAAAACAGACCACGAAATCTGGCTGATGTTACAGAATCCTGCGTTGCGCGATAAAGGATTTACCTTGCTGATGGATCGTCATAAGGAGCGTATCTATTGGTACATCAGGCGGTTGGTTGTTTTTCACGAAGATGCCGAAGATGTTTTGCAGGAAACTTTTATCAATGCCTACCGGTATGCAGGTTCGTTTAACGGAAAGTCGAAGATTTACACGTGGCTGTACAGAATAGCCACCAACGAGTGTATCGCACTTTTCAGAAGAAGTAAAAAAGACGAGTTTAAAATAGTCGAGATTTCGCCAAAACTGGAAAACGAACTTTCGGAATCGGGCGGGGAAACAAGTGACACAATTTTGATGAAGTTTCAGGAAGCCATTCGGCAACTGCCCGAAAAGCAGCAGATTGTTTTTAACCTGCGCTATTACGACGACCTGGGTTATGAAGAAATGGAAGAGATCACGGGTTCTTCAGTCAGCACACTGAAAACCAATTATCATTATGCAACCGAAAAAGTAAAAAACTACCTCAAAAATAGTTAAGCAATGAACAGTGAATTTGATTTTGAAAAAATAGGGAAACAGATGCCTTACAAGGTTCCCGCAGGTTTTTTTGATGAAATTACAAACAGCACGCTTGAAAAGGCAAAGGAACGGGAACGCAAATCGAAAATCAGGAGAATCTATACGATTGTTTCGGTGGCGGCTTCATTTTTAATTGTGGTTTCGTTTGCGATTGTACTAAACGTTCAGCGACAGAAACATCAGCCTGATAATGTGGTCATGGTTGAACCGGTTAAAACTGAAAAACCTGTGGTTGATTCTGTTTTTGCCAATGCTGCTGAAGTTGTAAAAACTGAAAACGAAGCAGAAATGCCGGTTACTGCAAAGCCGGAAACACTTGATAATCTGCTGGCTGAAATGACTGATGAAGAACTGGATCAGTTGGCCGATGATTTAAATGACGAACTTTTTGTGGATGAACTTACAAACGACTGAGAAATGAGAACAACGATAAAAATATGGTTTTTGATGGTGATTTTACTGGCTCCCGTTTTGCTGACAGCTCAAAATCAGCGTCCTGCTTTCAGGGAACGGCTACTGAATGCGCGGTTTAACGAAATCAGTACACGCATGCAACTCGATGCTGCAAAAGCCGAAAAACTGAAACCGATTTATTTCAGGTACGAAAAAGAAAAAGCATCGGTTTTTATTGTTGATGAAGAACGCATTAGCAAAAAAGACCGCGAAAATCTGTCGCCGGAACAGGAGGAAAAATTGTACATCAGCCGGTTGGAAAGGGCGAAAAAACTGATTGAAATCCGCGAGAAATTCTATCCCGAATTCAGAACGGTTTTGTCGCCAAAGGAAATTGTGCAATTCAACCGGATCGAAATGGAACTCAACCGCAGAATGGCTCAGAAAATCAGAAAACGGCTGAACGAAAAGGAAGAGTGAGAAAAGTTGGCGTGGCTGCCAAGTTCAGCAATAAAAGAATCACAATTCAATGTTGTTTAGTTAGCAAAACTGACTTCGACTACGCTCAGTCTGACAGTCACCCTGAGCGTAGTCCCTGCCTGAAATGACTGACAAAGAAGTTTAATTTTTTCTGCTGATAACAAACATTCTCCATCAATCACCCATTCACCCAATCCATCAATCACCCAATCACTCATTCACTTCCTCTCATCATGCTCCTTAATCTCCTGAATAATTCCCGGTTCAGCCTGTTCGTACATATCGCGGATAAAATCATCTTAAAAAGCATGGTGCGTTCATCAAAAGGCATCACACCCACGCAGTCGAAAAGGCGTTCTTTGGCAGCCTGAATGTCTTTCCCATAAATGTGGTACGAGTCGGCCTGCCAGTTTAACTGGCTCGGTTTCACAGTTTTTCCGGTCTGTTCGGCAACTCCGGCAGCAATCACCTCTTTGTTAAACTGAATAAACTCGAACATATTCATAAAACGGACACCCCACGCGTCGTTGCTGAGGAAGCGGATGTTGCAGTTGAGCCAGTAAATTCTTTCTTCATCTTCCAAAATCCTGTACCAAAACGACTGCAGACAGGGCGGGTCGTAACAGTCGAGATAGAGGTTGGGCATTCAGGTAATCATTTGCTCCTGCCGGGTAAACGGTTGTTTCGACAGCTTGGTAATCACACTTTCAATCTGGTCAACCTTAAACGGACCAGCTTCCACCGACCGGCCGTTTTGCAGTTCTTTCCAGACACTGTAATTTTTAATTCTTCCGTGGTAGGTATATTCCCAGCGGGTATCTTTTTCGTCGTTGATGTTTTTCACCCAGTGGTCTTTGTAGCCTTTCAATTCCAGCACATATTCCTTTAAATCATCAATTCCGCCGGGGAAAGCCATGTGAATCACCGGGTCAGTTTCCGGTTCTTCAATGGTCATGTTCATGGTACAATCGATGCGAGCGGGTCACCGGGTTTGTCGTACTGGGTTTTAAAATGGGTGCCCTTTTCGTATAAATTGATGAGTGCAGCCTCATAAGTTTCGGCCAATGTTTTCCCTGAAACGGTGATTACTGGAATGTTTTTTATTAGTATGGCTATTTATTTGCAAATTAGAGACATGACCTACCTTCTGATTTTTACTTTTTCGTAATACTTCTGCCCTTTGTAACTAAATATCACATAATAAATGCCCTCTTTCCAGTCATCGGTTTTAACCTTCATGTTCTTTTCTATCTTCTCGGCTTTATATTTCTTTGTAAAACCAGCATCATAAATTTCAATTGTGGAAGTTTCGTCTAAAGTCTCAATGTCAAATTCTTCGACAAACCCGATGTTAAATTCAAAAACGGCAGGGTTTGGATACACTGCAAAATAAGAACAAGAGCCACCCTGACTAAAGTTTCTCGTAACAATAAGATGATTGGTTCCGCAACACGTTGTTGCATTCACATTTACCGTTCCGAATGGAGTACTGTTGGTATTTATCCTGATATAATTACTGCTTTGCTCATATTTTGTCCAGCCTGATGGTATTGTCCACTGGTAATTCGCAGTGGAACAAGTGGATGTGTTATTACAATAAAGGTAATAAGTTGAATTTGGGCATAATAGCCAAACTCCGCTAACCCGTATTGGGGTGGGAGCATTTGATGGGACCACATTAATATCAATTTTACTGTCGGCAGGGCCGTTGATGGTAAAGTATTTCCTGTATTGAGCCGAGCCACACCCGTCAGAAATAGTAAAAGTAATGTAAAGCTCATCGCCTGAATACTGTGATTTGGGAGATATTGTTGCCGATATCCCACTGCCATTTGTTGGTGAGTTAAAATAGGTTGGTTCAGAAACATTCCATGTTACAGTAAATCCTGTAGGAAAGTTATTTAGGTTAAAAGTTCTTTCAGCAATCGTACCGTTTGTACAGACAAGGTCGGGGCCTGTAACAGTCGGCGTATTCACTTCAACATAATCTGAATTAAGAAATATTTTCGTGATATCATTATCATTAAAATCCATTTTACAAGGACCGGTACAACCCGCCGGTTTTGGCCCGATTCCCCAATAATAAAACCCATCGTGGTCATTATCTGTGGGAGTACGTCCTGAAAAAACAGAACTACACTCACTGCCGGAGCAGGAAATTACACTTCCGTTATTTTCATATTTTACCCGAAAAAATTGCGCATTAAATTCGCTGTCAAATACATCAATACTTTTAAAATTTATTCCATTCTGATTAGGCCAACTATCTTTTATGTGCCATTGAGAACCATCCCATCCGATTATTAAAACAGCGTGATTTTCATCATTGACACTTCCATGCAACTCATATCCGCTATAGGATAGAAATGTGGCAATTGGACCATAATCAATAATAGCTCGTTTTAAACCCTGTGGAGTAGTTAAATTCAATTGTTCAAATCCCGGAATATTTATTTCATATCCGGGAGTTGAACACATAGTCGAACAATCAGTATAGAATGGTTGTGCTGTTGGGTAGGAAACAACTTTCGTTGATTAATCCGTTTATATCAATATAATTCAACGATTCTTCAATGTTTGCCGAACCTAACGGTCCTCCATACCCTGAACACCATGAATATAACTCTCTTTCCGCAAGGTCAATTCCGCTTGAACTTATTGGAAAAGGTTTATTGTAATAAATATGGCTCATCGCCTCAACTGCAGCTACTGCTGCAAAGATTTTGCATGGAGACAATTCTCCCTGATTCTTCGCGGGAGAAATATAATTTTGGCTCGAAACACTTGGATTATACCAAGAAAAAGATATTGGTTGGCTAAAAGCTACCATCATAATCAAAGAAAGCAAAATTGTAATTGTCGTTTTCATAGTTTATCCCTTGAGTTTAATTTTTTATACATCTTACAGCAAAGCCTGCCTTTTTTAATTTAGGCATTCTATCTATACAGCTACTAACTGTTCTGTTAATAGCATCTTTATCATTTTCAACTGTGCTTGTCCAGAAAGAAGCAAAATAATTTATGCCTTTGTAGTGAAATTCACTCTCTGTGTACCAAATATTTCTTTCGCCTCCAGGTAAACTACTGAAACCTGTTTCATTATTGTATGAATATTGCTCAGCCCATAAATTCTGCTCATTTAAAATTAATTTGGCAGCAATATTTTCATTTAATCCACGACAAGAATATCTGTCAAGTTCTATTTCCTTCATTCCCAGAAACCTCTCCAGTTCCATCCATTCTTTATCAGAAGGCAAATGCCAGCCATCGGGGCAAACTTTTTGGGCGGTTTCCCAGTCGTACAGGCAACCGTAAGTAAAATAATTTGTACCGTAAGAACCTTCGCCCTCGTATCCATATACCCAAACACCACATTGCGAGTCGGGTGCACATGGTTGTACTGGTAGGTAGGCCAGATTTTCGGCCATCCAGATTTGTTCGCCTATTTTTACCCATTTGTACTCGTGCTCGTCACGCTTGTCGGTAAATGTGCCCGAATTGGCATCAAACGGGTCTTTTTCACAACCTGAGATAAAAAGCCCGGCTAATAGAATCACAAAGAACTTAAATGGAAAAACTGATTTGAAAGTTTTCATATACATGAAATTTGAATGGAAAAGCAATTTATAAAATTGTTTTAAATAACTGATTTTAAAAGCATGTTAAAAAACATGACAGCTTCTGTATTCTCTTTGAAATTATCAGAAGTTCATTATTATTGTGCGGTACTGATGAATTGATTTTTATTTCTTCCTGAAAATTTTGTTCAGGAAGCACAAATTCCTGAAATTTATGACAAAATGCTTCCACATTATTATCAGGTTAAACATAAATTTGAAAGCCTGTTAAAATGGGAAAATTGAAAACTTAAATCAACAAAAATATGAGTGAAAATAGTTTGTCTTCGAGAAGGAGATTTCTGAAAAGCGCGCTGGTGGCGGGCGCTGCGTTTACCATTGTTCCGCGTCACGTGCTGGGTGGTAATGGTTTTATTGCACCTTCCGACCAGCTTACAAAAGCCATTATTGGTGTTGGCGGAATGGGTCGTGGCCATATTCCCTACGAAGGAACCCGCGTGGTGGCCATTTGCGATGTGGACAAAAAACACCTCGAAATTGCGCAAAGCCAGATTGAATATGATGTGAAAAAATTCCATGATTTCAGGGAAGTGTGCCAATTACCCGAAGTGGACATTGTGCACATTGCCACACCTCCGCACTGGCACGGACTGATGGCGGTGGAAGCTGCCAAAGCCGGAAAAGATATCTGGTGCGAAAAACCGATGACCCGCACAATCGGCGAAGGAAAACGCGTGGTGGAGGCGGTGAATGCACATGGCCGGATGTTCAGGCTGAATACATGGTTCAGGTTTAAAGATAATTTTTATGGTCTCGGCATCGATGTAAAACCGCTGAAAAAGGTGATTGACAGTGGTATTCTGGGCTGGCCGCTGAAAGTAACTGTGAGCGGAATTACCGGTTACAACTGGAAATTTTACTGGAGTGGAAAACACAACCTTCCGCCGATGCCGGTCCCCGAAAATCTTGATTATGAAATGTGGCTCGGGCCTGCACCTTATAAACCTTACAATGTGGAACGGGTTCATGCCAACTTCCGTGGCTACTGGGATTACGACGGCGGCGGATTGGGCGACATGGGACAGCACTACCTCGACCCGGTGCAGTACATGCTGGGAAAAGACGAAACAAGCCCGGTGAAAATTGAAGTAGATGCTCCGCAGCAACATTACGATGCAGTAGGTTCGTGGCGCAGGGTGACTTACACTTACGCCGATGGCTGCCAGATTATTCTTGACGGTGAAAACCGCGACAAGGATGCCGCTTACATCGAAGGTCCGAACGGGAAAATTTACCAAGGATTCAGGTCGGATATTCCGAACCTGAAAAGTTTTATCGAAACACTGCCTGAGCCGGAACCACAAATTGCAGTTTTTTCTGAATCGGTGAAATCACGGAAGAAATTTGCGCTGAACGAAATGAACGGTTTCCGTTCAGCAACTTTGGTAAACCTCGGAATTGTGGCTGTGCGTTTGGGCCGCACATTGCATTTCGACCCCGATAAACTGGTATTTATCGACGACGATGGCGCCAACCGGTTGATTAACCAACCCATGCGGGCTCCGTGGAGCATTTAATTGATTAATGATTATTTATGAATGATTATTGGAAACAAATGAAGAAAAATACAATTCAAAATATGGCCTTCCTGTTGTTGATGATGTTAACGACAGGAATTTTTGCACAGGACAAAAGAACGCTTGATACCAAAGTTGCCGATATTCTGGCACAGATGCCCACGAAGAATCTGGCGCACCGCGACCTGGTGATAAACCAGACTTTGGAACTGGGTGCAGAGGGTTTTCAGAAGATTGCGGGTATGCTCGTTCCTTCCGGAACCGGTGACGATACTGCCGTGCGGTTTTGCATCAACAGTTTAACGCGTTATGTCAGCGAATTCGGGCACGAAAAGGAAAGGGATTTTGTGGAAACACAAATACTGAAAACCCTCGAAACCCAAACCGACAAACAGGTAAAATCTTTTCTGATGAATGAGTTAAACCTGGTTGCCGGAGAAAAAAGTGTTGAAGCATTAAAAAAGTATCTGACAGACGAAGAATTAGCCGAACCTGCCACGCAGACAATGCTTTCGGTGGGTGGAAAATCAGTTGCCCATGCACTTTTGGAGGCGCTGTCCGGCGCACCCGAAAAATGCAAACCTACCCTGATAAAAGGGTTGGGTGAATTGAAATGCATAGGGGCCGCGAAGCAAATTACGCCTTTTGTAACTGACAAAAACCCGGCAACACAAAAAGTCGCGCTGGCGGCGTTGGCCAATATTGCCGACCCTGGTTCGTACAAAACATTGCTGAATGCCGCTAAAAAAGTAAACTTCGGTTACGAAGCAACCAATGCTGCCGAAGCGTTTCTGAATTACGCCAGTCGTTTGGGAGAAAAAAACGAAACAGAACTTTGCAAAAAAGCTTGTAACGAAATTATCAAAGCAAACCAGTCGGCTGACAAATTGCACAATTATGCATCGGCGCTGGCAGTTTATACAAAATATTTCGGGGTTGAAGTATTGCCTTTTCTGCTGAAAGCTGTTGATAACAGCGACAAGGCTTTCCGTTATTCAGTTTTAAACCTTGCTGAAAAAACAGGTGATATTGCCGCCACCCGACAGTGGATCGCCAAAGCAAAAACTTCGCCCGATGCAATCAAAGCGGACATCATTTTGATGCTGGGTCGCAGGGGCGATTTGCTGGCAGTAGATTTTGTAACTGAAAATCTGAATTCAACTTCAGATGTCGTCAGGACAGAAGCAATTGGTGCACTGGTAAAACTGGAAGAAAAAGATGCCACCGTTGTTTTAATTGACCATCTGGCAAAAGGCAGTGATATTGAAGCAACCAAAAGTGCCCTGCTCACTTTGCTCGACCAGAAACACCTAGCTCCGGTAGCCGCACAATTAGACAAATCTTCAGGAAAAACAAAGGCGGCTCTTGTGGATTTGATTGCTGCCCAATCGGGTTCAGCATATTTCGACAAGGTTTTCGCCCTTACAAAATCTGCTGATACCGATGAAAAAGCTGCCGCTTTTAATGCCTTGAAAAAAGTTTCTACAGCGAAAAATCTTGACCAACTGATTCAGCTTTTACTTTCGGTAAACCATGAAACTGAAATTGCCCAAACCCAGCTTGCAATTGTGGCAGCTACCAAAGGCGTTGAAACCGAAAAAACCGAAAATGGGAAACTGCTGACAGCATTGAAAACCACGGATAAAAAAGAAAGAATCATTGCTGTTCTTCCTGAGATTGGCGGTCAGGTTGCGTTGGAAACAGTAAATGGCTATTTTAAAAATTCAACGGGAAAAACAAAAGATGCTGCTTTTGAAGCGCTCTCCAACTGGAAAGAATATGCAGCTTCGGCAGCATTGTTCGAAATCTGCAAATCCTCAACCGGAGACTACCAGGCACGCGGTTTTGCAAGTTTCATTCGTCAGGTGAGTTCGTCCAAAATACCCGACGACCAGAAGTTGTTGCAATACCGGAAAGTAATGCCTTTTGCAACCACTTCCGAAGAGAAAACGCTGGTGATCAGTTCAATCGGCAACCTGAAAACCTTCCTGTCGCTGGTTTATCTGGGGGAATTTATGGGTGACAGAGACCTGCAACAAGCTGCAGCTCGGGGCGTTGCAAATATTGCATTAGCAAGCGACGACCGACCCGGATTTTCGGGAGACATCGTCCGTAGTTTGCTCGAAAAAGTGATGTCTGTTTTAACAGGCGACGAAAGTGATTACGACAAGGCAAATATTAAAAATTACCTCTCCAACATGCCAAAAGAAAAAGGTTTTGTTTCGATGTTTAACGGGGAAAACCTCGATGGCTGGCAGGGAATGCTGCTTCAAGGAAACCCCATTGCCATCGCAAAACTGGGCGAAACGGAAAAGGCAAAAGCACAGGAAGAAGCCAACAAAAAAATGCTCGAAAACTGGAGTGTGAAAGACGGAATGATTGTTTTCAGCGGGAACGGGCACAACCTTGTTTCGGCAAAAAAATACAAAGATTTTGAAATGATTGTGGACTGGCTGATTACCAAAGAAGGCGATAGTGGAATTTACCTGCGAGGAACACCGCAGGTTCAGATTTGGGATACATCACGCGTTGAAGTGGGCGCACAGGTTGGTTCGGGCGGATTGTACAATAACAACAAGGACAATGTCCGCGACCCGCTGAAAGTTGCAGACAACCCGATTGATGAGTGGAATACATTCAGAATTACCATGATTGGCGAAAACGTGACTGTTTACCTGAATGGTGAGCTTGTGGTTGACAATGTAAAAATGGACAACTACTGGGACCGTAGCAAACCGATTTTTAATGAGGGAACAATTGAATTACAGGCTCACGGAAATCAACTTTTGTTCCGTGATGTTTTTGTGCGCGAAATCAATACCAAAGAAATCGGGCTGACACAGGAAGAGATCAACAAAGGTTTTGAGTCGATGTTTAACGGTAAAAACCTGGATGGCTGGCAGGGAAATCTGACGGACTATTTTGCTGATAATGGCGAAATGGTGGTTGACCCGAAAATGGGCGGACACGGAAATATTTACACTGCCAAAGAATACAGCGATTTTAATTTCAGGTTTGAATTTCAACTGACTCCCGGCGCCAACAACGGGTTGGGGGTCAGGGCATCGCTGGAAGGCGACGCTGCTTATGTGGGCATGGAAATCCAGATACTGGATGATTCGGCACCGGTGTATGCCAACCTACACGAATACCAGTACCACGGTTCGGTGTATGGCGTGATTCCTGCCAAACGCGGATTTCAGAAACCGGTGGGAGAATGGAATACCGAAGAGGTGATTGTTCAGGGAACTCACATTAAGGTCATTCTGAACGGAGTGTCAATCGTGGATGGCGATATACAAGAAGCCAGCAAAAATGGCACACTTGACGGGGAAGACCATTCAGGATTATTGCGCGAAAAAGGTTATATCGGCTTTTTGGGTCATGGCGCCGAACTGAAATTCAGGAATTTGAGAATTAAGGATTTATGTAGATAATTGTTGAGAATATTTTAACCCAAATTACGTCTTAGAAAATTTAAAAGGCAAATTGAACTGATTGGATTGGTTCCACAGTCGAGGTGTACCAGTCTCTACACTTTAATATTTTGAAATTTATTGATGGATTTAATAATCTCGATAATTATTTCATACGTAAATATTTTCAATTCATTCATGTCATTATCAATTAGTGCGTTGTCTTTTTCTATTATTGGCGGTAACGGTTGGTGTAAGTTGCAGAGCGGATTTCGGAGAGCGTTCCTGTCAAGCCGAAAGACGGCACGGGCGGAAAGATTCACACCGAAAACCACTGCTGCCGCGCTTGTCGGGTAGCTGAAGTTACCAGCTGGCATTTATTTCATTTTTTCAATTCATAATTTGTACTTCTTCCTCCAGCGGTTTCTTTTTGCAACATATCTTTATATATCAAATCGTTAATATCTCGAATTGCTGTGTCTTTTGAGCATTTTGCAATCTTTGCCCATTTTGACGAAGTCAGTTTTCCTTCAAATCCATCTAACAATTTGTTAATTAACTTTTTCTGTCTCTCGTTAATAATTGTTTTTGAATGTTTATTCCAGAAATCTGCTTTAAACAAGACTTTTGTCAATATTATCTCAGTTGATTTTAAGGCATTTATTAAACAGCGTAAAAACCATTTTACCCATTCAGTTATATCGAGTTCTCCTTTTTGTGTTTTCTCAAGTATTTCATAGTATTGTTTTCTTTCTATCCTGATTTGAGACGACATGCTATAAAATCGTTGAGTACTTTTGTCTGATTGAGCTAATAACATATCGGTTAATGCCCTTGTTATCCGTCCATTACCATCTTGAAAAGGATGAATTGTAACAAACCAAAGATGAGCAACAGCGGCTTTTATTACTAAATCAATCTGATCGTTTTCGTTAAACCATTTCAGAAAACGATTCATTTCAGTCTCAATTAAATCAGCATCGGGAGCTTGAAAATGAACTTTTTCTTTTCCTGCTGCACCAGAAACAACTTGCATCGGTCCAGTTGTATTTTTTCGCCAATCGGCAACTGTTATTTTGAATATACCACTTCTGCCCATTGGAAACAATGCAGAGTGCCAATCGAAAAGTCTGTCTGCCGTCAATGGGTTGAAGCAATTATGAGTTGCGTCAATCATCATTTCTACCATCCCGTCAACGTTCCTGTCAGAATCAATTGAGCCAGCGATTTCTATTCCTAATCTCCGTGCAATTGATGAACGAACTTGGTCGGGATTCAAAAATTCTCCTTCTATTTCTGTTGATTTTAAAACATCTAATGTTAAAGTGTCAAGTAAAGCTTCGTTTCTTAACTCAAAGCCTAATGATTCCATCTTTCCAATTAATCGTCCCTGCAAATTTCTTGCTTCACTTAATTGGTTTAAAAACTCTTCGCTTCTCCAAGTAAAATCTGGCCAGGTATCTTTTTGATGTATATAAATTCCCATTCGTCGTATATTTTGCAACGAAAATACGTCTTATTCGTCGCATTTGAAAATTTATCGATGCATAATTTGCGTCAATTAAATGCTTTATTCGTTGCACAGTGTCTTTTTTATGCTTGCAGGTAACGGATTGGCGGTATGTTTTTGTTGCCGATTTCGAAGCAC
>DYSZ01000097.1 GCA_020726265.1 Draconibacterium orientale
GTATTGCCCGGATAAATTGGTAATATTAATTGCATGTGGCAAATTTACCGCTTTTATTGTTTGCGGTAATGTATCCGGAAATACTTATTTTTACTGAACGAGATCAGGAGTTCTGATATTTGGGACAAAACAATACAACCATGACTATTCATGTAATTAAAGGCAATGGCGAAAAAGTACTTTTCGATCGTGAAAAGCTGAAACAGGCGCTGGAATCATCGGGTGCAGGCACCGACGACCAGGAAAAAATTGCCGTGCAGGTTGAAGCCCGTATTTACGATGGAATTCCAACTAAAAAGATTTATCGGATGGCTTTCGACCTGTTGAAAAAAGAATCGCATAAAGCCGCTGGACGTTACCGCCTGAAAAACGCTATCATGGAAATGGGACCAACAGGATTCCCGTTCGAGGTGTTTGTTGGAAAAATATTCGAAACCATGGGTTACGAAGTGGAAACCGGGGTGATTGTTCAGGGGAAATGTGTTCAGCACGAAGTGGATGTAATTGCCCGCAAACCCGGCGAAATGATTATGGTTGAATGTAAATTTCACATGGACAGCGCCACAAAAAGCGGTGTACAGGTTCCGTTGTACATCCATTCGCGTTACCTCGATGTAAAAGCTGCATGGGAAAAGCAATATGGAAAAGATATCAGTTACCGCGGTGGAGTGGTTACCAACACCCGTTTCAGCGACGATGCGCTGCAATATGCCAAATGCGCAGGGCTGGTATTGATCTCGTGGGATTATCCATCGGAAACAGGTCTGAAATACTGGGTTGACAAAACAGGACTGCAACCAGTCACATCGCTGATTTCGCTCACCAAAAAGGAAAAACAGGTTTTACTTAACAAAGGTATTGTTTTGTGCAGCCAGCTTGAGGAAAACAAAGCGATATTGCAGGAAATGGCAATCACAGAGATTCAAATTAAAAAAATAATTAATGAAGCCGGGAATTTAATGGCACATTAAATTTACACGTCACTATAAGAACGATGTGCATTTTTTGTGTGCTCAGTGTTTAGGAATTTTTATCACAGCGGACACAGAATGCCACAGCGATTTATGACTATTTTATCTTATCTGGATTCACCACAAGATGTTTTATCGATTTCTCTGTTTCTTTTGTTCTTGACGAATAAGTAATGTGCAACAAACCGTCGGCAGTCTGAATCAGACATGGATATGAATAACTCCCCCCGTCAGGCTTATCATTTTCGAGGTATTCCTTCCATTTCCAGGTTTCACCTTCATCGTCAGAAAGCATAAGCGCAATGCGGTAACGCCCGTCGTTAATGTCGTTTCCAACGAATGCCCAACGACCGTCTTTCAATGTTAAAAGTTCAACACTGGCTTCATTCGGAATATCGGTTTTTACAGTGTAACTCCAGCTTTCACCATTATCTTTCGAGATACACTTATGAACACGGGCAGGTGCATCACCGCTGTCGCGCATGTAAGCCACAATATCGCCGTTTTTGCGCACTGCCAGTGCGGGTTGAATGGGTCCGCGGCCAACGATGGGTTTTGATGCCTTCCAGGATTGTCCATCATCGTCGGAAATGGCGCAAATCGAAAGGTTGTACCCATCAGAGTACAATGGCAAAATAATTCTGCCGCTTTCAAGAACCAGCGGTTTAATACGGGTCATCCACCCGATACTGCGTTTTACTTTATCCTTGCTGGCTTCTTTCACCATATCGTCGTACAAAGGGGCGTAACCAGCCCAGCCATGAGTCAGTTCGGGCATTGCCTCGAATTGCTTTTCGATTTCTTCTTCAAACTCTTTTCCGGGTTTAATCAGAATATTATCCTGCCACTCCCAAACCGGAGCGCCTGGATTATTGTAATTCGTGGTAGTTCGGGTCCGTAATATCGAACCTTCCCACATATTTCCCTGAACGGCAATCCAGACAAGGAAAAGCTTCCCCTTTTTATTCAGAAAAACGACAGGGTTACAGTCTGGCAATCCGGGCGTGTCAGCGGCTACAAAAGGTTTGCTCCAATCCTTTTTACCCTTTTCGAGGCGGGCACCCATAATACGGACATCGTCGGCACCGCGCTCGCCACTTCCCTGAAACCAGACAGCTAGAAAATCGCCGTTGGAAAGCGCAACAATGCTGCTTCCGTGTGAATGTTCATGCTGTGGGGTAAAGATAAACTCCTCGCTTAAAATAGTTTGAAAACTGTCTTTTTGTTGTGCGATAACTGAAAAAGAGGTAAACAAAAGCAGTGATATTAGAATTCTGATCATTTCTCAAAAAATTAAATTATTCGGTTGACTTTGTTACTAAATTGGTAAGCTGGTTGATTAAATGAAATGTATAGTCGCCCATGGTGGGGCCAAACATTCCCATAGTCTTGGGTTCATATTCATCGAGATAAAAATAGCGCCCGGGAATAATATACCCTACATAACTGCCATTGAAACTTGTAACATTGGCATCAAAACCTTTGGCTGCCAGACTGTTTTTTAACTGAAGTGCGTATTCGCCACTGAAATCGGCTGGTGTGGAAATCCAAATCATATTCCCGATTCTGAGTACTTGTAAAACGGCATTTTCAGGATAGGGCATCAGCTTTCCGGTTAAAAAAGAAGAAAGATTGCGTGTGGTTGAAATTCTGAAATGGTATTCGGGTAAATTCATTTTGAGTGTGGCGGTGTTGAATAAAACCGAATTGGCAGGAGCTAAAGTGTTGATGTGAACAAGCGTGCTGTCGGCCAGCGATTCGCCGATGAAACGAGGTTTCTCAAAGCCTTCGCCTTCGCCCCGATTGTTCTGGCTTCCCATCGATCCGGCCATAAAAACGGCTAAATCGATACCCGAGTTTTCCATTTTTCGTTGCCAGTAACCTGGATAATCGCCACTGATTTCCATGTTTTCGTCGCCCATACAGGTTGAATGAGCTGAAAAAGAACCAATCACCGCCTTTTTTCCAGCTGTTTGCTGAATAAACAGAAAACTGAAATCATCGTTTTTTGTACCCAACTCGCCAACCAACCTGTTACGGGTATAATCACCAGCATTAAAATTCCCGGTGGTAGTTTTTGCAGGTTGCAGGTTGGCAACAGCGCTTAATGCAGCTTTCGAAATTTGTTGTACCAACCATTTTTCAACATTTTTGTTGTTTTCGCCTGCAAACTGTTTCCCGGTAAAACCCGGTCCCCACGAACCCAGACTTGAATGTGTGTGAGTTGCCGATAAAAACAGCTGACTGCGTTTAAATCCTTTCTGAGTCAGAATCTGAACAACCGAATCGGTAATATTTGGCGGCATAATCAACAGATCGGCACCAACAAGAACCACCAATTTTTCTGCCACTTTCAGTGCGACTGCCTTTACAAAAACACTGTCGTGAATTCCGGTGGCCGGTGCTCCCTCACGACCGCCGAAACCAGCCAGGGGCATTTTAACAAATTCGCCTTTTTCTGAATTGTCAGCCGCGCAATTCAGCTTTGGAGTAATACTGATTTTTGAAAAACCAGCCTCTGTTTTACCTGAAACAGGCATCGAAATTTTACTCAGACTATCGATATCAGTCTGGCTTTTTTTGAAATATTCGCTTTCGAAATAAGGCGTATTTACCACCGAACCTGTTGATACAAAATACAAAACGATTAAAAGTGCTGCTAAAACTCCGAGCGTGATTCCGACAATTTTAAAAAATCTTTTCATACCGATTGGAAACTTTAAGAAAAGGTTGCAGGGAATTGACCCCGCAACCCGATTCATTTTGCGAAAAGAATTATTATTTACCTGCCGGTAAAACACCGGTATTATCAGACAAAAACATACGTGTACTTTGTGTATATTCTCCACCAAACGGAGCTTTGTATTTCAGGTTGATATAAAAAGCCTGGTATCCGGTGGAAGGCACCGGAGTTTCAAAAACAAAACTTTCAACACCCGATTTTCCGAGGCTGGTACTTGTCCACACTTTATCCCTGAATTCGCGATCGGCCGAGTTGGCACTCCATACGATGGCATCAGTAAGCAGTGCTGCATCAGCGTTTACTGTCACACTGGTTTTCCCGTTTTCTGTGGCCACCGAGTATTCACATTTCGGAACAGGCTGACCCGAAATAACCGTACCAAAAAAGGCGCTCAAAGTTCCCAGTCCTGTTTTTTTATCGCCCAAATCGTGACCTGCGTTGGGCGTGTAACAAATGTGGTTATCGCCCGGAATACTGTCGATGTAGTTTTTCACGGCATCAACAGGCCAGTATTCATCGTTGGTTCCCATTAAAATCATTTTTGGCATTGTAAGATTTCTGCGGTATGCATACGGGTCGACCATTTGAACCACTTTATTTCCGCCGGGTGTAGCCACCTGCTGCGCAATTCCGAGTTTTACGTAGTCTTCGATCTGAACACTATAATCGCCCCATGTAACTTTATGGTATTCAATATTTACCGACATATTCAACATATCAATCACCATCGGGGCAATGGCTTTTACGCGTTTGTCGTGAGCGCCGGTGAGCCAGGTTGTCCAGCCGCGTTTTGATGCGCCTGTAACCACAAACTGGTTTACGGTTTCATTTTTCTTTTGAGCTGTAAATTCCTGAACTGCATCCATTGCCCTTATGGCACTTTTTGTCATCGGAAAAAGCAGCGGCCAGGTGTAATCACTGTCATTTTGAAAATTGTGCAGGGTCATCGATATCAGTTCGTCTTCTGTTTTTCCACCGTAGCGTGGCTGGTTGGGTACCTGCCAGATCACAGCCACAATGGCTTTGTTTATTTTGGCTATTTCACCCAGCGAAACAACGAGGCTTTCGTCCCATTTGTGGGTATTTGGTTGCCCCTCTTTGGTAATGCTTCCGCCTGTTATAAAAAGCAGGGCATCGTTAAACTGAATACTGTCGGGCACAATCACTGTCAGTTCGTGATTCCATGCTGTATCGCGCCAGATTTGTGAAGTAAGTGCCAGTCGGTAAAGTTTGGCGCCGTCGGTTACAAGCGAATCCTGAACGTCCCATTTAAACGATTGATCTCCGTTATCGAGATACGATTGCAATGCATTTTCGGGAGTAACAATTTGTTTGGGCTCCTGTTTGGTTGTGCAGGCTGCAACTACCGCAACAACCATTGTAAAAAATAAAAATCTGAAAATCATCTTTTTCATTTCCTGTTTTTGTAATTATAGAATTGTTATATAAGAGTTAAGCAGGCAAATTACTTCGCCTGCTTAACTCATATTGTTTTGGTTTTTAAGATTTTATTAGTATGGTTTGCCCGTTCCCTGAAGCAACCACATTTTCGACCATGCGCTGTTGTTGCTTGGGTCGGTTCCGATGAACTGCGTTGGTTGCAGTTTATCGATTGCAATTTTTGCATTATCAGGGTTCTTTGAAAATTCGTTGATATAATGGTAATACCATCTCAATGGCAATGCCTGTCTTTTTGCTGAAGGACCAGTTTGTAACGCTGGAAGCCCGGTTCTTCTCCAGTCGAACCACGATTCATGCGCTCTTGTCCAGCTGGCAAACCATTTTTGTTCCAAAATACTTTCGAGGCCGTTATACGGAGCGCGCGCTATGTAAGTACCTAATTGGCTGCCAACACCCCAGGTATTGAATGATTGCTGAATTCCCTGCTCGTAATAGTTGGCGGCACTACCTGCCACCCAACCGCGCTGGGCTGCTTCGGCAAGCACAAAGTTTACTTCAGCTGCCGAAATCAATCTCATCAATATAAGCGGATCGGCAGTTTTCTTATACCTGTCATTCAAATGCGAGGCATATGGATTTACAGTTCCCTGTGCAGGGTTTTTTTCATTCATATTAAATATCTGCACTTTCGGGTGCGAAATAGTAACACCCGCGTACTCCGGATCGAAATCTACTTTCATTGTGTTGTTAGTTTCGAAAGCAGTAACTTTATCCTGAGACACTTCGCGTTTACCATTTACTTCACGGTCGATGTTTGTTCCTTCAACCAAAACCAACGGAGTTTGAATTTTGTTTGCCCACAAAGCCAGCCTTGGATCGTTGTATTTCTGCAAAGCATCAACAAAGGTAGCCGCCATTTTAACACGCATATACGAACCCGAAGGATCGGTATCATACACTGTGTTTAACGGGTTTGAATTTTCTTTTGCAGTACCTACATAACTAATATTGGCATCATCTGACGAACTAAGGATAAGTGGATATTTAGCCGGATCGCTAGTAATTTTTTTGATTCCCTGTTCTGCAATAGCCGGTTCTTTTGCCTGTAATCTCATGTAATACCTGAGCGCAAGCGAATTTGCAAATTTTCTCCATTTTTCAGGGTTGCCATTGTAAATTACATCCTGCTTTGGAGAAACGTTCGTATAAGCCGAAGCGCTTTTTGAAAGCAGTACATTTGCCGTATCGAGATCGGCAAGAATACCCAGATAGATATCCTTTTGATCATCAAATTTTGGTTTGAAATAAGCCGGCCCCGATTCAGCTTTTAACGCCTGGCTGTATGGTGCATCGCCCCAAAGGTCGGTAATCATCCCAAAAATATATGCTCTCAAAACACGGGCAACACCTTCATGAAACTCAAGGTTTTCGTTTACCGCTTTCTTGAAATATTCATCGTTGTTCATCAACATGCCATAGTATCCACCCCAGCTATGCGACAGGTCATTCCATTCGTAGTTGTTGTACCCACCCTGCCAGCCGGTTTGCTGGGTGTGTTGCATTACTCCTGAAAATTGTCCGAACCCCAACCCGAATACAGTTTGCCCCAGGCTGGTTTCGGTAGTAGGTAACAGGAAATTGAGGTCGGCATTGGCCGGGTCAACCCCATTGGGATTGATATTTAGCTCATCAAGATCTTTACACGAAATTACAAGTGTAAATACTAAAGCTAATGTTGCTAATATGCTGTTTTTAATTTTATACATGATCATCAGATTTTAAGATTAGAAAGAAAAACCAATTTTGAATCCTACAGGAATTACCCAGGGTTCGGCATTGTAACGTTCCACACCCTGTTTAAAACTGCTGCCACTGGATTGGTAAGCCCTTTCAGGATCGATACCAATACCCGAATTTTTAGTCCAGATCATTATATTTCGGCTGTAAACCGAGAAGTTTACATCCTGTACCCCAATTTTACTGCTGTATTTTGCAGGTAGTTTGTAATTCAGGGCGATTTCCCTCAGTTTAATATAATCGGCATCAAAAATATTGGCTTCGCCAATATCCCATGGATAACTTGCCACGTAAGGCCTGATTTCGGTTCCCGGATTTCCAAGACTTTCCTTTTCGAGGATGAATTTACCGTTATCGTCATAATGACCGTAAACTCCCGGTGCAAAAATACCATCGTAGGCTCCAATTCCTGTGTAATAATCAGTGTAATATCCACCATCTTCTTGTGTGGCACCCCCAACCGGACGCGGGTTGTTTGTATAAATCAACTGGTCGGCATTGGCAACCACCCAATCGCGCAATTCCTGACTGGGTTGTCCGCCTAAACCATCAGGAGGTGCAACCATCTGGTTCAACCAGGTATTGGAAACCACGCTTTCTGTCAAATAACGCCAGGTTTGCGAAACATATTGCCCGCCCGAACGCCAGTCGAATGTCATACTGAGCGTAAAGTTTTTATAAGAGAGCGAAGATTGCAAACCCATAATAAAATCGGGGTTGTAATTTCCAATTTTCGAATATTCCTCTCCTCTCTGCCACTCGGCATCTTCACCTTCAGGAAGCAAGGGATAATTGTAATAAGGAGAAGTTTCATCGGTTACACGCATAATTTTACGGGTGTAAAGATTCCCAATCAACCCGTCGTGTCCTTCAGCTTCGTTTTTCACATGAGCTGTATTCTTAATCTTTGCTTCATCCCAGAAGTCAACAAAAGAAACGCCATCGGTAAGTTCGAGCAAATAAGTATCATTTGTAGTAAAATTCAGGTCGAGATCCCAAGTCCAGTCATTGTTTTTAATAACTGTATAACCGAGTGCAAATTCCCAACCTTTACTTTGCAGTAACCCTGCATTGACCTGAATGCCTCCAAACCCTGTTGACCCTGCAAGTGGTACTCCAAGAATCTGGTTGCGGTTGTCTTCCTTGTAATAAGTCCCTTCGAAACGTAAACGATTATCGAATCCTTTAAAATCGAGACCAATTTCATATGAAGTGGCTTCTTCGGGAAGAAGGTTCGGGTTTAATAAGTATCCCGGTTTTCCCAACCTGATTGCATCGCCCCACTGACCGCCATCGTAGTAGGTTGCATTTAAACCATAAGGCCCGGTGTCGTTACCAACCTGGGCAATACCGCCCCTAACTTTCAAAAGATTTACCTGGCTCCCCATGTCGAGCATACTGTTAATCAATAAACTTAACGATGCCGACGGGTAGAAATAAGAACGATTTTCGGAAGGCAATGTACTCGACCAGTCGTTACGTGCAGTTAAATCAAGATAAATCATATCGCGCCATCCCATATTGGCCATGGCATAAATACTGTTAATGGCTTTTTCATATCTTCCATTTGAATAGTCAAGCCCTGTATTTTTTATATTCTGAACCGTGTAAACAAATGGGATATTTAACCCGGAACCTTGCTTTGCAGCATTGGCGATGTACGAACTTCTTGAGTAAAGGAGGTTTCCACCAACAGAAGCTGTCAGGTTAAAATCTCCCCAAACATTTTTGTAGGTTGCCAAAGCATCAAGATTTTGTTCCATACCTTCACTGGAAACGATACCATAAGAGCCATTGTTCGGCTCTTTTGAATAGCCCGGGTCCATTTTGGTTTCGCGTACTTCATCGGTTTTATTCAGCGCATATCTTCCCATCAAACTGATATGAGGTGTTACTTCCCATAAACCCTGTACGTTACCCATGAAGCGGTTACGGCTGAAACTGTTGTTGATGCCATAAGCAAGATAATACGGGTTATCCCATCCTGCCCCAATATTTTTAACACGACCGCCGCCAAGATCGTAGTCTTCCAGTTGACGAATGTCCACGTTTGGTGGAGTCCATGCTGCCCACTGCAGCGGGTTGGTTCCACGTTCCTGGGTATTAGGACGATTGTCTGACCAGTTGTGCGTATAACTGATATCACTTGTAACGGTAAGATTTTTCCTGACTTTTGAAGAAACAGAAAGGTTCAGGTTGTTCCTATTCAGGTCTGAATTTGGAACAAGACCACTGTTGGTCATATTCGAAATTCCGAGCCTGTAATTTACTTTATCGCCGGTGCTCGAAACTGAAACACCGTTACTTGTGGTAAAAGCATTACTGTTGATAAAGTTTTTATAGTTGTCGGGATACGAAACCAGTTCAGTAGGAATAGCAACTCCGTTGGCATCGAGTGGTGCAAAAGGTTGCACCTGCCAGTAACCTTTGTTTAATTCGGGACCGGAGCCTGCGGCTTCTGCCGGACTAAAAGGCGGGATTATTCCATCTTCGAAAGCATCGGGAGTATAAGGTCTTGCACCAAAACCAAAACGGGTTTGAATATCGAGGTATTTGCTTGGAATATCAAATACTGTATTCGAAGTCACTTCCACTTTCATACCCTTTTTATTATTCGCTTTCTTAGTTGTAATAAGCACAACACCGTTACCGGCACGTGTACCATACAAAGCTGCTGCGCTGGGCCCTTTCAGAATTGAAACACTTTCAATGCTTTCCGGATCAAGGTCAGAAATGGCGTTACCATAGTCAACTTTATTATCTCTTCCAAAACCACCAACGTTGTTTACTGAGCTTGACATTGGAACTCCATCAACAACAAAAAGCGGTTGGTTATCTGTGCTCATCGAAGTGGCACCACGAATAATCATACTAACTGAAGATCCGGCGCCCCCGGTTTGATTGATCTGAACACCGGTAACTTTACCCGCCATCGAATTAAGTACGTTCTCCTGAACAACACGGGTAAGTTCTTCGCCTGCAACAGTTCCAACCGAATATCCCAGCGATTTTTCCTCGCGTTTAATACCCAGAGCTGTTACCACCACTTCATCAAGCGATTCGATGGTTGGTTCCATGGTCATATCAATTACCGTTTTTCCCTGAACAGCAATTTCCTGCGGTTGAAATCCAACAAATGAATAAACAAGAGTTGCATCGGGTGTAGTTTCGATACTGTATTTGCCGTCGGCATTGGTAACTGTACCCTGAGTTGTGCCTTTTACAACAATTGTAAGACCTGGTAGTGCAGTATTGTCAGATGACGACATAACCGTACCTGTAACTGTAATTTTTTGCTGGTCGCCCGGTTTGGCAAAAACGTTAACAACCGAACCAAAAATCATTGCAAATGCAACCACAACAGTTAACACAGACCCTTTGATATTTTTATGTGTATTTAAATATTTCATTTCGTTCATTTTTAGTTCTGTTATTTAACAACTTCCATACTAAGCACCAGCACATGTGTATTTGCCGGATAATATTTCTGACCGGCTGCCATGAACATGATCAGTTGCATTGAAGTGTCACTGATTTTATTCACAATAATTTTCCTTTGCGCATCGCGAAATCCAACAAATTCGGTTCCTGTAAAATCAAGGGTCATTACATCTTTAAAAGTCAACTTACCATCGGCACCATATACCGAAGCTACGGTTAGATATTCTTTTTCAACAAAAGTGAATTTTGCACCAGTCTCGGGTGTGTATTTTGCCAGGCACATGCCATAATCCTTACCAGCTGCATTTGTGATGTCTTTTCCTCCGTTAATCACCATCTGGTTAAGAAGAGCAGAAAATGATGAACCACTGCTTTTTGTATTATTATGAACGTATTTCCCATCATTAAAGAAGGTAAATTCATCTTTGTAAGCATCAGGAAATCCCAACTGGCCAAAAATTCCATTGGGTAAGGGTTTTGGAGTACCTGCAGCGGTTGTTAACGCGGCATCACAATTTCCAAGGAAATCGGTATTTGTGGTGTGGTTTGTTGCCAGTTTCCAGGTTTTGCCTTTGTACCCGGGAGCGTTCGGATTTCCCGTCAGATAGTTATAAGCAGAGAGACTAAGTGCCAGGTTTAATGTATCCGCAGCTTTGTTTCCCTCGCTGTCGGTAGCAGTAAGAATTGCCTGGTAATAACCTCCTTTTTCATACACATGCACCGGATTTTGTTCCGTACTGGTTTTTCCGTCGCCAAAAGTCCATGACCAACTCACGGCGCTGTGCGTAAGCGCTGTAAATGCCACCTGTTTTTCTTTGATGCTGTGAGATATTAATGCTGATATCGGGAATACAGGTTTTTCAATTTCGTCTGTACACGATACCACGAGAATAATCCCTAACAGCAACAAAGTAAGTTCCCTAAAGAAAATTCTGTTTTTCATTTTTTCATTTTTAAATTTCTAAAATTAGTTACTTTGATTTTATTGTAAATGTCTCAATTATCAAGGCTAGTGACGCATTTTTATTTAAATTCAATTTTAATAACCTTTAAATGTGCAAACAAACGGAAATTTGTTCTGCTTACATTATATTTTAACTAAAATATTCGGCTAAAACGGATTAGTTTTTTGCTTTAAAGTTAAAATTATATCACAAAATTTCAAAATAGCATTTAACTAATATTTCATAATCAGTCATATTTGTAGTATTGATTAAACATTGTTTGGAGCAATTCATTTAGATTCCTCACTTCGTTCGGAATGACAATCTTATTTGTTGTCGTGAGTGTGGGAGGGGTTGGTTGGCGGCAGAGCCGCCAACCAACCCCTCCCACCAGAAATTAATCAGCAGTCATTCAGAGCGTAATGCAATGAAGCGAAGAATCTTTAATTAAATTTACTTTCAATTTAAAGAACTGTACTTAAATGTTAAAAGGGTTTGTATGAAAAAATCAGATCGATACAGGAAGATGACCAAATACAGTTTAATCCTGATTTCCGTTTTGTTGATAATTTTCTATTTCGGTTTTGCTTACCCGTTTTGGGGAACATTTTTCAACAAACAGCGCCATGGAAATCCACCGCTAACTCCTGCCTGGGCTCTTGAATGCTGGCTTTGGGAGGACGATTTTAACACAGCCGAAAGGGTTGACAGTTTGTTAGCCGGATACCAGCGATTTGATATTCCGGTTCGTACGATTCTTTTAGACAGTCCGTGGAGTACACGTTACAATGATTTTTTAGTCGATACTGTGTTGTATCCCAATGCAAAAGAGTGGTTTTCAAAGTTGCAGAATGATGGATATCGTGTGGTTTTGTGGATGACTACCATGGTTGACAGCCACGACAAAGACACCCGATTGAAAGATTCGGCAGATTTTTTCAATGTTGCAGCGGAAAACGGCTATCTCACTTCAAAAGGGGAACAGATAAAATGGTGGAAAGGCAAGGGAGGATTTATTGATTACACCAATCCCGAAGCAATGCTTTGGTGGCGCGGCATTCAGCAAAATGTTTTTGATTACGGTATTGACGGCTGGAAACTTGATGGAACAGCTACCCTGTTTTTTAAGCAGCTCGGGCCAATTCCCCTGTTTTACCAACGTACAAACAACGGTCTTATGTCAACACGCACTTATATGGACCATTACTACCGCGACGAATATTTATATGGCCTTACACAAAATCCTGAATTTGTGACACTTTCGCGGGCAATTGATCGTGGCTATCACCCTGAAGGTTTTGCACCCATCGATGCATCGCCTGTTAACTGGGTTGGCGATCAGCGGCATTCATGGAAATCGGAAACACCTGTTGATAAAAGTGACAAGCACCAATCGGATATTGCCATGGATGGCATTGAGGGAATTGAAATGGCCATGGAAAATATTATTAAAAGTGCTAAACTGGGTTATAATATCGTTGGGTCTGATGTGGCGGGCTTTTCGGGAAGCGAAATTCCTCCGCGACTTTACATCCGATGGGCACAGTTTTCAGCTTTCTGTGGATTGTTTCTCAATGGTGGTCATGGCGAAAGGGCGCTTTGGAAAAGGTCTCCACAGGAACTCGAAATTATCCGCCGTTTTTCGTGGCTGCATACCGAACTCATCCCATATATGTATTCGTATGTTGTTGAAGCACACAATGGCGGAATGCTTTTACAAACCCCGGTAAAAGGGAAGTATCATTATTTGTTTGGCGATAATTTTTTGGTTGCACCCATTTATAAAGACGAACTGGTAAATGAAGTTACTTTACCCAAGGGAAAGTGGCGTTACTTTTTCGATGATAATGAACTAATTGAGGGACCGGTAACATTTAAAAAAGAGTTTCCACTTGAAGAATACCCTGTGTTTATACGTGAAGGAGCTGTTGTACCGATGGATATAAAACGAAGTTATTCAGGAATTGGTGATGATTCGTCTGAAGGATTTCTAACCTTTCTGATTTATCCCGAAGGCGAAACCAGTTTCACTGCTCATCATCCCGATAAAAGCGGGAAAACCACAATAAAAGTACAGGAGAACGATAGCAAAATCATTATTGCATTGGAAGGAGTAAAAAAACCTCATTTTCTAAATATTCATATCGATAAGATGCCGGGAGGCATTCAACTCGATGGAAATGTGCTGACTGATTCTTCCCGTTTTTCTTATGATCCGATACGCAAGAAACTTACCGTCAGAACTCAAACTTATGATGATGGAATTTACACAATCAACAAATAAGAAATGAAGCCTATATTTTTTCATAATTGCACTACAATACTGATTTTATGCATATTACCCCAATTCTTAATCGGGCAAGAGCATGATTTGCAGCATTTCAGAAAGCCAAAAAACGGTACCTATGTAATTGCGCATCGCGGTGCTCATAACGGAATTCCCGAAAATTCGCTGGCAGCATACCAAAAAGCCATCGATTTGGGTTGCGATTTTGTTGAAATTGATATTCGCACCACAGTTGACAGTCAATTT
>DYSZ01000014.1 GCA_020726265.1 Draconibacterium orientale
TGTTTCTGTATCGGCTACATCAGTGTCCCTCATTTTGCCATCTTCAGCCTGCATCTTCAACTGTCCCAATTTCTGGGACGTTTCATTTCCCTCCACTTTTAGTTTAGTTTTCAAAGCATTCCAGTACTTTCTTGGTCTCGGGCTTTCAGTTAATATTTCAACTACGTCAATCACAGAGAAATACCAAATCTCTTTTACGGAATCCCAGTGGGTTCTGACTTTTTTTTCTTCAAATAGTTTTATGTTGTTCATGGTTGGAAAATGTAAAAAATGGTTATTTAGTACTGGTTTATTGATTATGAGTTTACTCAGAATTCAATCTTCACGCTCCCCACGTTTCTCTGTCTAAACTCCTGTAATGAATGGCTTCTGAAAGATGATGCGGCTGTACATTTGCTTCGCTTTCCAAATCGGCGATGGTGCGCGAAACTTTCAGAATACGGTCGTAAGCACGTGCCGAAAGCCCCAGTTTTTCCATGGCGGTTTTTATCAGCTCGTTGCTGGTTTCGTCTAAAACCACGTGCTGTTTTATCAGTTTCGAGGTCATTTGTGCGTTGGCATACACGCCTTTGCAGTCGGCAAAACGCTCTTCCTGTATTTTCCGTGCAGCCATAACCCGCTGGCGCACGGCTTCGCTATTCTCCGAGGCATCGAGCTCCGATAGTTTTTTAAACGGCACCGGCACCACTTCGAGATGAATATCAATACGGTCGAGTAGGGGGCCGGAAATTTTGTTGAGGTATTTCTGTACGATGCCCGGACCACAAACGCAATCTTTGGTGGGGTGGTTGTAATACCCGCAAGGGCAAGGGTTCATCGAGGCCACCAGCATAAAACTGGCCGGGTATTCCACCGAAAATTTCGCCCGCGAAATGGTAATCGTTCTGTCTTCAAGCGGCTGGCGCATTACTTCCAAAACCGTTCTTTTAAATTCGGGAAGTTCGTCTAAAAACAAAACTCCGTTGTGGGCCAACGATATTTCGCCCGGTTGTGGGTAATTTCCTCCGCCGACCAAAGCGACATCAGAAATCGTGTGGTGCGGCGCCCTGAACGGCCGCTGCGTCATCAGCGAAGTTTCCTTGTCGATATTTCCCGAAACCGAATGGATTTTGGTGGTTTCGAGCGCTTCTTTCAGCGTGAAGGGAGGCAGGATTCCCGGTATTCGCTTGGCCAACATGGTTTTGCCAGCTCCGGGAGGACCGACAAGAATAATATTGTGGCCTCCTGCTGCTGCAATTTCGAGTGCCCGTTTTACGTTTTCCTGGCCCTTTACATCGGCAAAGTCGATGGAGTTGTTACTTACTTGCGCGTAAAATTCGGCTCGGGTGTCGATTATGGTTTGCTCAAGCGTGTTTTCCCCATTCAAAAAGTCGATTACTTCGCGGATGTTTTCAGCGCCGTACACTTTTAGTTTGTCAACTACGGCAGCTTCGCGTACATTTTGTTTGGGCAGAATAAACCCTTCGAAACCTTCTTTCCGTGCGTTGATGGCGATGGGCAGTGCGCCTTTAATGGGTTGTAGGTTGCCGTCGAGACTGAGTTCGCCCATCAGAATATATTTGCTGAGCAGGTCGGTGTTGATTTGTTGCGATGCAGCAAGTACTCCGGCAGCCAGTGGCAGGTCGTAAGCTGAACCTTCTTTGCGGATATCGGCGGGTGCCATGTTAATAATGATTTTTTGTTTAGGCCACTTGTAGCCGTTCAGCCGCAAAGCCGATTCCATGCGTTGCTGACTTTCCTTTACGGCACTGTCGGGTAACCCGACCAGCATAAATTTAATTCCGGTGGTTACATCAACTTCACAGGTAATTGTGGTGGCGTCGATTCCAAAAACTGCGCTTCCGAAGGTTTTTACTAACATTTTTGAACGGGTTTTTATTTAGTTAAGCGCTTAAAATTAGGGAATTAAAGTGAGAAGTAAAAACGAAATTTTCGGTGATATAAATTGCTGATTTCTGCTTCGTTTAAATATTGTTTTGCGTACATCATCAGGGTTTAATCGATGAATTCGCGCGAATTCATCAATTACGTTCGACAAATTCGCGCGAATATGTCGGGTGCAGTTATTAATTTCCTGATTTGGGAATAGCTGAATTACCAGAATTTTGTGTGTGGCTAACAGAAAATTGTATGCTTTTATTTTCCGAAATCTCTCCATGATACCACCGCTCCCGCGCTTCGCGACTGATTTTCGTTACCGCCATATACAAGCATTTTAACCAGGTTTTGTTGTTCCGAAATTTTTTCCCACCAAGCGAGTGTTTCAAACATGTCGGGCATCACTGTCAGCCCGGCTTTCATTTCTGCCAGCCGTGTAACTTGTCCGTCCTGAATCAGGAGGTCGATTTCGTGGCCTGCCGAGTCGCGCCAGAACCAGATATCTTCGAACCTGTTTTCATGGTTAATTCTTTTCAGATATTCTGCAACCATCATGTTTTCAAACAAGTTCCCTTTTATAGGATGAGCAAGCAACTGGTCGGGTGAACTGATTTTTAACAGATGACATAATAACCCGGTATCGTAAAAATAAATCTTCGGGGTTTTAACAATCCGTTTGTTAAAATTCCGATGAAAAGGGTGCAATTGAAAAACAATGTAACTTGTTTCGAGTACCGACAGCCATGATTTTGCTGTTGGCTGAGAAATACCACATTCATTGGCCAGCGAGTTCAGGTTCAGCAACTGACCTGCCCTGGCTGCACACAATCCCAGAAAATTCTGAAAAAGCCGTGTGTCTTTTATTGCTACCAATTCGCTTATATCACGTTGAATATATGTTTGAACATAGTTTGAATAAAAAACACGAGATGGAATTTCACGATCGTAAATTGCCGGATAAAACCCCCTGACAATCATTTCAAGGTAATTGTCTGCCAGCAATCCGGCTGTGTTTAATTCCTGGGAATCGAACGGAAAAAGTCTGAAAACCGCCACACGACCGGCGAGGCTTTGTGTGATGCTTTGCATCAGGTGGAAATTCTGCGACCCCGAAAGTATGTAACGGCCCATTACCGGGGCTTCATCAACGCGGGTTTGTATATAGGAAAACAACGCCGGAACACGCTGAACTTCGTCAAAAATCACCTTTTCAGAATAGCGTGCAAGAAAACCATTCGGGTCTGTTTCGGCAAAACTCCGGGTATCCGGATTTTCGAGACTCACATATTCGTAATCGGAAAATAGTGTTTTAAGCAGGGTGGTTTTCCCCGATTGCCGTGGACCGGTAAGAGCAATTACAGGATACTTTGATCTGTACAAACGAATGGCTTTTTCTAAAACTCTTTTAATTATCATAAATAGCTATAAAACAGCAACAAATATAAGATTAATTTTGTAATTGCAAAGCATCAACTTTGAAATTGCACGACTTAAACTTTGAAATTACATGAGTTCAACTTTGAAATCACACGATATTAACTTTGAAATTACATAAAAATTAAGGGAACTATCTTAAACAGAATAAGGATGGTTTTTTAGTAAAGTTTTTTCCGTTTTACCAGAAATGAAAGTAAAACTTCTTTGAAATCTTTGTTGATGTCTGCTTCGGCGAGGTCGATCTGATATTGTCCGCATTTTACTTTCAGGTCGCCGAAATAGGAATTTACAGTTGAAATGTACTGGTTTTTGATTTCCCACGGGTTGAATTTTACCGACTGGCCTGTTTCCAGATCGACAAATTTGTGGGGCCGGTTACTGAATTTAAACTCGCGTTCGAGCGAGTGGTCGGTAACGTGAAAAAGGATGACTTCGTGTTTGTTGTAACGCAAATGCTGGAGTGCCGAAAAAAGTTCGTCGTTTTTTTCATTGTCGAGCATATCGCTGAAAATGATTACCAGCGAGCGTTTGTGTATGTTTTCGGCAATTTCGTGTAAAACAGCCGTGGTGTTTGTACTTTTTCGCAGATGGGCATTTTCGGGCTGAATCAGTTCTGTGAGTTTGCCGTACATCAGCTCTGCATTCACCGACGAAATGCGGGGTGTTGTGTGAAATTCAATAGCATCCGAAAAAAGTGTCAGCCCAACTGCATCGCGCTGTGTACGCATTAAATAAATCAGTGCGGCAGCTGTGTAAACCGAAAATGCAAGTTTGTTGTGCAGGTGTTTTTCGCCTTTCGAATACGGGAAAAGCATCGATGATGAGGTATCGATAACAATCTGGCAACGCAGGTTGGTTTCTTCCTCATATTGTTTTACAAACAGTTTATCAGTGCGGGCAAACAATTTCCAGTCGATGTGTTTTGTCGATTCGCCCTGGTTGTAAAGCCTGTGTTCGGCAAATTCAACCGAAAAGCCATGAAACGGACTGCGGTGAAGCCCTGTTATAAAGCCTTCAACCACTTCACGCGCAATCAGTCCAAGGTTATCGAACTGGTGAAACTGTTCTATGTCGAATAAATTTTTCAAGGAAGAATAAAATGAAACTGTCATTTCGACGAAGCATGCGGAGAAATCTTTCTTATTGAACAAAGATTTCTCATTCGTTCCTCATTCGAAATGACAGCTATTGGGAAATTTTTTAAAGCAGTGCATTCATTTTTTGCACAAAAACCTGTTTTGGAGCGGCACCTACCTGTTTGTCGGCTATCTCGCCGTTTTTTACAAACAAAACAGTTGGAATATTGCGGATTCCGTATTTCATCGCAATATTCGGGTTTGAGTCAACATCCACTTTGCCGATAACAGCTTTGCCACTGTATTCAGTATGCATTTCTTCAACTATTGGAGCAATCATCCGGCACGGGCCGCACCAGATTGCCCAAAAATCGATCATCACAGGTTTGTCTGATTTTAATACCAATTCTTCAAAATTGGTGTCTGTAATTTCTAAAGCCATAATTCTATTTTTTGATGTTATTATTTTTTCATTCAAAACTAATTAATTCTGAATGACAGATTCAGCTCATTTTTTAAGAAATTCAACATTTCGTCGGTCAGTTCAATCTTCGCAGTGCGCGAGAACATCTGTATGTTCATGTTACTTTCCGGGTCGAAGATGTTAAATTTCAACAATACTTTTCCTTTATTGTTCAGGGAAACTTTCTCTAATTGCTCAATCAACGCGGTTGTTACCTGTAACACAGGCATGTTCAGCGTAATGCTTTTTACATAGTTTTTTCTTACTTCCGAAAGAAGTTCGATGTTGTTGATTCTGAATTCCATTTGTTCGCCCCTGTAACTTTTTTGAACATTTCCCCTGACCATGATAAAAAGACCAGTTTTGGAAAACCTCGAAAAGTTGACATAGTCCTGACCAAAAAACATAAACTCTTTTGAGTCGGTATAGTCGGTTAGCGTCAGCGAACTGAAAGGTTTCCCGGTTTTGCCAATTCCTTCGCGGGCGGCGGTAACCATGCCGCCAAACGTAAGGTCTTTGTTTTTTAATTTATCGATGTCGTTATTCAGGTCTTTTAGAAAAACATCGCGCGAGCAGAAACTTTCAAGTTCAAGCCGGTAATCATCGAGCGGATGGGCAGTGAGGTAAATTCCGATGAGGCTTTTTTCTTTTTCGAGCAGCACCAGTTTGGGCCACTCTTCAACCTGAGGAATGTCGGGCTTTTTAATGGCCTGGCTTTTAGCCAGGGCTCCAAAAAGACTTTGTTGAGCGCTCTGGGAATCTAATTGTACACGGTTGCCATATTTAATCAGCTTTTCGATAAAAGAGGTAGGATCGTTGGCATCGTCGCCCGAAAAAAGGCTGCTACGTTTGATTCGGTCAAGGTTATCGAAAGCTCCGGCAATGGCAAGCGCTTCTAAGTTTTTTTTGTTTACAGTCTGCAGATTTACATTTTCAACAAACTCGAAAATGGTTTTAAACTCACCATGTTTTGTGCGTGCAGTGATAATATCCTGTGCGGCTCCTGCACCCACGCCTTTTATGGCGCCCATCCCGAAACGGATATTGCCATTTTTGTTTGCGGTGAATTTGATGAAACTTTCGTTCACATCGGGGCCTAAAACATTCAGATTCATGCGTTGGCACTCGGTCATCAGTTTTGTGATGTCGGTGATGTTACTCAGGTTGCGGCTTAAGTTGGCAGCCATAAATTCGCCCGGGTAGTGCGCTTTCAGGTAGCCGGTTTGATAGGCAATGTAAGCGTAGCAAACCGAATGCGATTTGTTAAAGGCGTATGATGCAAAGGCTTCCCAGTCTTCCCATATTTTGTCGATAAGTTCGTCCTGCTTTTTCCCTTTCAGGTTGCATTCGTCAACAAACCTGAAGTTGGCTTTGCATCCTTCGTGGAATTTTACTTTCAGTTTGTTCATCACTTCAATCTGTTTTTTACCCATCGCTTTCCTGAGGTTGTCTGAATCGCCGCGGGTAAAATTGGCCAATAGTCGCGAAAGTAGCATAACCTGTTCCTGATAAACAGTGATTCCGTAGGTTTCGCTCAGGTGCTCTTCCATCATTGGCAGGTCATAGTCCACCTTTAGCCGGCCATGTTTGCGACCAATAAAATCGGGGATATACTTCATGGGGCCCGGACGATAAAGCGCATTCATAGCCACTAAGTCTTCAAACCGATTGGGTTTCAGGTCGCGCAGGTGCTTTTTCATGCCATCCGATTCAAACTGGAAAATGGCAGTAGTTTCGCCATGGCTGAAAAGCTCGAAGGTTTTAGGGTCGTCGAGCGAAATTTTGTCGATATCGATTTCAATGCCTTTTGAAAGTTTGATGTTTTCGAGGGCTTCTTTTATAATCGATAAAGTTTTGAGCCCAAGGAAGTCCATTTTTAGTAGTCCGATTTCTTCAACAAACCGTCCGTCGTATTGGGTTGTGAGGAGTTTTTCCTCATCCTTGGTTGGCATCAGCGGGATGTGTTCGTCTAACGGGTCGCGGCTGATAAGGATTCCGCAGGCATGAACACCCGATTGCCTTACTGAACCTTCCAAAGTCTCGGCAAATTTGAGTGTTTTGGCTATCAATGGATTATTCGACTTTGTTTCCTGTTTTAGCTCCGGACTTTCTTTAAACGCGGTTTCGAATGTCATTTTCGGGGTGTCAGGAACAAGTTTGGCTAATCTGTCGGCTTCGGGGAGTGGAAGTTTTAATACGCGTGCCACATCGCGAATAGCTAATTTTGTGGCCATCGTTCCGAATGTGCAAATATGGGCTACCTTGTCGCTGCCGTATTTGTTGGTTACGTAATCGAGCACCAATTGGCGACCATCATCATCAAAATCGATGTCCACATCGGGTAACGAAATACGGTCGGGATTCAGAAATCTTTCGAAAAGCAGGTTGTACCTGATTGGGTCGATGTTGGTAATACCCGTGCAATAAGCAACAGCCGAACCAGCAGCCGAACCACGACCAGGACCAACAATCACGCCCATTTCCCGGGCTTTGTTGATGAAATCCTGGGTAATTAGGAAATATCCCGGATACCCCATTTTTTTAATTACATCAAGCTCGAAATCAAGCCTTGCAGCAACATCTTCCGGCACCGGGTCGCCATATCTTTGTTTTGCACCCACAAAGGTGAGGTATTTTAAATAGTCAGATTCAAAAGCAACGCGCAATACATTTTTATACCCACCGAGCCGTTTGTAAGCATCGTCACCAAAATCCTCAACTAAATCAGCATCCGAGAATTTCTTCTGGAAATCTTCTTCAGTACCAAAATCTTCAGGAATTGGGAAAATGGGCATGATTGGAGCCGAGTTCAACTCAAAATTTTCAATTTTCTCCACAATTTCTGCCGTGTTTTGTATCGCTTCAGGAATGTCGGAAAACAATTCGTTCATTTCCTGTTGTGTTTTAAACCACTCCTGTTTGGTGTATCGCATCCGGGTTGGGTCGTCAATATCTTTGCCTGTGTTGAGGCAAATCAACAGGTCGTGGGCATCGGCATCTTCGGCATTGGTAAAATGTACGTCGTTGGTGGCAATGATTTTAATTCCCAGTTTTTTGGCTAACAGCAGAATCAGCTTGTTTACCAGAACCTGTTTGTCGTAAACATCTTCGCGCTGTTGTGCCAGCTCCGACGGATGACGCATCAATTCAAGATAGTAATCAGCACCAAAAACCCGCTTGTACCAGAGTATGGCTTCTTCAGCATCTTTCAAATGGTTGTTCATCAGCAATGAAGGGATTTCTCCACCCAGACACGAAGACGAGGCAATCAACCCTTCGCTGTATTTTTCGAGCAGGGCTTTATCAATCCGAGGTTTGTAATAAAATCCTTCGTTGTTGGCAATCGAAATTAGTTTTACCAGGTTTTTGTACCCTGTTTTGTTTTTTGCCAGCAAAATCAGGTGATAGCCAGAGCGGTCAACTTTGTCTTTTTTATCGTGAATTGTTCGTTCTGCCACATAGGTTTCGCAACCTAAAATGGGTTTAATCCCTGCTTTTTTGCAGGCAGAATGAAACTCCTTGATGCCAAACATGGTTCCGTGGTCGGTTAGGGCAAGCGCACCCATCCCGTCTTTTTTTGCTTTATTCACCAATGCCGAAACGCTGGCGGCGCCATCGAGTATTGAATATTGAGAGTGTACATGTAAGTGTGTAAACGGAACCATGACGTTAAAGCTTTTTTGAATTTCGAGCTATAAAATTACGGTTTTTACAGTGGTGCTTCGGGCAATGTTAATAAAAATATGGAGAATAAAATACCAACAAAAAAGCCGGGTGAAAACCAGGCTTTTAATCAATATTTGCTGCTATAAGTTTAGCAATTTCCTGAAATTCTTCGGGAGAAAATTTCTGCTTTTTCGAAAAATTAAGCAAATCGGCTTCGGTTTGCATGGGCACAAGATGAATGTGTGCATGCGGAACTTCGAGCCCTAAAACCATCACACCCACTTTCTGGCATGGAATGGTTTTCTGAATTCCTTTGGCCACTTTTTTTGCAAACAATTGCAGGCCTGTGTACAACTCATCATCAAGGTCGAAAAGATAATCGACTTCCTTTTTCGGAATAACAAGCGTATGACCTTTGACTACCGGGAAAATGTCGAGAAACGCAAAGTAATGCTCATCCTCAGCCACTTTGTATGCCGGGATTTCGCCATTTACTATTTTCGAAAAAATGCTCGCCATTTTAGTTATAATGAAATTTCCACAATCTCGAATGGTATAATTCCCGAAGGAACTTTTATATCAACCACATCGCCCACTTTTTTGCCCATCAACCCTTTGGCGATTGGCGTATTCACCGAAATTTTCCCCTGTTTCAGATCGGCTTCGCTTTCCGGAACCAGGGTGTATTTCATGGTGGCGTTGTTCTTCTGATTTTTGATTGTCACCACATTTAAAATCTGAACTTTTGAAGTTTTAATCTTCGATTCGTCCAGAATACGGGCATTGGCAATTTTACCCTGAAGTTCAGCGATTTTAGCTTCAAGCATACCCTGCGCATCTTTTGCAGAGTCGTATTCAGCGTTTTCAGAAATATCGCCTTTTTCAATGGCTTCGCCAATCAACCGCGAAATTGCAGGCCGTTCAACGTTCACTAATTGATCCAGTTCCTTTTTTAGTTTTGAGAGCCCGTCTTTTGTCAAATATACCTGGGACATGTTTAATCCTCCTTGTTTACTGTTACCTTATAAAAAAAACAGAAAGAACTCCGGAAAAACCGGAACTCTTCCCTCGGCAAAATTAAAAAATTCTTTTACTAAATATGCAATGTTACAATAATTGTTCTAAATGAATGATTTAGATGCTGTTAAAAATATTTCCGGTTTAAAATTTCGTTATAAATCACAGCGTCGCGAAGTGAAAAATTGCCCTTGAAAACCGATTTTTTTTTGGGGATAACAGCAGATTTTGCAGCGGCGGTTTCAATTACTTTTCCACCTTCATTTTTGGGGCTGAAAGTGTAATTCTGCTCGTTTACCGCAGGTCTCGGTTCTTTTACGAAAACTTCTTTTGTTCCATACGGGTCTTCAGCAAAATGGCTTGACACCGGCTCGTCTTTAAACAAATTCCAGATGTCTTCAGGAGCGTTTAAATTTCCGGCTACACCACCGGGAACCTGTTTTTTCTTCTTTAACTGGCCCAGTGCACCTGCTCCGGCAATGATCAATGTTAATATGACAACTAAAAGGTCATCCATTATAATTACTATTTAATGAGCAAATAAAAATTCTACTTTTGTGCTTCTGGTAAAAATAAGAAAAATATGAAGTTGTCATCTTGCTTAAAGGTTATTTTAATTTTTTTCGTTCTTCATATTTCGACCCATTCATGCAACGATATTCAGGAATCGGAAGTCCCTGATGTTCCAGTTAATTTAATTATTAATCTTGTTATAGATAATGAACTTACAATTTCAGGGAATTCGAAAATTTATCCATACTACGGATATGGAGGAGTGATTGTTGTTTGTGAAACTCCGGGAACTTATTATGCCTATGATGCAACCTGCACAAACGAAATAAGCACAGGTTGTACAGTTAATAATTCGGGCATCCATGGGGAATGTAAGTGCTGTAAGTCGGAATATGTACTGCTTTATACACCTTACCCGGTTAAGGGACCAGCAGTGGCGCCTTTGCGTCAATACAATGTTGTTCAGATAAATAATTCAACGTTGCGGGTATATAATTGATAAAAAAAGGGAACTTATTCAGCTCCCTTTTTTTTCGATCTTTTGTCTAATATCGATAATGATCAGGTTTGAATGGCCCTTCTTTCGGAATCCCTAAATATTTGGCCTGTTCATTGGAAAGGGTTGTAAGTTTAACCCCAATTTGTTCGAGGTGTAAACGGGCAACTTCTTCGTCGAGTTTTTTAGGTAAACGGTAAACGCCAATTTCGTAATCGTTTTGCCAAAGATCGATTTGTGCCAGCGACTGATTGGTGAACGAGTTGCTCATTACAAACGACGGGTGGCCGGTGGCACATCCCAGATTTACAAGACGACCTTCGGCAAGCAGATAAATAGCATTTCCATCAGGAAAAATGTATTTATCAACCTGTGGTTTAATGTTTATTTTTTCAATGCCTTCAAAATCATTGAGTTTATCAACCTGGATTTCATTGTCGAAATGACCGATATTGCAAACAATAGCCTGGTCTTTCATTTTAGAAAGATGGTCAATGGTAATCACATCTTTGTTGCCGGTGGTTGTAACATATATATTTCCTTCTTTAAGGGCGCTTTCAATTGTATTTACTTCAAAACCTTCCATGGCAGCCTGAAGCGCACAAATCGGGTCGATTTCTGTAACAATTACCCTGGCTCCGTAATAACGCATAGAGTGAGCACAGCCTTTTCCCACATCGCCATATCCGAGAACCACAACCACTTTCCCAGCAATCATTACATCAGTGGCACGTTTAATACCATCAGCCAGCGATTCGCGACAGCCGTACAAATTGTCGAATTTCGATTTGGTAACCGAGTCGTTTACATTGATAGCCGGAACAAGCAGTTCGCCTCTTTCAAGCATTTGGTACAAGCGGTGTACACCGGTGGTGGTTTCTTCTGAAACGCCTTTCCAATCTTCAACTACTTTGTGCCATTTGCCCGGATTTTCGGCTAATGTTTTTTTCAATAATTCAAGAATAACTCCTTCTTCTGTGCTCGATGGTTTTTTGTTGAGCACTGTTGCGTCATTTTCAGCCTTGTAACCCAGGTGAATCAACAAAGTGGCATCGCCACCGTCGTCAACAATCAGGTTTGGTCCGAGTCCTTCACCAAAATCGAGTGCCTGCTCGGTGCACCACCAGTATTCTTCGAGGGTTTCACCTTTCCAGGCAAAAACAGGAACCCCGGCTTTTGCAATTGCTGCCGCTGCGTGATCTTGGGTTGAGAAAATATTACAACTTGCCCAGCGCACCGAAGCACCCAATTCAACAAGTGTTTCAATAAGCACAGCGGTTTGAATGGTCATGTGTAAACTTCCGGTGATGCGGGCGCCTTTCAAGGGTTTTTGTGAACCAAATTTTTTGCGAATCGACATTAATCCTGGCATTTCCTTCTCTGCAATTTCAATCTCTTTTCTGCCAAATCCGGCAAGTGAAATATCTGCAACTTTGTATTCAAGCATTTCTTTAACTGCTACTGTCATTTATTTATGTGTTTAAATTGTCTGATATAAAAACGATGCAAAACTAACAAATTATGCACAAAAAAATTGTGGAGAATATTGGTGAGTAATTTAAAAACAGAGTCAGTTTCCCATATCCGACATGAATTTAATGCGCATCAGTCTGATGTTGTCTTCCGAATATTCATCTTCGCCAAGTTCAGCCAAAGCATCAGTAATTGAGTCTGACTCGGCTTCCCTGAAATAATCAAAAATTTCTTCCTGATGGTCTTCGTCGATTTCATCATCGATATAATAATCAATGTTCAGACGGGTTCCTGAATTCACAATTGCTTCAACTTCGGTAATTATTTCTGAAACGGTAACTCCCTTGGCATCGGCAATATCATCGAATGACATTTTCCGGTCAATACTCTGAATAATGAACACCTTCATTTTCGATTTGTTGGCCACCGTGCGAACCACCATATCTTCAGGTCGTTCAATTTCGTTTTCTTCTACGTAACGGGCAATCAGTTTTACAACCTCATCTCCATAACGTTTTGCTTTTCCCTGACCGACCCCTTGAATATTTTGTAATTCTTCAATATTTATCGGGTATTGAATTGACATTTCTGCCAACGAAGGTTCCTGAAAAATCACATATGGCGGAAGGTTATGTTTTTTTGCAATTTTTTTGGTCAGCTCTTTCAGCATGGCAAAAAGTTGTGGGTCGCCACTTGAACCGCCCGATGGAGCGCCGGCTGTTTCTTCACCTGAATCGTCATCTTCATAAGCATGATTTTTCACCAACATGAAACTGGTTGGATTTTTAAGAAAGGCATGACCTTTTTCAGTTATTTTTAATAGGCCATAATTTTCAATGTCTTTGTTAATTAACCCTTTCACCATCGACTGTCGGAAAACAGCATTCCAGAATCGTTCATCGTGATCTCGGCCTTCGCCAAAACAGTTCAACGTATAATGTTTAAACGATTTAATTGCGGCAGTTTTGTTACCGATAAGGATATTGGCGATGTGGTCAGCTTTATAAAGTTCATTTACTTCGATAATCGCATCAAGTGCCATTACTATTTCGTCCTTTGCTTCCACTTGTTCTTTTGGGTTCAGGCAGTTGTCGCAGTTACCGCAATTGTCGTGTGGATAATTCTCTCCAAAATAGTGAAGTAAAATTATACGACGGCAAACAGCAGCTTCTGCATACGAAACTGTGTCGAGCAGCAATTGTTTCCCGATTTCCTGCTCAGCCACAGGTTTACCATGCATAAATTTTTCCAGTTTCTGAATATCCTTGTAACTGTAAAAAGTAATACATTTCCCCTCGCCTCCATCGCGCCCGGCACGCCCGGTCTCCTGGTAGTATCCTTCCAGACTTTTAGGAATATCGTAATGGATTACATATCGAACATCGGGTTTGTCAATCCCCATCCCGAAAGCTATTGTTGCAACTATTACATCAACTTCCTCGAGCAGAAATTTATCCTGGTTTAACGAACGTGTGGCTGCATCCATGCCGGCATGATAAGCAAGTGCTTTAATTCCGTTAACTTTGAGCGTTTCGGCTATTTCTTCCACCTTTTTACGGCTGAGACAATAAATAATACCCGATTTTCCTTCGTTCTGTTTTATGAATTTAATAATCTGGTTTTCAGGCTTAACTTTTGGCCTGATTTCGTAATAAAGATTCTCACGGTTAAATGAGGCTTTATATACTTCAGCGTCTAAAATTCCCAGATTTTTCTGAATATCGTGCTGAACCTTAGCAGTGGCCGTGGCTGTGAGTGCAATAATCGGCGATTTTCCGATTTCCTCCACGATTGGTTTAATACGCCTGTATTCAGGTCTGAAATCGTGGCCCCATTCCGAAATACAGTGTGCCTCGTCGATGGCATAAAACGATATTTTAATTTTCTTCAGAAAATCGATATTCTCTTCTTTTGTCAGAGATTCTGGCGCAACGTAAAGCAGCTTGGTTTTTCCATTCATCACATCCGATTTCACTTCCTGAATCGCCGTTTTCGATAATGATGAATTTAAAAAATGCGCTACATAATCATCGGTGTGCATTCCGCGGATTGTGTCAACCTGATTTTTCATCAGCGCAATCAATGGCGAAATTACAATGGCTGTTCCTTCCAAAAGCATGGCAGGCAATTGGTAAATAAGTGATTTACCTCCGCCCGTGGGCATTAAAACGAAAGTATTATTGCCTTTTAAAACATTTTTGATTGCTTCTTCCTGCTGGCCTTTAAACCTGTCGAACCCAAAATACTGCTGCAGCTTATCGGTTAATACAATTTCATTCTCCATACAATTTCAAATTTCTCTTTCCCATCATCTTAAACAAGAATGCTTAATGATTTAAAAGTAAAAAAAATGATGATATAAATTTTTAATTTGCTAAAATTAATGCTTGCGGGTTTATAAGAATTAAATAATACGAAAGTTTTGCATATGAATAAGTCCTTATATTTGTGCTTCTTTTTAAAAAAGAATAACCTGTATAGTATATGAGTGAAGCTGACAACAGAGAGGAGCAGTCAACAAAAAGGAGAAGAGGAAAAGGGCAACAGGGGGAAATGTCGTTTCTGGAACATCTTGAAGAATTGCGTTGGCATATCATACGCGCGGTATTAGTAGTGATGGTTTTTGCCGTGGCTGCATTTATGCTGAAGGATTTTATATTTACTGAAATTATATTTAAACCCAAAACCCCTGAATTCTGGTCGAACCGGATGATGGCGAAACTTGGTGAACTTGTTGGAACGGATGCACTTAACATTAATCAGCACCCTTTAAAACTGATAAGCCTTAAAATGGCCGATCAGTTTATGCTACATTTCACAGTTGCTATTATTGCTGGTTTAATTCTGGCCTCGCCTTATGTTTTTTACGAAATCTGGAGTTTTATAAAACCAGCTTTATACGATAAAGAAAAAAAGCATGCCAGTGGTGCTGTTTTTGTTACTTCAATGCTGTTTTTAACCGGAATTTTATTTGGGTATTTTGTAATTGTACCGCTTTCTATCGATTTCCTTTCAACTTACAGTGTGAGTGCTGAAGTTGAAAACCAAATCAATATGCGGTCATACATCGGCACTGTAACATCAATAACTTTTGCCTCCGGGTTTATTTTTCTGCTGCCAATTTTCTCCTTCTTTTTAAGTAAGGTTGGAATCTTGACTCCGGGATTTATGAAAAGCTATCGTCGTCATGCATATGTTTTACTGCTTTTGGTAGCAGCAATTATTACTCCTCCCGATATTTTCAGCCAGATTATGGTTGCAATTCCATTGGTGTTTTTGTACGAGGCAAGTATTCTGATTTCGGCATTTGTGGTTAAAAAACGTGAAAAACTGGCACGCGAAAGCTAAACCTGTAAATTAATGCGTTAATAAAAGCAACATGATTTTAAGGGCTGAAAATATTGTAAAAAAATACCGGAAACGTACTGTTGTAAAAGGTGTCAGTTTTGAGGTTAAACAGGGTGAAATTGTAGGTTTACTTGGCCCAAACGGAGCTGGCAAAACCACATCGTTTTATATGATTGTGGGATTGATTCAGCCTTTTTCAGGAAAAATCTTTTTAGACGACGAAGATATAACCAGTCAGCCAGTGTACAAAAGGGCTAAAAAGGGAATCGGTTACCTGGCGCAGGAAGCATCGGTATTCCGAAATCTGAGTATTGAAGACAATCTGCGTGCAGTACTCGAAATGACAAGCTACACAAAGGAATACCAAAAGGAAAAGCTCGAAACACTAATAGAAGAGTTTGGATTGCAGCACATTCGAAAAAGCAGGGGCAACCAGCTTTCGGGAGGCGAGCGCCGACGTACCGAAATTGCGCGGGCATTGGCTATTGAACCTAAATTTATTCTTCTCGACGAACCTTTTGCCGGAGTTGACCCCATTGCAGTGGAAGACATTCAAAACATTGTATCGAAACTGAAAGAGAAAAATATAGGTGTTTTAATAACCGACCACAATGTACACGAAACACTAACAATAACCGATCGCTCGTACCTGCTCTTTGAAGGTTCAATTTTAAAAGCCGGAACTGCCGAAGAATTGGCAGCCGATGAGGTGGTTCGGAAAGTTTATCTCGGACAGAATTTCGAGTTGCGTTAAAAAATCAGCTTTTTTAGCTGAAAATCTTTCTCCCGGCATTTGCAGTTTCCGAAAACATCATTTTCTTTGCAGCGCAAAAATTTTCAGTGGGAGTAGTTTTGTGAAAAAGAATTCAAAAAAAAATTCCCGATAAAATTTGGAGAATTTCGAAAATGAAGTATTTTTGCAGTCCCAAAAATATTGGGATGACATAATGGCCCGTTCGTATATCGGTTAGTACTCAAGATTTTCATTCTTGCAAGAGGGGTTCGACTCCCCTACGGGCTACTTTTTAAAAAAGATAATTTTAAAGATAATGGCAAATCATAAGTCCTCATTAAAGAGAATCAGACAGAACGAGACCAAAAGGTTACACAATCGTTATTACGCAAAAACAACCCGTAATGCTATTAAAGCCTTACGAAACACTTCTGATAAAGAAGAAGCTGCAAAGCTCTATCCCGAAGTAATTTCGATGATCGATAAGCTGGCAAAACGCAACATTATTCACAAAAACAAAGCTTCGAACCTGAAATCGAAATTAGCATTGAAAATCAATCATCTGTAACAGATATTCATAAAAAATAATAAGAGAACCTCTCCGTTTTGGAGGGGTTTTTTTATTTCCGTTTGGCGCCACTTTTATAAGTCAGTTTTTATGGCTACTTTTCGGGTGAACTCACTTGCCAATGGACGAATACAAAAAACTCAACATTAAAGATTGGGCAGCAGAAGACCGCCCGCGCGAAAAGCTGTTAAAAAACGGGGCTCGTTCATTATCTGACGCCGAGCTTATTGCAATTCTCATTGGTTCCGGAAATCTTGAGGAAACAGCCGTAGAACTTTCACGGCGGATTCTCGCTTCAGTAGATAATAATCTGAATGACCTCGGCAAAAAAAGTGTTGGCTCATTATGCAGTTTTAAGGGAATTGGCGAAGCAAAAGCAGTTACCATTGTTGCTGCCCTTGAACTTGGCAAACGCCGGAAAGAAGCCGATGTTTTCATCAAAAAGGTGATTAATGCCAGTAAAGATGCTTTTGATTATTTTCAACCAATGCTTGGCGACCTCGGGCACGAAGAGTTTTGGGTGATGCTGCTCGATCGGGGTAACAAAATTCAGGATACTTTCCGAATCAGTCAGGGCGGAATTTCAGGTACGGTAATCGATGTTCGAATCATCCTGAAACCTGCACTCGAAAAACAGTCGAGTTACATTATCCTTTGTCACAATCACCCCTCCGGGACATTGCGGCCTTCAGACTCCGATCGCGTGATAACCTCTAAAATTAAAGACGCAGCAAAACTGATGGATATTTCGGTAATCGACCACGTAATTATTGGGCAAAACAAATACTTTAGTTTCGCAGACGAGGGATTGTTGTAACAACTGAAAAACATGGAAATGATACTTTTTTATTCCGAAAAAATAACACCACGCATTGAGTACATTGTAAAACTGTATTTCGAACAGATATTGCAGGTAAAAGTTTTGTTTACAAGCGATTTCATGGAATTTAAAAATGCTGAATCAGCAAAAATAAACTACTCCGGTCAACCTTTTAAAGGCGGAATTTATTTAAAACCGCATCCTCTGCTATTCGAAAGTGAAATAAGTGTAAAGAAACCTGAAACTGTTGATTATAAAAACGCGCAATATTTTTTCCCTTCTTCTGCTGATTCTTTTTTGCCCTTCGATTTGTTTGCAGCCGGATTTTATCTCGTAACCCGGTACGAAGAGTATATTATTGCCGAAAGGGATCATTATGGGCGTTTTATTGCCGGCGAAAGTATTTTGTTTAAAAACCAGTTGTTAAAAAAGCCGGTGATTAATCTTTGGGCCGAAATGTTGGCCAGCGAAATCAGCAAAACATATCCTCAATTTGCCTGGCCCGAACGAAAATTCAGCTTCTTATCGACCATTGATGTTGATAATGCCTGGGCATACCGGCACAAAGGTTTTTCGAGAACAACCGGAGCGCTCACCAAGTCGTTATTGAAAGGCCATTTAATTGAAGTATTTGAAAGAATTGCAGTATTGTTGCGAATTAAAAACGACCCGTATGATAATTATAGTTTTATTGATTCGGTTTTTGAGGGCAACGAAAAGTTAGTACGTTTTTTCTATTTGCTTGGCAATTACAGCAGGTTCGACAAAAATATTTCACACAGAAATCTGCGTTACAGACAGTTAATCAGAAAAACTAAAAGACACTACCTTGTGGGTATTCATCCTTCGTTTGCTGCCGCAACAGACAAAAGAGGGAAGATATTAAAAGAAGAAAAACAAAGGCTTGCCAGAATAACCGGCTCATCAGTAGAAATCAGTCGTCAGCACTATTTGAAAATCGAATTTCCAACAACTTTCCGAAACCTGATGAAGGCAGGAATTTTCAAAGATTATTCGTTGGGATATGCATCAGCCACAGGGTTCAGGGCTGGTATTTGCACTCCGTTTTATTTTTATGATCTCGAACGTGAAAAGACAACCGAATTGCTGCAAACCCCTTTTCAGGTGATGGATGTTACGTTACTGCATTATCTTGATCTTGAACCGGATCAGGCCTGGGATGAAATTCTGACTTTGATGGATGAAGTTAAAAATGTGAATGGCACTTTTGTTTCGGTTTGGCATAACGAATCGGTTAACGACCGAGGTCATTGGAAAGGCTATCGCGAAGTATTTGAAAAGATGAACCAACTTGGATTTCGGTGGGCAAATGAATAATGGATTACAATACATTTCCAACAATAAAATTGATTTCAAAAAATGGGATCGTTGTTTAGCCTGTGCCAACAATTCAAGGGTTTATGCTTTTTCGTGGTTTCTTGATCGTACTGCTGAAAAATGGGATGCTTTGGTGTGGGGTGATTATGAATTTGTAATGCCGCTGCCAGTTCGGAAAAAATGGGGAATCAGGTATGTTTATCAACCCGTTTTCTGTCAGCAACTTGGGATTTTTCCTGAACCTCCCATTTCTGTTCAAGAGCAATTTGTTGGGTTTCTTTCAGGAAAATTCAGGTATATTCAAATACAGGTTACTCCGCAAATTAATCAGGATGTTTTTTCAAAGTTTGAAGTAACTGAAAAAGCAAACCTTGTTTTGCCGCTTATGGCAGATTATAAGGGTATTGCGCTGCAGTTTTCGCAAAACGTGAGGCGGAATATTGTCAAAGCAGGAAAAGAAGGTATTTCTGTGGTTCGCGGTCTTAATCCGGCAGAGTTTATCGACGGGAAAAAAACATCTGATTTAGCAAAGTCAAATCCAAAAACGTTTGAAAATTTATCGCGAATTATGTCATTTTCGATTTCGGAAAGTACAGGAATTATATACGCGGCATACACCCAGCAGAATGAATTGTGTTCGGCAGCGTTTTTTCTGCAATCGGGAACACGAGTGGTTTACCTGAGCGCTTTTTCAACATCTGAAGGAAAGCGGAGCAACGCGATGCACCTTATTGTTGACGAGTTTATCCGCGATTATGCCGGTTCAGGTAATTTGCTCGATTTCGAAGGGTCGTCAATTGAGGGAGTTGCAAGATTTTACAAAGGATTCGGGGCTTTTACAGAAACCTATTATCTGCTTAAATACAACCAGCTGCCTTTCCCGCTTAATATGATAAAGAAATAAAATGGAGCGTAAAATTGTAAGAAGATTTGTTTCACGGGCAGCCTTAATTACACCATTCAGCTGGCTTGAAAAAATGTCGGCACAACCGATGATTTTTCCATTTTATCATGTTGTCAGCAATTATAATTTACCTTATATCAGTAATATTTATCCCATTGTTTCCGAAAAACAATTCAGAAACGACCTTGAATTTTTGCTTTCATATTACACCCCTGCAACATTTTCGGATGTAATACAATTTGTACAGGGCAGAAGAAAACCCGGAAAACCATCATTCTTTTTAACCATCGATGATGGTTTTGCACAATGTGAAACAGTAATTGCCCCGGTTCTTAAAGAATTGGGAATTGAAGCTACATTTTTTGTTAATCCGGCTTTTATCGATAATCAAGTCATTTCGCACAGGCAGAAAATTAGTTTTATACTTGAAAAGTATGCGGGAGCAAACAAAACAGAAAAAATTGCGATTGCAAAAATAACAGGAGTGCAAACGCACAATACAAAATCAAACATCAGTTCATTGAAAAAACTGAATGCCGGCAATATTTCTATAATCGACGAAATTGCCGATGTTCTTGAAATTGATTTTGGTAAACTAACTACTGAATTCAAACCGTATTTATCACTCAGAGCGTTGAAAAAGCTCCATTATGAGGGCTTTCATATAGGTTCGCATGGGTTCGATCATAAGGAATTTCAATTGATGCAGCCATCAGAAATGAAACAGCAGATTGAAGAAAGTTTTTCATGGCTCGAAACGCATCTGAAAATCGAAAAACGCATTTTTTCGTTTCCATTCACCGATCACAACATTTCGCTTTCATTTTTCGAATATTTGCAAAACGAAGCAAATGTATTGCTGAGTTTTGGCACAGCCGGCTTGAAATATGATTCGGCTTCCCGTCATATTCAGCGTATTCCGGCCGAAATGCATGGATTCACCTCGTTACGTCAAATACTGAAGGCTGAGTATTTATATTATCTTGCAAAAAAGCCGGTAAACAAAAACCTGATTGTCAGAAAATGAACCTGTTAGAAAAATATCATGAAGCTTTTATGCGGTTTTCAGGCTATGAAGCATTTTCGGATGGAGTAAAGAAAATTTCATATAAACAATTTTCAGTTTTAGTACAGTCGTGTCGCAACCTTCTCGAACAACAACCTAGCTATTATCCTGGCTGTGCAGTAGGTGTTTTGCACACCGAAAAGGCAGAAACCTATGCTGCAATCTTTGCTATTTGGTTTGCCGGCGGATATTTTGTTCCGCTACATCCTGCGTCACCCGCGCAATACAATTCCTCAATAATCAATAATCATAAAATAAGGCTTGTGTTTGTACCGGATGGCACAAATGAATTTTTGTTTCATAATGTTCATGTTTTAACGGTTTCCGAAAGCGGAGATCAGCCTTTACAACCGGTTCTTCAGCGAAATGATTGTGATGTTTTGTACGTCTTAAATACTTCGGGAAGTACCGGTGTTCCTAAAAATGTACCAATCAACCTTAAAAATATTGAAGCATTTGTTGATGGATTTCTCGATTTGTATACCGAATTAAATGCAACTGATAAATACCTTCAGACATATGATCTAACTGCAGATGCGGCTTTTACAGGGTATCTCATACCATTGCTCACTGGTGCTGCAGTTTATACAGTTCCGGCAGGTCATTTCAAACCTTTTCAGGTTGTTAAAATTCTTTCTGAAAACCCGATTACCTGGGTACAGGTAACACCGTCGCTACTTGCCTGTTTGCAACCTTTTTTCGGTTCACTCTGGTTTAACGGAATCAAACATTTTCATTTCGGAGGAGAAGCATTGCCCATACAATTAGCAGAAGAGTGGCGAAAGCATGTCCCGAATGCTGAGATTTCGAACGTATATGGACCTACCGAAACAACCATAACAGCCACAATTTATAAGTGTTTGCCTGGCGAATCAATAAAATCACGCCATCAGATTGTTTCAATTGGAAAACCTTTAAAAAAGGTTTTCATAAAAATTACCGGAGAATTTGTCGGAGATAATAAATCTGGCGAACTATATATCGGTGGTGCTCAGGTGATGGATAATTACCTTTTTACCCAAGACCAGCCATTTGAAATTACAGGATCAGAAGGTACATGTGAAAAATATTATCCATCGGGCGACTGGGTTGAAACTGACGACGATGGGTTTCTTTATTTTGTAACACGCAAAGATGACCAGATAAAAGTAAACGGGTACCGGGTTGATTTAACCGAAATTGAAAACCTTACAAGAGAATTTACCGATGGTAGAAATACCGCAGCCGCGGCAATTGAAGTTTCGCCGGGATTGAAAAAGCTAATTGTATTTGTCGAGAATTTTGAGGGAGAAACGACAGAAATAATAAAAATGCACACTCAAAAACTACCCTTTTACAAGGTGCCCGGAGAAATTGTTGGTACAGGTACTTTCCCATTATCAAATTCTGGGAAAACCGACCGTAAAAAACTATTGGCGAATTACTTCGAATCGATTAAAGATGAATAGTTCGGTTGAAAATATGTATGCTTTTTACCGAGCAGTGGGTGAAACCGAACAGGTTAGCTTACATGAAAATATTTGTTATGAGGCTGTTACCGCGCACTTCGGAAATTGGCCGCAAATTCTGTTTTGGTTTAAGTTCGGGAATAAAATCGAAGAAAATGTCAGATTGACGTTGAGTGAATTGGCTATTGGAGATTCAAGAATGGTTGCGATTTGTAATGCAAATGATTTGTTGCTGATCAACCAGGATAAACTCAGAAAAGAAAATATTTTTCCAGTCGAAGTTTGGGAGACAATGCAAATTAATTTCGATCCGGGATTAAAAGCAGAATTACTTACCGGATTCGAACCTCATAAACTGGTTACACAAAAGCAACTCGCCGATTTTACCGAACTTGTTAATTTGCATATGTTGCGCGAAGTAAAAATATCCGAAACCTTGTTTCCTCTTTTATCACTGAATAAGCAGTTTGAATTTTATGGTGTGTATTCAGAAGGAAAATTGATTTCCGGACTGATGACTTTTTCAACTCAAGGAACAAGTGGGTTGTATTTTATTGTTACACGAATTGAAATGCGTGGCCACGGAATTGCTGAATATTTAATTCGCAAAACCATCCATCGGTTATTTGAAAAAGAAATAGAAAATGTAGTTTTGCAGGCAGTTGGTAAGGCGGTGAATTTATACCGCAGAATTGGTTTTCAACCTACCGGAAAGCTTGTGATATTGACAAAAAACTAACAATGAATCGACAGGAAATTACCAGTAAAACACTGGAAGTGTTTCGGAAAGTATTCGGAAGTCAAACACCGGTTACTGAAAATAGTTCGGCGGAAAACATCGATAAATGGGATTCACTCAATCATATTCTGCTGATTCAGGAACTGGAAAGAACCTTTCAACTTAAATTCGATCTTTTCGAGATTATCGAACTCAAAGATGTTCAGGGAATAATCGATTATATTTTCTCAAAATCAGAAAAATGATTATTCGGGAGGTAAAAGTATCGGAGTTGAATGAATTCGTTGAAAGCGAATTATTTACCTCTTTCGATATTAAGCCTCTTACTCCGCAAAGAGCATTTTCGCAACTCAATAATCCTTTTGCAAAACCTGATGATGTGGCACTTGTTTTTGCTGTCGAAGATAACCGTTTACTTGCCTTTGCCGGTTTGTTACCCGACATGCTCGCAACGGGTGAAAGAATTTCGTGTAATTCAAACTGGTGGGTAAAACCTGGCAGCAATTTCCTTGCGATTCCGGTTCTTTTGAAAGCTCTCGAAAAATGTAATCACCAGATGTTTTTTACCGATTGTAACCTGAAAACCAAAACCATTCTTGAGAAAACAGGGCTTTTTGAATTTAGACCTGAAATAACGGGCAAAAGATTTTTTTTACGCAGTTGTTTTGGTTCTGTATTACAGCGAAGAAAAAAGGCAAAACTTTTGATTGTGGCTGCTCGTATTTTTGATTTCGTGATTAACCCTGTTTTAAATATTATAACAAAAAGCTTTTTGCTGTTTGTTGATCGTTCAGGATTCACGATTCAGCCGGCTTCAGATTCTGATAAATCCATTGCACAATTTATTACCGAAAACTCAGGCGATGATATCTTGAGCCAATCGGTGCAAAAACTGAACTGGATAATAAATTTCCCATGGTTAAAAACTGAACACACACAAGAAGAACTGGTTTACCCGTTTTCGAATGTAGTTAAAAACTTCAGCCAAAATTTGCTTGTGGTAAAAAGGCAAAACGAAATTGTTGGTGTACTGATAATTAGCCTTGTGAATGGAATGGCATCGATTCCCTTCATTTATTACAAAAGGCAACATATTTCCAACATCACAATACAAATCAGGTTATATCTGAAATTGGTTAAAGCCAACAGCATTGTAGTTTTTAACGATGAGGTTGCCAGTGCATTTGCAAACAATGGATTGTCGTTTTTTTTCACACGAAAAATTAAGCGGATTGCCGGATATGCAGTTCAATTGAAAGATAAAATAAATAGAAATAAATATTTTCAGGATGGCGACGGCGACGTTGCTTTTACATAAAACTTTAAACTTATGGACATAAAAATTTTAGGCAACAATCACTCAATTCTCGATCAGTACCTGTCTGAAATCAGGGACGAAGTAATTCAGAAAGACCCGATGCGTTTCAGGGAGAACATGTACCGGATAGGTGAGATTTTTGCTTACGAAATAAGTAAAACACTAAAGTTTGAAGTTGCGCCAGTAACAACCCCGCTCGGAGTGGCGCAAGTGCCTGTTTTGCAGCAACAACCTGTGTTGGCCACAATTCTCAGGGCTGGTTTGTCGGTGCACAACGGGTTGCTGAAGATTTTCGATAAAGGCGAAAACTGTTTTATTTCAGCCTACCGGAAATACACCGAGGAAGGCGATTTTGAAATTGCATTTGAATACATGGCTTCTCCATCGCTCGACAACAAAGTTGTCATTCTTTCCGACCCGATGCTGGCTTCCGGAAAATCGATGGAGATTGGCTATCACGCGCTATTCAGTAAAGGTTCGCCATCGCATGTACATCTGGTTTCAATCATTTCGAGCCAGCAAGGTGTGAACTACCTCATTGATAAAATCAGAGCCGAAAATGTGACGCTTTGGCTGGGCGCCATCGACGAAGGAATGACACCGCACTCGTACATTGTCCCGGGGTTGGGCGATGCAGGGGATTTGGCTTACGGCGAAAAAATTGATTCAAAGTAAATTCTTCAAAAGCATAAAAAAAGCCTGTTGCAATTCAGCAGCAGGCTTTTTTTGTCGGGTTCGCACCCGTTATTTTTCTTTCACTTTAAACAGTTCCTCTTCGGTTACTTTCTTAACCATCATACTGTCTTTCAGTGTTTTGTTGATGGCGTTGTACGGAGCAATAATCACTTCGTCACCTGCACTGATACCTTCTAAAATCTGAATGCTGTTGTTGTCCTGAATGCCGGTTTTTACTTCAACTTTACGGGCGCGGCCATCTTTCAATACAAATACAACTTCCTGTTTTTCATCCTGTTCAACCACCTTTTCTTTTTCTTCGCTATCTGCCGTAACTTCGGCTTTTACTTCATCGGTTACTTCAACAGTGCCGCCGCCTTTCTTTTTTACACGGGTTGTTACTGCCGAAATCGGAACCGAAATCACGTTTTCACGGGTTTCGGTAAGAATGTCAACTGCAGCTGACATGCCGGGGCGGAAGGGATAAATATTATTTGTTGTTGAGTCAATCAGGTCGGAATACGAATCGTGCAGCAAAAGCACCTTTACTTCGAAATTTGTAACCTGGTCGGCGGCAGAAGCTGCAGCGCCCGATTTTGCGGAGTTGGCAATTTCGGTAACAACTCCTTTGAATTTGCGGTTCAGGTAAGCATCCACTTCTACCAGTGCAGTATCGAATTTGGTTACTTTCACAATGTCGTTTTCGTTTACATCAACCCAAACTTCCATTTTATTCAGGTCGGCAATCACCATCATTTCGGTACCTGTCATCATGCTGGTTCCCACCACGCGTTCGCCTTTTTCAATGTTCAGTGCGGCCACGGTTCCCGAAATCGGTGCGTAAATTTTAGTTTTTGTAAGCTGTTCTTTTGCTTCCGACACTGATGCTTCGGCGCTTTTTACCGAGAACTGGGCTGCTTTTACTTCAGCCTGGGCTACATGGTATGAGGCCTGTGCTGTTTCGAATTCGGAAACCGGAATTGTATTTTTTTCATACAGCTGTTTGGCGCGTTTAAACGAAAGTTCGCGTTCAATCAACTGGGCTTCCGATTGTACCTGGCGTGCTTTTGCCGAATTTAAAGCTGCTTCAGCCCTGTTCAGCGCCGAAACATACATTTCGGGTTTTATCACGCAAAGCAGGTCGTCGGCTTTTACTTCGTTGCCTTCTTCCACGTACAATTCAATCACCTCGCCCGACACATCGGGGCTGATTTTTACCTGTGTTTCAGGCTGAATTTTTCCGTTGGCATTGATAAACTCGGTTAATGTTTGTGCTTTTACTGTTTCGGTAGCCACGCTGATGGTGAATTCCTTACCAAACCAGCCTTGTTTTTTGCCGACAACCAGCAAAACGATGGCAATTACAACAACACCAATCGCGATAGGTAATATCTTTTTGTTCTTCATTGTTGAGCGAAGTTTTGTTCAATACGTAAGAAAAAGGAACCCAAAATTACAGTAAAAGGTTTAATGTTGTTTAATTAGTGAAAAAACAGACTTTCCCGAGTACTCGGGACTCAGTCTGACCGTCTCCCTGAGCGATCCCGAAATTTCGGGAGAGGGGTGGTTGAGATATTTATATTTAATTTCATCCTTACCAATCGACATTAGTAAAAGCTCCCGAAACCATAAAAATAACCCGAGTCTATTGTTTTACAAGCATTCGCGCGGTTTTACGGCTGTGCTGTTCAAGATAAATATCTTTTTCGCGAACCATCCAGTCGAGCACTTCTTCGGTGTAATGTCTGATGGTAATAAGTGTTAAACCAGTGTTATAACGCACCGTGTAGAATTCTTTCAGTTCGTTGAAAATTTCTTCCCAATGGGCGTCAGGCGAATCGAGTACAAGGTTTAAGTCGATGGCTGATTGTTGCATCAGGGTAATTCTCACCCTGTGTTCGAGTAAGAAAATTACCACACGGTCGATGTCTTCGATACTGATTAATGAAAAATCGATGGGTGTGAGTGTTATCAGAACCTGGTTTTCCTTGAAAATAAAAATGGGAGGCAAATCGATTTTATGGTCGATAGAATGAATTACAGTTCCTGAAATCTCAGGATTAACAAACGATTTAACATACAGTGGAATGCCCTTGTTATGCAGCGGTTTCATGGTTTTCGGGTGAATTACCTGCGCCCCCGAGTGTGTCATTTCCACCGCTTCGCGGTACGACAAAGCCGCTATTTCTGTTGCTCCATCCATTTTCTTCGGGTCGCAGCTTAATACACCGGGTACATCTTTCCAAATCGTAACACTTTCGGCGTCAAGCGCGTTGCCAAGAATGGCGGCGGTAAAGTCAGAACCTTCGCGTCCCAGTGTGGTGGTTAGGTTGGTGGTTGTTGAACCGATAAACCCCTGCGTAATGTACAACCGTTGATTCTCAAAGTTAAAAACTTCGGGCACAAGCTCACCGGTCCATTCCCAGTCGATGGTTGCATCGCGGTAACGGTCGTCGGTTTTCATACAATTTCTGATATCCACCCATTCATTGCTGATTCCTGCAAAGTTCAGGTATTCACTTAAAATTACCGACGAAACAAGTTCGCCAAACCCGATAATCTGGTCGTATTCAAAATCGTAATCAAACGAAGGATTTTTCCGGAGTTTACCTTCAAGTTCGGTAAACTGTGCCAGTACAGGTTCCGATGTTCCTTTTTCGCCAAACAAATTTTCAGTAATTGCAAGGTGTTCGGTTTTAAAGCGGGCAAAAATTTCCCACTTTTTCTCCGATTTGTCGAAGTAGCTTCGCACCAATGTTTCGAGCAGGTTGGTGGTTTTTCCCATAGCCGAAACCACAACCGCAAGATTGCCTTTTTCACTATCGATTATCCTGGACACATTCTGCACGGCGGGGGCATCTTTAACCGAGGCTCCCCCGAATTTAAAAACCTTCATTGTTCTTTTTTAAAAAATTTACACAAAGCTAAAACATTCCGGCCAATTGAAGATTACAAAAGTCAGCAGCAGAAAAAAATTGTAATTTCGAAACCGTTCAAAAACTAAAACCAACGATGAATATAAAATCAAAAGTTACACTGAACAACGGGGTTGAAATGCCTTGGTTCGGACTTGGTGTTTTCCTTTCGAAAGACGGAAATGAGGTTGAAAATGCGGTGAAAGTGGCGCTACAAAACGGTTACCGTCACATCGATACAGCCGCGATTTATAAAAACGAACGCGGCGTTGGAAACGCAATCAGGGAAAGCGGCATTCCGCGCGATGAAATTTTTGTTACCTCGAAAGTTTGGAATACTGAGCAGGGTTACAAAACCACGCTCGAAGCATTCGACGAGAGCCTCGAAAAATTGCAGACAAATTATCTCGACCTTTACCTGATTCACTGGCCCAAGGGCCGGCGCTCGGTGGAAACCTGGAAAGCACTGGAAGAATTGTACCAGAAAGGCAGGGTAAGAGCCATCGGAATCAGCAATTTTCTTGTGCATCATCTCGATGAGTTTTTGCCCGAATGTAAAATCACGCCGGCGGTCAATCAATACGAATTTCACCCCGAACTGCTTCAGCCTGAATTGCTGGAATATTGCAGAAAACGTGGCATTCAGCCCGAAGCCTGGAGCCCGATTATGAAAGGACGTGTAAACGACATCCCGTTAATGCAGGCGCTGGCTGCCAAATATGGCAAAAACCCTGTACAGATTGTGTTGCGCTGGGATATTCAAAAAGGTGTTGTCACCATCCCGAAATCGGTTTCGCCTGAACGGATTATTTCGAATGCCGTTATTTTTGATTTTGAACTTTCGGCTGACGACATGGCCAAAATCGACAAACTTGATAAAAATGCCCGCATTGGCGGCCACCCTGATTTTATCACGTTTTAATCAGATATTAAACGGGAATGTGCCTTAGGCACAGAATATGGGTAGAAAATGAATCTGAATAAAAGGGTTTGTCCCGGATGGGACAATATGAGTAGATTGTTTGATTTTTCTACCAATATTTTATCCCTTCCGGGACTTAAGAATCTTAGATTTACACGAATATTTTTCAAAAACAAATTTTACAATGATGAAAAATTTACTCTTAGCTGCAATTATTCTTTTAGCAGTTCATGCCACGGCGCAAATTCAGAAAAACAACCAAAGTGTTCTTACCATCGAACAGATTATGCAGGACCCTGCAAAATGGATTGGCACTTCACCCGAAAATATTCACTGGAGCGAACAACGTGATCGCATCTTTTTCGATTGGAATCCCGAAAAGGACACACTTTCATCGAAATACGCTTTCGCCCTGAAATCAGAAAAAACAGAAAAGCTTTCGGTTGCCGAAAAGCAGCAATTGCCAGCGCAGCCGGGCAGTTACAATGCTGCGCGCACAAAGAAAACATTTACCCGCAATGGCAACCTTTTCCTTTTCGATATTGAAAAGGGAACCAAAAAACAACTGACAGTGTGGCTGGGCGGAGTTTCATCTCCGCTGTTTGTTCTGAATGACACCGAAATTTCATTCTTAAAAGACAACAATCTTTTCTGCATCAATCCCGAAACCGGGTTGATTCGTCAAATCACCAATTTTGTTGCGGGCGACGAAAAACCGGAACAGCAAGCGAAAGGGCAGGAGCTGTTTCTCGAAAATCAGCAGTCCGAACTTTTTGATGTGCTGAAACAACGCGAAGCCGCCGAAAAGACAAGGGAATACCGCAACTCCCTCGAAGAAACCAAAGAACCGCTTAAAATTTACCTTGGCAAAAAACGACTGGGCGGTGTGGCGCTCAGCCCCTCGGGGAAATACGCGGTTTTCACCACATTTTTAAGTGCACAGGGCGGAAAGCAAACTTCGGTAACACACTTTGTAACCGAATCGGGTTTTACCGAAGAAAGACAGGGACGCACAAAAGTGGGCAGTCCGCAATCAGAAGTGGAAATGGCCATTTTCGACATTGCAAACAACAAAATCATCAAAATAAAAACCGACCAGATTCCGGGAATCAAAGACCTGCCTGATTACCTGAAAGATTACCCCGGAAAACTGCCGAAAGACAGTTCAGAAATGAAACCCCGACAGGTAAATCTTACAGGCCCGGTTTGGAACGAAACAAAAGATTTGGCGCTGGTGGCAGCACTTTCGCGCGACAACAAAGACCGCTGGCTTTTGCTGCTCGACCCCGCTACCGGAAATCTTGAAAATCTTGACCGTCAGCGCGACGAAGCCTGGATTGGCGGTCCCGGCATTGGCGGCTGGGGAATGTCGGTGGGCGATGCTGGCTGGATGCCCGATGGTAAATCGGTGTGGTTTCAATCCGAAGTTTCGGGCTACTCGCACATTTACACGGTAAACACCGAAACGAAAGCTAAAAAGGCGCTTACTTCAGGGAATTTCGAGGTGTCGGATCCATTTATTTCGAAGGATAAAAAGCATTTTTATTTTACCGCGAACATGAAACACCCCGGCATTTCGCATTTCTACAAAATGCCGGTTGAAGGGGGAGAGCCTGTTCAGATTACGACGATGGATGGCGGCAACGAAGTTGTGCTTTCGCCCGACGAAAAATACCTGGCTATTCGCCATTCCACTGCCAGCCTGCCCTGGGAACTGTATTTACAGGAAAATAAACCGGGTGCAACAGCAAAGCAAATCACCCGTTCAACCACACCGGAGTTTGAAAAATATCCGTGGCGTACACCGGAATTTGTCACTTTTAAAGCTGAAGATAGCGCAATCGTGCATGCACGATTGTACCAGCCAACATCCGCTCAACCTCAAGGTCCGGCAGTGATTTTTGTGCATGGTGCCGGGTATTTGCAAAATGCACACCAGTGGTGGAGCAGCTATTTCCGCGAGTACCAGTTTCATAATTTCTTAGCCGATAACGGCTACACGGTTTTGGATATCGACTACCGCGGAAGCGCCAGTTATGGCCGCGACTGGCGCACCGGAATTTACCGCCACATGGGTGGCAAAGACCTCTCTGACCATGTGGATGGCGCAAAATATCTGGTTGAAAAATGTGGTGTTTCAGCGCGAAAAATCGGGCTTTATGGTGGTTCGTACGGCGGTTTTATTACGTTGATGGCCATGTTTAACAATCCCGAAACCTTTGCTGCCGGGGCTGCGTTGCGTTCGGTTACCGACTGGGCGCATTACAACCACGGTTACACAGCCAACATACTGAATACGCCGGGGGAAGACAGTATTGCTTATCGCCAAAGTTCGCCCATTTATTTTGCCGATGGTTTGCAGGGTGCACTTTTAATGTGCCACGGAATGGTTGACGACAATGTGCAGTTTCAGGATATTGTGCGGCTGACACAACGCCTGATTGAACTCGGAAAGGAAAATTGGGAACTGGCTGTTTACCCGGTCGAATCGCATGGTTTTACCGAACCCACTAGCTGGACTGACGAATACAAACGGATTTTCAAATTGTTTGAGGAGAATCTGAAGAAATAAACCGGATTATTAATTAACTTTTCCAAAGTTTTGAACTTTGGAAAAGTTAATATTCCAACTAAATTCAACCTGTATGAAAACAAAAAAATATCCGGTTTCGCGCAGAAACTTTATCAAAATTTCGGCTGCTTCGGCAGCTGCTGTGTCAACAATGTCGTTGGGGAGTTGTAACGTGGAGAAAGTTCCGCCTCCGATGAAAAGAAAATTTGGTAATCTTGGTTTCGATGTCACCACCATCGCTTTGGGCGGACAAGCATCCATTCAGTGGACACCCGAAGATGTTGATCCGGTGCCGATTATCCTGAAAGCTTTTGATTTGGGCATCAACTATTTCGATACTTCAAACCTGTATGCCAAAAGCCAGTTGCACTACCACGAAGCTTTTAAACGACTGAACCTGATTCCAGGTGCTGAAGGGTACAACGAGTCGCTGCGGAAATCCATCTGGCTCACAAGCAAAACGGCCATGCGCTGGGGCAAACCGGGCTGGCCCGAACGCGAAGGCGTGGTCAACTGGTCGAATGGCGAAAATGTGAAATGCGCGGTTGACGATGTAAAACGTTCGCTTTCACAGATTTTTGGAGATGGCGAAGGCAATTATCCTGAAGGCGCTTACCTCGATATGGTGCTGGTACACACGTTGCATAACTCCGCCGAAGTGGACGTGTTGTACGAAGGGCTTGAAACTCCGCTCGACCCGAATGGGAATTTTGGCGCTTTGGTGGCGCTGCGCGATTTGCGCGACGGGACTAACCTTACCGGAATGAATCCGGAGAACAAAAAACTGATTCGTCACATTGGGTTCTCGGGTCACGCCAATCCGCCGGCCATGATGGAAATGATTCAACGCGACGAATACGGGATTCTGGAAGGAATGCTGGTGGCCATTAACGCCAACGACAAGCAAAAAATGAATATGCAGCACAACGTAATTCCGGTTGCCGAAGCCAAAGGAATGGGAATTATTGGCATGAAAGTTTTTGCCGATGCAGCTATGTACCACAAAAACCCCGACTGGTCGCGCACACCCGAAGATGTTTACCGCAAGGTTGGCTCACCGGAATTGCCCAGTCGCCCTCTGATTGAATACGCGCTGACCACGCCGGGAGTCCACACTTTAATCATCGGTATTGGTCAGATTGATGATGACCCGATGAAATGCCAGCTGGTGCAGAATTTTTATGCTGCGCAGATTGAACCCAACGGAATGAGCGTCGATGAGCGCAAAAAAATTGAAGAATATGCCGCGAAAGTAAAGGAAGGCAAAACCAATTATTTTCAGGCGATAGAAAAGCAAGGGCTTTCGGCTCCACAAAAAGTGCAACTGGCAGAAAACAAAATTACATGGCACACAGCTTTTGCCGACGAAGCACCCATTTCGCACTACGAAGTTATGGCGGGCGAAGCGATGTTAGGAAAAGTGGAGCACAAACCACAGGTTTTACGCAGCCAGCCATTTGTTTTTGAAATTGCTGCCCCGGCTGATGGAATTAAGGTGGTGGCTGTTGACAAAGCTGGTAATCGGACAGAGGCATTGTACGCTTGAAAATCCATGTGTTTTGTATCGTGAGATAATTTGGTTGGAAAAAGTACCGGATGCTTTTCCCGAAATTTTGAGTATTTTTGGTTTTATCCGATAATCAATAACAATGGTAAATAACAATGCTGAGTCATTATCAGTTATAAGGGAAATCACACACAGATTTTTGCCTGAATCGAAGGTGCTTCTTTTTGGATCACGCGCCCGAAAAGATTATAATCCTGAAAGTGATTATGATTTCCTTGTTATTACCTCAAAACCTATTGAGATTCGCGAAAGAAGAATTCTCAAATCGATGATAAGAAAAGAACTGGCCCGGTTCAAAATTCCGGCTGACATATTGATTCAGAGTGAGGAGGAGGTAAATTTAAAAAAAGAAATTACAGGCCATATACTGAAGCAGGTAATTAAAGAAGGAGTTGTTCTATGAACATTTTGCCGTCGCAATCCCAAAATATCGAGTTGTAGTATGTCTCTTGCCTATCAGTCATTTTTTTTCAAAACAAGATACGGATTGAAAATCCACACCGGCCAGGGAAGCTTTTTTAAGTATTATTTGAAAATAAATGAAGCAACAAATAACAATATTTGGAACATACCAAAACAATTTCAAGCCAATGCTTGATTTCCAATGAATTTAACAACAAAGGAGACAATGAGTTACTAAATATTTAATAATTTAGCAGGCAATATTGTAAATCCGAATTTATGAAAAAATCAATTTTATTATTTGTTGTATTCGCACTGAGTTTTATATCAGTGTACTCCCAAATGTCTGTTGTAAGAACTGTGGGGAGTTCTTTTACCACTGACATAGGTTACGGAATTAAAATAAATGAAGGCTCATCTTTGAAAAAAGAAAAAATAATTATTAATGATGCTCTTTGCCCAATCCAGCTTAATGGTGATGTTGGAATTGAAATTTCTACTCGTGACAGGGCATTTGCTTTTAACCCAAGTGGAAGTTTTAATGTTAAGGAGCCAATTGTGGCATACGAAATGCATCATATTATTTATGATATTTTTGGTGACCATATTAAAACTTTGTCAAATACACAAGTTGCTGATATAGTTGGTCAACAGATATTTACAAAATATGACGGTTGGTATGCTTCAGAAAATAATGTAAGTGAATATTTGATATCTGTCTCTTACGTTGCAAATGTTAGAACCCAAAGTGGTCAAATTTGGCATTACAATTTTATTGCTATTAAAGACCAGTTAGATATACTAAAAATCTCATTTGAAGAAAGTTATATCCCTGAAAAAGACATTGATGATGATAAATAATTTGAAAATTTGTAAGAATAAAATTCCTTCTACATAAAAAACATTTATTTTAAATGATTTGAAAGCTTCTTATTGGAGCAAATTCTCAATTTGCAGCTTATCTGTAAACAATTTTATTTTTTTTTTAAATCAAGTTGCTGATTGCAATTCCTACTAATATGGATTGGAGTTGGTAATTTAATTGTATAAATTTATCTCATTATCTGATATATTATGAACCGGATTAAAGAGATACTTAAATTGAAAGGTATCAAGCAGAAATGGTTATCTCAGCAACTAGGCAAAAGTTACAACATGATAAACTCTTATGTACAAAACAGAAGACAACCAAGCATTGAAGATTTATACAAGATTGCTGAAATATTTGAAGTCGATGTAAAAGAAATGCTTGTGTCAAATAAAATCAAAGAGTGATGTATAAAACAGCTACAATAAATATAGTCAGCGCATTAAAGGCAGAGCTTGATAAAAAGCTTCCGATGAAACCTGAAGATGATAAACGGTTAAATAGGAAATTACGTTTGGAATTTAATTATAATTCAAATCATATTGAAGGTAACACTTTGACCTACGGACAAACTCAATTGTTGCTGTTTTTTGATAAAAGCTCAGGAGATGTACCTGTCAGTGATATTGAAGAAATGAAAGCGCATGATATTGCCCTGTCTCAGATTGAAGAAATGGCAAAGGAAAATGAGCGTCCTTTAACTGAACTATTCATAAAAGAGCTAAACAAAATTATTCTTGTAAAACCTTTTTGGAAAGATGCAATTTCACAAAATGGAACACCCACCCGGAAAAGAATCGAAATAGGGCAATACAAAACTTCTCCCAATAGTGTTATGCTAAGAAATGGGAAAATGCATGAATACGCATCGCCTGAAGAAACACCGGCTTTAATGAATGAATTATTAAACTGGTACAATAAGAACATGGAGACATTTCATCCCGTTCATCTGGCTGCAGAATTTCATTACAGGTTTGTTTGCATTCATCCTTTTGATGATGGAAATGGCAGAGTTGCAAGATTGCTTATGAATTACATTTTATTAAGGAATAACTATCCGCCTGTTATAATAAAATCGGAAGATAAAGAAACTTATCTGACTGCATTACAGAAAGCAGACACCGGAGATGTTGTTTCTCTTATTGAATATATTGAAAAACAATCAATTTGGTCTCTTGAGCTAAGTATTAAGGCTGCAAATGGCGAGGATATTGACGAGTTGGGAGACATTGAAAAGGAAATTGAGATTCTTAAAAAAGACAGGCTTACAATAACGAAGATTTTTAAAACTCCTAAAGTCTCTTTTGAAATCATCAAACATATATTTGATGATTTATGGACTCCTCTCAACAAAGTCTTAAATAAATTCGACGATTTTTTTGCGGAATCGGGAAATGAGACTTATATCGACAATTTGAAACTTGTGAAGATAAAAACTATTCCTTCCCCAATATTTAATCCGGCTCGGCTATTAGCTGATAAAGAGGTTGTTGTAAAGAAATACGAAATGTTCGGACTTGACTTGGAGGAGAAAAAAATAAAAAATATAAGCTGGAGTAAAAAAATGCTGTCACTAAAATCAGCATCAAAAAAGATTGACTATGAAATATTGTGCTCGCTTGATTTAAATGACTCTGGTTATAAATTGCTCATTACTGAAATGAATACAAATTCCGACAGTTCCATGAGAAATAAAACCATTCTCTTTGAAACAGAAAACGAATACAAAACACTATTTATGTCAGATGCAGTAAATGGTATCATCAAAACTGTTTCCAATCACATAATAAAAGAGATTAAAGGCGGAGAATAAAGAACGTATTAGCTGATGTGGAATAAATAAATTTCAAGGAATATTTGAACCTATTCAAATGAAATTGGTTCATTATTAAAACCAAAAATAAACAACATGGCAGACAGATTATCAGACCCTATTGGCCGGTTAATGGGCCTTCGCTACAAATCGCACCCCTGGCACGGTGTATTTCTCGGAAAAGATGCCCCGGTGGAAGTAACAGCTTTTATTGAAGTTGTACCTACCGACACAGTAAAATATGAAATCGACAAAGACAGCGGTTACCTGCGTGTCGACCGTCCGCAAAAGTTTTCGAACGTGGTTCCGGCATTGTATGGCTTTATTCCGCAAACCTTTTGTGGCGATATGGTTGGTGAATACTGTAACGAAAAAACTGGACGAAAAGACATCAAAGGCGATGGTGACCCCGTCGATATTTGTGTTTTAACCGAAAAAGCTTTGTCGCACGGCGATTTGCTGGTAAACGCCCGCCCCATTGGCGGATTCAGAATGATTGACGGCAACCAGGCTGACGATAAAATCATTGCAGTTTTGCGCAACGACACAGTTTATGGTCATTTCAGAAATCTTGATGAGGTACCAAAAATTGTAATTCAGCGACTGGAACACTATTTTCTTACGTACAAAGACATGCCTGGTGAAGACCGCAACACCGAAATTCCGGCAATTTATGGAGTTGAGGAAGCTTACGAGGTAATCAAACGTTCGATGGAAGATTATCACAATAAATTTGATAATCTGGGGAAATTACTCACGTAGTTTTCAACACATCGTACCCGTAACGGGCAATGAGAATGGTAACCACAATCAGGAAGAAAACCCTGATAAACCGGTTGCCATTTTTAATGGCCATCCGGCTGCCAATGATACTGCCGGCAATATTTCCGATTGCCATTATAATGGCAATTCCCAAAAAGATAATTTCCCTGGCGGATAAAAACAAAAAGCGCTGAAACGTTGGTGGCGCAGTTAATTATTTTTGAATAGGCTGAAGCAGCTACAAACTCGAACCTCAGCAAAACCACAAAACCCAGAACCATAAAACTACCTGTTCCGAGACCAAAAAAACCATCGTAAAAACCAACAATCAGCCCTAACAAAGAGCCAAACAGAAGTTTTTTGTTTTCAGAAAGTGATTTCGACTGAACTGTTCCCAAATCTTTTTTCAGAAAAGTATAAATGCCAATCAAAACAAGAATGACAAGAATAGCTGGTTTCAGTACTGCCGGATTGATGATGCTGACAGTTTTTGCACCAGCAAACGAAGCCACAAATGCAAAAAATGCAACTGTAAGCAACAGTTTAAAATTGTAACGAATGTGCCGCGAATATTGAACTACAGCCATTGAAGTTCCGGCCAATGCCGAAATTTTGTTGGTGCCAAAAAGCGTGGGAACCGGGGTGTTCGGAAAACCAATTAAAAGCACCGGCAATTGAATCAATCCGCCACCACCAACTACCGAATCGATAAAACCGGCAATAAAAGCGAGAATTCCCAGAACTGCAAGTGTCAAAAAGCTTACATCAGAAAAGAGTGAATTCATAGTTGCAGTATTATTTTTTTAACGCAAAGGACGCTGAGAAGACGCAAAGAGCACAAAGGGGAAAATAAATCTGAACTTTGTGTTTAACTTCTTGAAATTCATTCGCTACAGCATGAATAAACATTAGAAAATCTTTCCAACCGGATAACGTTTCCATGTTTTTTCGAGCCACTCGGTATTGTTGTAAATGTAGGCCAGTTGGGCACGGTGATTCTTTGCAAATTCCGGATCGGTCTTTCGTTTTTCTTCGAATTTCGCTTTGAATTCAGGATGCTCGTTCAGGTATTTCAGTGCGTTGGCCTCGAATCCGTACGACGAAAAATATTCGCGCTGGTCGAGCACATTATCAAAGAAATTCCAACGGAAAAACGAATCTGATGCTTTGGGTTCAAACATCTCGAGCAGGTATTTTATTTTTTCCTGGCGAACAGGTATGACAAGGTCGCCGGCATAAAACTGCACCTGCTGTTTATCGCTGTGTGTGGTTATTTTGTCGTGGTAAAAATGGCCATTGTAAGGTTTTGCCGGACTGGTGAAATCGTCGATGTAATCCAAGGTTGCTTCAATAATTGAATCGCGTTGAAGTCTGGTGTACCCAATTTGAAGCATATCGAGTTTTTCAATTATCAGCCGGTAATTTTGCGGCAGAATATAAAATTCGGGGACATCAATAAACTCAGTTTTCTGATATACATCGAAATATTTAACCTGTGCTGTGTAAGGTTTCGAGAGGTCGTAGCCAAAACGGGGCAACCCAGTAACTGCGCTAATTTGTTCTTTTGCCACCTTGTATCCTTTAAATTCAATCATGCGGAATTGAGTTGTGTCTATTTCAAAAGCTACAGGATATTTTGTCATTTCCATCGATTCACGGATTCCTTCCATCCGTGTTTTTCTGATGGTTTCGCCATTTTCAGCAGTAAATTCAGCCAGCACCTGAATAAACTGGTAGCACGATTTTACACGATCGGGGAAATTGCGGTAAATCTGGTTTTCTGTCATCATTCCGTAACTATGGAAAAGTCCGGCAAAGCCCGATGAATACCTTGGGCCTGTGGGAGATGAAACAATCCCGTTTTTTGGGTCGTCATAAAAATAATCGACATAAGGAATTAGTTCGTATTTGCATTTTTTCATGCCGCTGTACAACGCCGGAACCATTTCGCTGCCGATGTATTTTTCCATGCTGGCCGGGTAAAGCGCAGGCGAGGGTTGAATGAGTGTGATGCTGTACTGGTGGTCGCTCCCGTTAGTGGTGTGGGTATCCAGAAAAACATCGGGGTTCCATTCGGCAAATATTTTGCTGAAACTGCGTGCATTTTCAGAGTCGCATTTGGAAAAATCGCGGTTCAGGTCGAGGTTGGCATAATTGCCGCGGAACCCGGTTTCGTATGGTGTGGTTTGCCCCGAGCGGTTGTATGCGCTGCGGTTTAACACGCCACCGATGTTGTACACAGGAATAATAACAATGACAGTTTTTCTGAGCAGTTCGGCCATCCCGTCTTTATTTCGCAACATATCATCGGCAAATTCCAGACTGGCGTCAATTCCTTCGGGTTCGCCGGCATGGATACCGTTGTTAATAAGCATAATTGTTTTTCCCTGTTGCCGGATTTTTTCGGGATTGAATTCAGGTTCGCTGTTCATTACAAACAGGTGGAGCGGTTTTCCGCAGTCGGTGAGCCCTTTTTCGAGTAGCACTGCGTGTTCGTAATGTTCATCCATTAGTTTGAACATTTCGATGGCTTCATCATATGTTGGCGTGTAGTTTTGTTCGTATTTCAGGTTTAAAAGAGCGGGTTTTTGGGCAAAAACAGCAACTGAAAAACAAAATAACAGGATTATAAGCAGTTGTTTTTTCATTCTTTACAAGTTAAAGGCTAAAGCCGGTTTTAAGTCTAACCCCAGCCTTAAGGCTGGGGTTAGTCAATACTACATATTGGGCTTCAGCCCTCAATTTTTCTAATTCTATTTTCTTTCAAGGTTGATATTTGAGTACCTGAACTCATTTTTTTCATCGAATAAATCTTCACGGGCAGTCTCTTCCCACGCAGAATAATCGATTTCTGGGAAATATATATCGGCATCAAAAGGCTGATGTACCAGAGTAAGATAAAGTTTTCCGGCCAGCGGGTAAAACTGCCGGTAAATCATCCCGCCTCCGATGATAAAAGCCTCATTTTCGTCTTTTACTTTTTCGATGGCTTCATCAATCGAAAAAGCCACTTCGCAACCGGGAAAAACATCATCTGGTTTATCGGTAATTACAATGTGCCGGCGATTAGGCAGCGGCCATTTTGGCAACGAAAGCAAGGTGTTCCGGCCCATAATCAGCGTGTGGCCGGTGGTAATTTCCTTAAACCGTTTCAGGTCGGTGGGCAGATGAAAAAGCAGGTCGTTATTTTTGCCAATGGCAAAGTTCTCGGCAATGGCAACGATGATGGATATGTTTTTGTGAATCATGTTAATTTATTCATTGGTTAGCTTGCAGACTTCGGCAATTAAATTCTCACTAATCCAAACCTCTTTTTGCGTCAATTCAATCAAAAGAGGTTTTACTTGTTTAACAAAACCGGCATTTTTTGCTTTGATTAAAACGCCGAGCGTACCAGAAATTTTTATTCCAGCCTGACCAGCATAATATCTTCAAAGTTTTTCATCGATTAAAAGTAGTTGGGCATTGATTTCTTTTGCCAATACAATTGCTTCAGCTTCACCGGTATCTAAATTATAAAAAAACTTCAGAGAATTTCTGTCAGCAACTTCACGAATTTGCATCCATTGAAATTTGTTTAAATCTTTATAATAAGGTTTGTTTTTCCCGGCTTCAACTTCCTCATAAACTGCTTTGGGAACAATAATTTCGGAATACAAATCTTTAAGAATTTCAAGCTTTGAAAGTTTCAATAATGAAATTATTGGGGTGGTATTTGAAACAATCTCAGGCATTGGCTACATCATCAAGCAATTCGTTTGTATTGGTGTAACTAAATATGGAGACTTTATATTTCGATAATTTATCTAAAAATTCAATCCTCGTTAATCCAAGCGCTTTTGCTGCAGTAGCTGATGATATTTTGCCAATCTCGAAAAGCTTCACTAATGCACTTATTTTTATTTCCTCTTTGAAATCTTCGCTGCTCATTCGCATGGAACTTGCCAATGATTCAGGATAAGTTATCTGGATTGCCTTTTGCATTTTGTTCTGTTTTACGCAAATATAGTTTAAATATCAAAGTTTACACAGCCACTTCTCCCTTAATGTGCGGGTGCGCCTGGTAGCCAACCAATTCAAAATCTTCAAATTTAAAATCGAAGATATTTTTTACGTCCAGATTGATTTTCATCTGCGGCAGCGGAAAAGGCTGGCGGGTGAGTTGCAGTTTAACCTGTTCAATGTGGTTGGAATAAATATGAACATCGCCAAAAGTATGCACAAAATCGCCGGGTTTGAGGCCGGTTACCTGTGCCACCATCAAAGTTAACAATGCGTAAGATGCAATATTAAACGGAACTCCCAGAAAAACATCGGCACTGCGTTGGTACAATTGGCACGAAAGTTTGCCATCGGCCACATAAAACTGGAAAAGGACGTGACAGGGCGGCAGGTTCATTTTGTCTAACTCACCCACATTCCAAGCGCTTACCATGTGGCGGCGCGAGTCGGGTTTGTTTTTTATTGAATCGATAACCTGGCTAATTTGGTCGATGTGGCGGCCGTCGCGGGTGGGCCAGGAGCGCCACTGGATCGAGATCGATCTCGTCGGCAGCGGCGAC
>DYSZ01000274.1 GCA_020726265.1 Draconibacterium orientale
GGAAACGAAATTCGTATGTTTTGTACCACGAAGAATTGGAGTCGCTGGTGAAAAATTATCCAACTTTAAAACGAGCGCGTTTCTGGATGACTTTTGGCGACGAATACCTGACTCATCTGCGTGTAATTCAGAATATTGGCATGTCGCGAATCGATCCGGTAAAATACAAGGGAGTAGATATTATCCCGCTTGAGTTTTTAAAGGCAGTTTTACCCGATCCGGGCGATCTTGGCGAAAATTACACGGGCGAAACATCCATCGGATGCCGCATCAGGGGTATTAAAGACGGTGAAGAACAAACCTACATTGTATGGAACAATTGCAGTCACCAGGTGGCCTATCAGGAAACCGGAACACAGGGAGTTTCATACACAACCGGCGTTCCGGCAATGTTAGGAGCCATGATGGTTCTTACCGGAAAATGGAGTGGCAAAGGTGTGTTTAATGTCGAAGAATTTAACCCCGATCCATTTATGGAGAAAATCGGAGAACATGGGTTGCCCTGGCAGGAAGTTTTCAATGTCGATCTGGAAGTTTGATTAAAAGAAGATTTGATAAACCTGAAACTCATTCATTAATAAATATGAATGAGTTTCTTATTTTTTAAAAGAAAGTAAAAATGGACTACTCAAAAATACCATCTCCCGCTTTTGTTTTAGATGAAAAACTGCTGCGGAAAAATCTTGAACTGATTAATTCGGTTCAAAAAAAAGCCGGCATCGAAATCATTCTCGCTTTTAAAGGGTTTGCGATGTGGAGCGCCTTTCCGCTGGTAAGGCAATACCTGGGTGGAGCAACTGCCAGTTCGTTACACGAAGCACGCCTTTGTTTTGAGGAAATGAAGACCCGTGCGCATGTTTATTCACCCGTTTATTTTGAAAGTGAATTCGATGAACTGATGAATTATACAAGTCACATTGTTTTCAACTCATTCAACCAGTTCGAAAAATTTTATCCTGAAACTAAAAAAGCTGGTCATCCTGTTTCATGCGGAATCAGGGTTAATCCTGAATACTCCGATGTGGAAACCGATCTTTACAATCCAAGTGCTGCGGGTTCAAGATTGGGAGTTGGCAGCAAAGAATTCCCCAATGAACTGCCCGAAGGAATAGAAGGAATCCATTTTCATGTTTTGTGCGAATCAGATTCATTCAGTCTTGAAAAAGTGCTCGAAAACCTCGAAATCCGGTTTGGAAAATACCTGCACCAGGTAAAATGGGTAAATATGGGCGGTGGCCACCTGATGACAAAAGCCGGATACGACCATGAACATTTGGTTGAAATTCTCGAAAAATTCAAATCGAAATACAATGTAAGAGTGATTCTCGAACCCGGCAGTGCTATTGCATGGGAAACCGGAGTGCTTGTTTCAACCGTTCAGGATATTGTGGAACATAAAAGAACAAAAACGGCAATTCTTAATGTTTCATTTACTGCCCACATGCCCGACACACTCGAAATGCCTTATCGTCCCAAAATTATTGGCGCTGTTGAGCCAAATGAAAACAGTAAATTTAAGTTTCGATTGGGTGGAGTAAGTTGTCTGGCCGGCGATTTTATGGAGGCTTATGATTTTGGGCACCCGCTCCAAGTTGGCGAAAAAATTGTGTTCCTCGATATGATTCATTATACCATGGTGAAAACCACCATGTTCAACGGGGTAAACCACCCTGCCATTGCAATATGGAGAGAAAATGGGAAGCTTGAAATCATCCGTGAATTTGGTTATGACGATTTTAAAAGCAAACTTTCATAATAATGAAATATCTTAATCAACTAAAATGCAAACAATTTGCTTATTCTTGTTTGTGATTTTACTCGTAATTGGGTTGTTCCGACAAACCAAACTCAATGGAGATAAATTTTCAGATTCAGTAGAAAGAGCATATGGAACCGTACCTGAACATGTAATTATAAATAAGAATCAATCCTTTCGCTGGAAAATATATATTGACAAATCCAGCGAAAACAGGTTGATATTTCGTACAGTTTTTAGTCGCAAACAGCCAGCTCGCATCTGGTTTTATAAGCAGCAGTATCTGAATTAAAATTGGCTGTAAAGAATTCAGGGGAAATGTAGGTGTATCTAACCAAAACTGGATAATCGATAATTTCAAATCTGAATCTTCCGGAAAAATATTTTTTCCAAAAACTGGTTGTTATGACTTGGAAATGGAAACAATTCCGGCAAATAACGAAGAGTTGAAATTTCAATGGATTTGGATAAATTAGCTGCAAATTTCATAAGAACCTGTATTTATTAATCTTACATCTCATAAATTCACAAAATCACTACCAACAATTGTTAATAACTACAGTTGATACAATGTTCATTTAAACACGGTAAAAAGCTTGACAAGTGGCTTATCGTTTTGTAACTTTGATACATCAGGTGAGCAATAAAAGGCAGCTTTGAAAGTGTGGAAACGATAAAAGTAACTTAGTTGGAACCGGAAACGTTTCGAACCAACCGCAAGGAAGGCGCAACAGAAAAGCCGAAGTTTGGACAAGACTAACTGGAAAGTCAAAGTTCATTCAATCATCGGAAGAAAAAATCCAGAAGTTCT
>DYSZ01000098.1:0-6970 GCA_020726265.1 Draconibacterium orientale
CACACAACTAAATGCCTCTCCGGGTGGGGAATGCCGGAGAGGCATTTAAATAAATTTTATTGGAAAGAAGATCGATAACGTTTTCATCATTGTATTTTTGGCGGCCTGCAAGTTTTTTTGAGATTGCAGGGGACGTTTATTTTTTGGTTAATTGCCCTGCATTTTAGAAAATCGGCTTGATTACAACAAGTTAAATCCCAAAAATTTTGATGACTAAATTGTTAAAACTTCATGTATCCCGAATTATTGATTCACCTTTATTATGACGAATGCGCAATTTACCCAAACGGATAACATTATGACCCAGACGGATAACCTTTTTTTACCAGCCGGATAAGGTTTTCAGCCAGTCGGATTGGATTTCCTGGTGGCCGGACTCAGAATCGCGGCTTCCGGATAGAATTTTCACCCTGCCGAATAACAAGATGGCGTGGTCAGATAGGTGGATGACCCCTCCTGCAGGTTTTGTGGGTCGGCTTAAAATCAATGTTTTATAATATTTTATTACATTTGCTGCCCAAATTTGGGTCAGTATTATGCCGCACAGTGCAGGAAAGCGATTAGTTGAAACCATCAGCAAACAGTTGGAGCGAATTGAGTATTTCAGTTCGGCAGAAAATATTTCGCCCAACCTGGCTGTGCACGAGATGCGCAAAACCTTTAAACGGCTGCGGGCGCTGTTGCGCTTTTACAAGGCGTTTCCCGAAGAATTTTCGCCCGATTACAGCACACAAATCAAATATTTTGGCCGGTCGCTTACCAACATGCGCGAATCGTTTGTCAACCAGCAGCTTTTTGAGCGTTTGTCAACCGGGAATTCGATGCTTCCAGAGCGAAGAATCAGAGCCGTCCGCGAAAAACTGACGGAGAAAAACCGCGAACTGATTGAAAAAGGCTTTTTTGCAGCCGAAGGTTATTTACCTGTGCAACAGTTTGTAAAAATGCTCACAGCCCGCATGGAGGAAGTTACTGTGCCGGTTCCAGCTGTGCAACAGATAACCACAGAACTTGAAAATTCATTTTTCAAAGCATTTGAAATATATCAGTCACTTACAATTCAATCGGCACCCGAAATGCTGCACGAACTGCGCAAGAAAATGAAACAGCTTTATTATCAGTTCGATTTTATCAGGTACATTCATCCCCGTTTTTTCAAACTGAAAACTTATCACCTGAACAATATAACCGAACAGTTGGGCGAAGACCACGACCTTTTTGTGCTATTAACCGATTTACTCGAAAACAGGTACAATTTTACGGATAAAGAACTTGAAATACTTGAGAATCAAATACAACACCTGCGCGAAATCAACCGCATCAAACTTTTCCCGCGGTTAAAACAATTTTATACAGAAACGCCCGAAGTTTTTAATCTGAAATTGCAGGGGATTTTTAAGGTACCTGTAGTTTAAACTCCTCACCCAGCGGGGGAGGTCGGGAGGGGGCTAAAGTCGCTGAATATTCATTCCGCCATCCACCAAAACCACCTGTCCGGTTGAATAAGGCAGCATTCCGGTTGCCATGGCAGCCGCCACTTTGCCCACATCTTCGGGTGTTCCCCAGCGCTTTTGAATGCTGAGACCCTGTTCGAAAAGCCTGTCGTATTTTTCGGTCACGCCTGCTGTCATGTCGGTTTTAATCACGCCGGGCTGAATTTCATAAACCGGTATCCCGAACTCACCCAAACGGGCTGCCCACAGTTTGGTGGTCATAGTAATTCCGGCTTTCGAAATACAGTATTCGCCGCGATTTACCGAAGCCACATTTGCCGAAACCGACGAAACATTGATGATACAACCCGAAAAATCAGGGTTTTCCTTTTTTTGCTGAACCATGTGGTTGGCAAAAAGCTGGGTGAGAAAGTACGGGCCTTTCAGGTTGGTGGTAAGCACCTCGTCGAAAATATCTTCATTGGCTTCCAGAATATCTTTTCTTTCGCGTGGGGCAATGCCGGCGTTGTTTACCAGTACATTCAAAGCGCCAAATTCCGAAATCACAGTGTCGAAAATCCTTTGTCTGTCGGACTTGTCGGCTACACTGCCCTGTGCATAAACAACGCGTGCGCCAAACATTTTTAAAGCGTCCAGCACCGGCTGCACAGTTTTCTGTTCCCTCACACCATTGATAGCAAGGTTAAAACCTGCTTTCGCCAGTTCGATGGCAATTCCCAGCCCGATTCCCCGCGAACCGCCGGTGATTAGTGCCAGCCCCCTAAATCCCCCGAAGGGGGACTTTTTGCTTTCCATTGTATTAGTGTTTTTCATTTTACATTCTCTTTTTAAATCCCTCCCCTCGGGGAGGTTTGGAGTGGCTTTATCTTTCCCCCTTCGGGGGAATAAGAAGGGGGCTTGGTATTTCCACCCACACCCTTTTCGCCCAGCTTTCCAGTCCTTTTTCAGCCAACTGAACCCCTTTTGCACCTTCTAATAAATTCCAGCGGAAGGGTTCATTTTTTACTACATGTTTTAGGAAAAGTTCCCACTGTGCTTTAAAAGCATTGTCGAAAACCTCCTGTTCCGGCACTTTGCTCCAGCCTTCATAAAAATTAATCGGATTGAGAATATCCGGGTTCCACACTGGTTTTGGCGTGTTGCCGTAATGCTGCGTCCAGCAGTCGCGCAATCCGGCCACCGCCGAACCTTTTGTCCCGTCCACCTGTAAAGTCAGTAAATCGTCGCGGCGCACGCGGGTTACCCACGATGAATTAAAATGCGCAATCACGCCGCCTTCCAGTTCGAAGGTTGCGTAAGCAGCATCGTCGGCAGTGCATTTATAAGGGTTGCCTTGTTCGTCAATCCGCTCGGGAATGTGGGTTGCACCCAGACAAAAAACGCCTTTCACTTCACCAAAAAGATTATCCAGAACATACCGCCAGTGGCAAAGCATATCCACAATAATTCCTCCGTCGTCCTCCTTGCGATAGTTCCAGCTTGGGCGTTGAGAAGGAACTGTGTGCCCTTCAAAAACCCAGTACCCAAATTCGCCACGTACCGAAAGAATTTTGCCAAAGAAATCATTTTCCATCAGCCTTTTCAATTTCAGCAAACCTGGCAGCCAGAGTTTATCCTGAACCACGCCCTGTTTTACACCCGCCTCCTCGCAAACCTTGTATAGTTCAAGCGCAGCAGTTGTATCAGCCGCGATAGGTTTTTCGCAATACACATGTTTTCCGGCTTTAGCTGCCTGCTTTACTGCGTCGGCACGGCGACCAGTGGTTTGTGCATCGAAATATATCTGGTAGTTCGGGTCGTTCATCACCGAATCGAGGTCGGTTGTCCACTTTTCAACTCCCGCCATTTCGGCCAGTTTTTTGAGTTTGACCTCATTTCTGCCCACCAGAATGGGGTCAGGCATTATATATTCTGAATCGCTGATTTTTACGCCACCCTGTTTGATGATGGCAACGATGGATCGCATCAGGTGCTGGTTGGTTCCCATCCGGCCGGTAACGCCGTTCATGATAATTCCGATTTTGTGTATCATAGTCAGTTTAAAGTTTCGAGTTTAAAGTTCCGGGTTTTGCGTTACAAGTTACAGGTTGAGTAAATTATCCAGTATCTAAAATCCAGAATCAAGTAAAATTCAAATATGCATTTTTTATTTTTTCAAGGTATGCTTTCTGGTCGGTTGCCCAGTATTTATCCGAAAAAATTTCCACTTCGTTGTGGCCTGAAAAACCTGTATCTTCCACCCAGCCACGAATCTGCTTTACCGGGATGCAGCCATCACCCATCAGGCCGCGGTCGTTCAGAAAATCGATGGTGGGCACATTCCAGTCGCACACATGAAATGCAAAAAGTTTGTTGTTTGCCCCGCAGCGTTTGATTTCGGCTTCGAGTGTGTTGTCCCACCACAAATGATAAACATCTGCAGCGATCCCCACAAAATCGTCGTTGATTTCTTCGGTCATTTTGTTAGCCTGTGCAAGTGTGTTAATGGCCGAACGGTCAGCCGCATACATGGGGTGCAGCGGTTCGATGGCTATTTTCACGCCGGCAGCTTTTGCCTGAGGCAGGATTTTCAGGATTCCCTCCTTTAACTGTTCGCGCGATTTTTCCAGCGGTTGTCGTCCGTCGGCACCACAAACCAGCACAATTAAAGGTGCGCCAACGGTAGCAGCCTGTTCTATGCAAAACAGGTTATCTGAAATGGCAGCCTGTCGTTTTTCTTTTTCAACTGAAGGAAAAAAACCGCCGCGTGCCACCGAAACCACATTCATCCCACAATCATCAAGTAAAGTTTTTGCCTCTTTCAGATTCTGGTTTTCGAGCACATTCCGCCAGATGGTAATTCCATGAATGCCGACGGCGCTGTAATTTTCAACGCATTGCCGCAAGTCCCAGGGTTTTGTGGTGAGTGTGTGCACACACAGTTTCGAAAAATCAGTTAGTTGTGATGCCATAGTTATTTAAAGGTATTTCTCATAGATTTTTCTGGCTGTTTCATGCAAATAAACTTTGCCTTCTTCTAAATCCTTTAATCCTCTTTCAATTGATTCAATTTCTTCTTTACTTAAAGTTTCTTCCCAATGTTCTTCGATATTTACTTTTTCTGGTGTTCTCATATAATTAAAATTTAACGAAGCATCAATTATTTTTATTTGCTCCCTCTCCCATGGAGAGGGCAGGGGAGAGGCTATTAAAAAACGTCAGATATTTTTCATTTTTAATGATTCTCTCAAGATAGAGCGCCACTTCGCGGGCATGGTAGTCGCCCCACATCGACGATTCGCCGTTTGGTATTTTGCTTTCTACGGGAATAAAATCCCATCCATTTGGCCGGTGGTAAATGCTGTGAAGAATTAAACCCTGGTGATTTGTATTGGTACTTAAATACGGGTAATCGAGTAAAGTATTCAACACCGTCAATCCGGCCTGCCAGTACTTTTTACCCGTTTCAGTTTCGCCTTTTTCTGACAGGTATTTGCCCAGACGTAACAAACCCTGCGCACCAATGGCTGCAGCAGAGCTGTCAACCGGCTCCCAGTCGTTGAAGGGGTCAGCCGGTATATCAAGGTAATTTCCAAGTTTATGAAGATTTGGAGCACCCGTGTCCCAGTAGGGAATTCCATCAACAGGCGTATTGGTGATGTAAAAATCGCAGGTTGCCCGGGCGGCTTTGAGCATCATGTTTTCAAATTCTGTCTTTTCTCCCGTTAATTCATTTGCAGGAATTTTCTCCAGCAATTCGAGTTCTTCGGCAAAACCAAGCATTGCCCAGGCCAATCCGCGTGTCCAGGTGGAAAAACCGGTGTAACCCTGCTGCGAAGTGGGACAACGGAAATTGCCATCGTTCACATTAAAAATACTTTCGTGGGCGGTGCGTCCCCATCCCGTAACACCGTGGTCGTAACTATCACGGCCTTCTCCATAAAAAACCGAATATTTTGCTGTGGCTGCAATGTGCTGCAACCCTCTTTCCAACAACGAAATCTTAACATCGCCTTCACCCTGAAAAATATGCCCGAGCAGGTGGCTCGCCATCAAAATCCGCACCGAACGGATGGTATCAACAAAAAGTGAGTGTGCCCCGTTAAATGAATAAATAAATCCACCGCCTTTGATCTTTGTCCAGCGTGAAGCTTGCACCGCGCCTGAGATTTTAATGGACAGTTCGTAAAAACTCCTCTCCCATTCGTTGAAAGGAACTTTCCCTTCGTTCATCAGCCGGAGCAGGTTTCCGTAGGTACTCAGGTTGTTAAAACCGTGGTCGTGCACTCCAATATGACTGATGTGTGGCGCCATTTTTTCGAGCGTATTTTTTCTGCCGTTTTCGAGAAACCAGTATTCGCCGGTGGCATCGAACTGTAAAATGGTCGAGCCAAACTGGAACCCCCGTGTCCATTCTGTCCAGCCGCGTGTGGTGTATTTTCCGTTTACAGTAAAAACCGGCGAACCTTTTGCTGCATCGTAATTTTTGTCGATGTTTTTGATTTTTTCGCCTGAGAATTCCCAAAACAGCGAGAGTTTTTTCGAGAGGTTTTCAGGTTGAAGCTGGTAGTCGATTTGTATCATTGTGATTAATTGAGATTGATAGTGATTTATACTGACGGAATGAGATTGATTGAGACTGATGTTTTTTGATAGTGATTCTGAGACATTGGTTTATGTAGTTTTAAATTTTTCGGGAAGATAATAAAGTGCTGAGGTTTTTGAAAAAGTTTTCTGCTATTGAATGGATTTACATTCAGACTTTAAAATCTTGGTAGTTAATTTTAAGAATTTTTGAAAAATAAACTGGTAATAGATGATTTCAGAAATATTCGCATTACAAAATCCATGGAGGACAAACCCCAATCTTTCATTTTATCTTAAAGAAAGAGAGGTTTTTGATATTGTCAAAACTAATTTGGATAATGAACTGATTATTGGATTAATCGGAAGCAGGCAGGTGGGAAAAAGTTCAATTCTGTATTTACTGATTAAACATCTTTTAAATCATGGAATTTCTCCCACCCAGATTTTTTATTTCAACCTCGATGATTTGAAATTACATGAACTTTTTACTTCGGTGCCTGGGTTTTTGCAGTTTACAGGGAAAATTGACAACAGAAAATATGTCTTCATTGATGAAATTCAGCGACTTAATTCTCCAGGGTTATTCTTAAAAGAATTATTTGATTTAAAGTTGGATGTAAAGATAATCTACAGTGGCTCTTCTCAACTCGAAATAAAGTCTAAAATCAGAGAGCATCTGGTTGGAAGGGCCAGAGTAATAAAAATCAACAGGTTATCGTTTAATGAGTATCTGAATTTTGCTGCACCTGCAAGTAAAAAAGATGCATTGGCTGAAATTCTGATTTATGGTTCGTACCCTGCCGTTGCCAAAAAAAAATCGGTGTTGGAAAAAAACTAAGGTTACGGGACATCTTTCAAAGTTATAATCAAAAAGATTTGATTGATTTTATGAAAATTGACAATGTTGAAGGCTTTAATAAGTTCCTGATTTTTATTGCAAATCAAACAGCCGA
>DYSZ01000098.1:7070-13732 GCA_020726265.1 Draconibacterium orientale
ACAATGTTGAAGGCTTTAATAAGTTCCTGATTTTTATTGCAAATCAAACAGCCGACCTGCTAAATATTCATTCGCTTTCAAAATCGCTGGCGGTTCAGCGAAACGAGATTGAAAAATACATCAACATTCTTGAATATACTTTTGTGTGTAACAGGGTATAACCTTTTTATAAAAATTACAGCAAAGAGATAACCAAAACTCCGAAAATTTATTTTTTAGATTCCGGCTTGAAGAATTTCTTTCTGAACCGGTTTGAAACGATTGAACTGAGAACAGATATTGGAAAACTGTTTGAGAATTTTGTATATACTGAAATGGTGTGTGCCGATTTCTATTCGCTGAACCGCATTCATTACTGGCGGACAACCAACCAGACCGAAATAGATTTTATTGTTGAATCAGATGAGGGGACAAAAGCAATTAAAGTTAAATGGGATAATCCAAGAACCCCAAAATCGTTTCAAACGTTGGAGCATTACTACCCTGAAATAAAAGCAGAAGTTGTAACACGAGATAATTTCATCGGCTGATGTGATTATTTAACCTTTCGCACTTCCGAATTGTCTTCACAAACTGCCAACATTTCAACGCTTGTAAGTTTTAAATTGGGGTGAACAAATTCGGGCGCAATTTCGGCCAACGGAATCAACACAAATAGCCGTTTGGCGATTTGTTGGTGTGGAATTGTGAGGTTTTCGGCATTGATGATCTCATCATCGAAATACAAAATATCAATGTCCATTTCGCGTGAAGTGTACCTCTCCCCTGTTCGTTTCCGACCAAAAAAGGCTTCAATTTTTGCTATCCTTTCAAGTGTTTCAAGCGGAGAAAGCAGTGTTTCCACAAGCAAAACCTGGTTCCAAAAAAGGTCGTCAGATTCGAAACCCCAGGGCGCTGTTTCGTAAACCTGTGAGCATTTCAAAATCGTTCCTAACTCATTTTGAATGTGTGTGTAAACTTTATCGAAATTCGCCTGTTTATTTCCCTGATTTCCACCCGTTCCTAAAAAAAGCTGATGCATTGAATCGTATATTTGTAATTCTGTTTCAGAAAATTTACTGATACTTAAAATAACGAAATTTAATACACAAAAATAAAATGAAAGAGTTCTTCAAATACGTTTTAGCCACGATTGTTGGCATTTTTGCAGTTTCAATCATCGGTTTTTTCCTCATACTGATATTAATTGGCGCCATTGTAGCTTCAACAGAAAAACAGGTTTCGGTTGAAAACAATTCAATGCTTTTAATCGATTTAAGTAACCGATTGGTTGACCGTGCCCCGAACGACCCATTTGAAGACTTTGAAATACCAGGTTTTTCGCAAATAAAATCGCTCGGACTTGATGATATTACAACTTCGTTGAAAAATGCCGAAACCGACGACCGTATTAAAGGCGTTTACCTCAAATTGTCGATGGCCAATGGAGGAATAGCGACTGTTGAGGAAATCAGAAATCTGCTGAAAGAATTTAAAAAGAAAAGCGGGAAACCTATTTATGCACATGCCGATCAAATGATGATGGACCAAAAATCGTATTATCTCGCTACCGTAGCCGATAAAATTGTGGTTCACCCCGAGGCCTCGGTTGATTTTCGCGGGTTGGGCGGTGAAATGATGTTTTATAAAAATGCGTTAAACAAAGTTGGCGTTGAGATGCAAATTGTTCGTCACGGCAAATTCAAGGCTGCTGTTGAACCTTTTATGCTCGATAAAATGAGCGCTGAGAACCGCGAACAACAGCTTACATACATGACTAGCTTGTGGAACCACATGCTGAAAGGCATTTCGGAAGAAAGAAATGTTTCGATTGACCAGCTTAATCGCCTTGCTGACGATGTGCAGACTTTTAATAAAGGAATGAAAGCCGTTACTGCCGGGTTGGTTGATGAAGCTAAATATAAAGATGAAGTATTGGACGATTTGCGCAAAATTGCAGGAATTGAAGGGACAAAAGGTATTCCGGTTATCAATGCCTCGAAATATGCCGATGTTCCGGCCAGCGATGCAAAATTCAGCAGGAATAAAATTGCGGTGATTTATGCCAGCGGCGATATTGGCATGTCGCTTGGTGGCGAAATGATTGATGGCAACGAACTTTCAAAAGAAATCAGAAAAGTAAGACAGGACAGCAGCTACAAAGCAATCGTTCTGCGTATCGATTCTCCCGGTGGAACTGTATTTGACTCAGAAACCATCTGGCGCGAGGTGAAACTGGCAGCCGAACAGAAAACACTTGTGGTTTCGTTTGGCAATGTAGCTGCTTCGGGTGGCTATTACCTGAGTTGTGCTGCCGATAAAATTGTGGCCAGCCCAAATACAATCACCGGCTCCATCGGTATTTTTGGCACTATTCCGAATTTTGCCGAATTGCTGAACGATAAACTGGGCATTACCACCGATGTGGTGAAAACCAACAAAAACGCCGATCTGCTGACACTTACCCGTCCAATGACAGAGACTGAACGTAATCTTTTGCAACGCAGCATTGAAGAAGGTTACGACACATTTATTTCGCATGTAGCCGAAGGCCGGAAAATGAGCAAAGCCCAGGTAGATTCAATTGGACAGGGCCGCGTGTGGAGTGGTGAAAATGCAAAACAGATTGGGTTGGTTGATGATTTTGGCGGATTGAAAGAAGCCATTGCCATGGCTGCCGAAATTGAAGGACTTGACGAATACAGGACTGTTGATTTGCCAAGTTTACCCGACCCTTTTGAAGAACTTTTTAAAATGGGAACCGACAATATCCGCGCCCGTTTTATAAGGAATGAACTGGGTGAAAAATACCGCTACTACGAATATTTGAAAAAAATGGCCGGGTTCAATGGTATTTATGCCCGCCTGCCATACGATATCAACATGAATTAGATTTCAATAATTCCCTGATTAAACTTTCCCGAAGTATTCAACTTTGGGAAAGTTTATTTTAACTTAGCTTGATAAAGTCAGTCACCCGATGAAGTATCTTTTTTTACTTCCTGTTTCATGGATTTATGGTCTTGTGGTTTACATCCGCAACCAGATGTATGATTTGGGCATATTGAAAACAAAGGAATTTGATATTCCTGTGATTTCAATCGGAAACATTACGGTTGGTGGTACCGGAAAAACGCCCCAGGTTGAATATCTTGCTGATTTACTGAAAGATAAATACGAGGTCGCCACGCTGAGCCGCGGCTACAAACGCAAAACAAAAGGGTTCAGGCTGGTTGAAACAGCTTCAACCGCTGCCGAAGTGGGCGACGAACCGCTGCAAATAAAAAATCATTATCCCGAAATCACTGTTTCGGTTTGCGAAAACAGGGTTGCCGGCGTTGAAAAACTGCTCAATCCCACCAATCCAAAAGTGCCTGATGTTGTAATTTTAGACGATGCTTTTCAGCACCGTAGAATTACCTCCGGAATCAATATTTTGCTGATTGACTACAACAGGCAGATTTCTGCCGACACGCTGCTTCCAGCTGGTCGCCTGCGCGAAGGCGTTGCCCAGATGCGGCGAGCCAACATCATAGTTTTTACCAAATGCCCCAACGAAGTTACACCCATCATGCGGCGTATCCTTCAAAAAGATGTGCGGTTAAAACCTTATCAAAACCTATTTTTTACCACGCTGAAACACGGCGATATTGAACCGGCCTTTGACGGACTGGCACTCGAAAAATCGTTTTACACCGATAAGGGTTTTGCATTGCTTGTGCTTACCGGCATTGCTGCGCCAACGCTGATGTACAACCACCTGCGCCAGTTTTCAAAGAAAATAGAAATCGTTTCTTTCCCCGACCATTATTACTTTTCGGGGTCCGATATTCAATCGGTATTACATAAATTTGAAGCCCTGGGCACGGGCAGAAAAATAATTGTAACCACCGAAAAAGATGTGATGCGACTCATGGATATTCCCGATTTGCCGGCCGAATTTAAACACAACCTGTATTACCTTCCGGTGAAGGTCAAATTCCTCGATGAGGGTGATAACGAATTCAATAAGAAAATTTTAAACTATGTTGGAGAAAATAAAAGCAACCGCGAATTACGTACGCGAAAGAATAAACGCAACGCCTGAAATTGGTATCATCCTCGGTACCGGGCTTGGCGGTCTTGTGAAAGAAATCGACATCATTGAGTCGATTCCTTACAGCGAAATCCCTGATTTTCCCGTTTCAACCGTTGACGGTCATGCAGGAAGGCTGATTTATGGGAAACTCGCCGGAAAAGAAGTGCTTGCTATGCAGGGTCGGTTTCATTATTACGAAGGTTATTCAATGAAGGAAGTTACTTTTCCGGTTCGCGTAATGAAATTTATTGGAATCACCCACCTTTTTGTTTCGAATGCCAGTGGCGGTTTAAACCCCAACTGGCAGGTTGGCGAAATTGTCCTCATCAACGACCATATCAATTTTTTCCCTGAACACCCGTTGCATGGAAAAAACGAAAATGAATTGGGGCCACGTTTCCCCGATATGAGTAAATGTTACGATGAGCGTTTGCGCAACAAAGCAAAACTGATAGCTTTACAACACAACATTGCGATTAAAGAGGGTGTTTATGTGGGTGTGCAGGGTCCGACTTTCGAGACACCCGCCGAATACAAAATGTTCAGGCTGCTGGGTGGCGATGTGGTTGGAATGTCAACCGTGCCCGAAGTTATAGTTGCCCGCCACATGAACCTGAAAGTTTTTGGCATTTCGATAGTGACTGATAGCGGTGTTCCCGGCGAGATTGTGGAAATCTCGCACGAGGAAGTACAGGAAGTAGCCATGAAAGCCGAGCCAAAAATGACGCTTATTATGAAAGAGCTCATTAAAAGTATCTGAGTGGATAAAGTTCAGAATAGCTATCTGGTTCAAATCTCAGTACTCAATACTCAAATCTCAAATCTCAAAATCTGAAATATGGATTTATTGATTCTTTCGCTGGCACCGGTTTTTATCATTGCAGGGTACATCTATTTCCGCGATAAATACGAAAAAGAGCCGTTGCAACTGCTTATTCTGGCGTTGCTGGCGGGTGCATTAACTGTAATTCCAATCCTTTTTGTTGAACGATTTCTGGGTGCATTTACATCAGCTTTTTACGGTTTGATGGCCGCAGCCTGGAAAGCTTTTGTAGTGGCTGCCTTCACCGAAGAATTATTCAAATACCTGGCATTATACCTGCTCATCTGGAAAAGCCGGGAGTTTAATGATAAATATGATGGCATTGTTTATAGTGTATTTATCTCGCTGGGATTTGCAGCTGTTGAGAATGTGATGTATGTTTTCGGAAGCGGAGTTTCTACAGGGGTAATCAGGGCAATCACTGCTGTTCCGGCCCATGCCATTTTCGGAATTACGATGGGTTTTTACTTCGGTATGGCTAGGTTTTACCCTAAAAAAGAAGAACATTTAAAACGAAAAGCGCTCCTTATTCCGTTTCTGCTCCACGGAATTTACGATTTTATCCTTTTCACCGGCATCGACTGGTTGTCGGTTGTTTTTATCGGATTTCTGGGATATCTCTATTATTCAGGGTTAAAACGGGTTAAAGAACTCCGAAAACAATCGATATACAATACCGACTGGGATTTAATGAACAACAAATTTTCAAAACCATCCTGATATGGCATTGATTCCCACTTACCAAGATATTGAAGCCGCCCACCGCATTGTGTCGCAGTACGCGCACCACACACCTGTGTTGACTTCAAAAAGCATAAACGAAATTACAGGCGGCAACCTGTTTTTTAAGTGCGAAAATTTTCAGAAAGTGGGCGCTTTTAAATTTCGCGGGGCCTGCAATGCTGTTTTCTCACTTTCAGAAGAAGAAGCCCGAAAAGGGGTTGCCACGCATTCATCCGGTAATCATGCGGCTGCCCTGGCTTTGGCTGCGCGGATGCGCGGAATTGCCGCCCACATTGTAATGCCCGACAATTCACCTGAAATAAAGAAGAAAGCTGTTGCAGGTAATGGCGCGAAAATCACTTTTTGCGAGCCCACTTTGCAGGCACGCGAAACCACGCTGGCAGAAATTGTTGCTGAAACCGGTGCAACCGAAATTCATCCGTACAACAACTTTCATGTAATTGCCGGTCAGGGAACTGCGGCAAAAGAATTGATTGAAGATTTTGGCGATTTTGATATAATTCTCGCCCCTGTTGGCGGAGGCGGACTGCTTGCCGGAACAGCGCTTTCTGCCAAATATTTGTTGCCACAGTGCAAAGTAATTGCGGCTGAACCTTTGGGAGCCGATGATGCTTTCCGCTCGTTTCAGGCAAAAAAAATCATCCCGTCAGTCAACCCGAAAACCATTGCCGACGGACTGCTGACTTCGTTGGGTGAGCGAAATTTTGCCATCATTTCGGTTAAAGTAGATGATATTGTAACTGTTTCGGAAGAGAAAATAGTGGAAGCCATGCGGATGATTTGGGAGCGCATGAAAATCATTATCGAACCCTCTTCAGCGGTTCCGTTGGCTGCAATTCTTGAAGGCAAAATAAATATTCAAAATAAAAAAACCGGAATTATTCTTTCAGGCGGAAATCTGGATTTGGGGAGGTTGCCGTTTTAAATTGAAAATAGACATCTAAAATATCGAATAAGAAATAAGAAATTAGAAATCGATAAGTTTCCTTAGCTTGCTTCTTCCTTATTAATTTTACATTCTTTGTTTCTTTTTTCTCC
>DYSZ01000015.1 GCA_020726265.1 Draconibacterium orientale
CTGGAACAGACTAAACTTGATATGCTTGGATTGGCAGAAAAAATCACTGTTGACAAAGAAAATACAACAGTAGTGAATGGTGCCGGAAAACCAGAAGCCATTCATGCCCGTGTGAGCCAGATTAAAAAACAGATTGAAACAACAACTTCTGATTACGACAAAGAAAAATTGCAGGAACGTCTTGCAAAACTGTCTGGTGGAGTGGCCGTAATTTATGTTGGCGCTGCTTCAGAAGTTGAAATGAAGGAAAAGAAAGACCGCGTTGACGATGCTTTGAGTGCAACCCGTGCCGCTGTTGAAGAAGGTATTGTTCCGGGTGGTGGTGTTGCGTACATTCGCGCCATCGAAGCTTTGGACGAAATCAAAGGCGAAAACGAAGATGAGCAAACTGGTATCGAAATCATCAAACGTGCAATCGAAGAACCACTTCGCCAGATTGTGGGCAATGCTGGAAAAGAAGGTGCTGTTATCGCTCAGAAAATCAAGGAAGGTAAAGGTGATTATGGCTACAATGCCCGCACCGATGTTTACCAGAATCTTTACGAAGCTGGTGTAATCGACCCGGCAAAAGTTACGCGTATTGCACTTGAAAATGCAGCATCAATAGCCGGTATGTTCCTTACTACCGAAGCTGTAGTTGTTGAGGAAAAAGAAGACAAACCTGCCATGCCAATGGGAAATCCAGGAATGGGCGGAATGGGTGGAATGATGTAATTCAAAACCCGCGATAAATCAAAAAAGCTCTTTTCTGAAAAGAAAAGGGCTTTTTTTTGTGTTCAAAATTCTGACAATTGTCACACACTGCTTTTTAATATCTTTTTTTGTAATTTAAGTGATTGAAAATCAATAGTCAGTGCTTTTGTTTTTCATGCACGAATTGTTGTTTTTTCGGAATGAAGTATTATACCTTTGGTGCAAATTTTAAATTATTCTTAAATATGAAAGCAGATATTAATGAATTCATTGTGAATTTGGAGAAGAGAACTCCGGGAGAAAGTGAATTTCATCAGGCAGTGGAAGAAGTTATTATGTCCATTTGGGATTTCTATAAAAAAAACCCAAAATACCAGAAAGCAAAAATGCTCGAACGCATGGTTGAACCCGAACGTGTAATTATGTTCCGGGTTCCATGGGTTGACGATAAAGGAGAAGTACAAATTAACCGCGGTTACCGTGTTGAATTCAACTCAGCATTAGGCCCTTACAAAGGAGGTCTGCGCTTTCATGCCAGTGTAACCTTAAGTATTCTGAAATTTTTAGGTTTCGAACAAACCTTTAAAAACAGTTTAACCACGCTGCCAATGGGTGGTGGAAAGGGTGGTTCCGATTTCAGTCCTAAAGGAAAAACCGATGGTGAAATTATGCGTTTTTGCCAGTCGTTTATGACCGAGTTGTATCGCCATATCGGGCCAAACACCGACGTACCAGCTGGCGACATCGGTGTTGGTGGCCGTGAAATCGGATATTTATTCGGACAATACAAAAGATTGAAAAACGAATTTACCGGTGTATTAACGGGTAAGGGTCTTGCCTGGGGCGGAAGTTTGATTCGCCCTGAAGCAACCGGTTTCGGAGCTGTTTATTTTGCACAGCACATGCTACATCATATTGGTCAGGATATTGCAGGTCAAATTGTTGGCGTTTCTGGTTTTGGAAATGTAGCCTGGGGAACAATTGCAAAAATTAACGAGCTGGGCGGTAAGGTTGTAACGATTTCAGGGCCAGATGGATATATTTATGATGCACAGGGTATTAAAGGCGATAAAGTAGATTATTTACTTGAACTGCGTGCTACCAATAATGATATTGTGGAACCTTATGCCCGTGAATTCGGGGCAAAATTTGTTGCAGGGAAACGGCCATGGGAAGTGCCGGTAACAATGGCGATGCCCTGCGCTACCGAAAATGAAGTAAATGAAGACGATGCAAAAGAATTAGTGAAAAATGGTTGTAAACTCGTGGCTGAAGCATCAAACATGGGTTGTACCGCCAGTGCTGTTGAATATCTTTCACATAGTATTGATTATGCTCCCGGTAAAGCGGTTAATGCTGGTGGCGTAGCTGTTTCAGGTCTCGAAATGTCGCAAAACAGTATGCGGTTAAACTGGACACGTGAAGAAGTTGACATGCGATTGAAACAAATTATGAAAGATATTCATGAAACATGTGTTAATTACGGCAAAGACGGAAATATAGTCGATTACGTTAAAGGTGCCAACGTAGGCGGTTTTGTAAAGGTGGCCGATGCTATGCTTGCGCAGGGAATCGTTTGATTCTGTCTGAAATACACGATTTTATCCTGAAATACAGTAAAATTTAATCTTTTGATAAAGTTAGAAAGTGTTTCAGGATAATTTCGTTTTATAGCTTTGTCGAAATTTTTTTGACAATGCTGATTGATACACACTCGCATATTTACTCTGAAGATTTTCATGATGACATTGATGAGGTATTACAAAATGCCTACAACAATGATGTCAAAAAAATTATTCTCCCCAACATTGATTCAGGTTCAATAAAGAGACTCATCGATTTAAGCAATAATTATCCGCATGTCTGTTATCCATTGATGGGATTACATCCAACTTCTGTTTCTGTTGACTTCAGAGAAGAACTTTCGGTGGTTGAATATTGGCTCGATAAATATAAGTTTTACGGAATTGGTGAGATTGGTATCGATTTGTATTGGGATCGTACCTGGTTCGAACAACAAAAAGAGGCTTTTATTTACCAGGTTAATTTGGCCAAATCGAGAAAGATTCCAATAGTAATCCATGTGAGAGAATCATTTAATGAAGTTTACGAAATTATAAAAGCTGAACAGGACGGTTCACTGAGAGGAATTTTCCATTGTTTTACGGGTGATGAAACAGAGGCACAAAAAATTATTGATCTTGGTTTTTTACTCGGGATTGGTGGTGTTGTTACGTATAAAAACAGTAATCTGCAATCGGTGCTCGAAAAAACGGATATTAAAAATATTGTACTCGAGTCAGATGCTCCCTATCTAACCCCCGAACCTAAAAGAGGCAGAAGAAACGAAAGTTCATACCTTGTATATACAGCTCAAAAAATTGCTGAAATCTACCAATTGCCAATTAAAGAGGTTGCAGAAATAACAACTACAAATGCCCGTGGTTTATTCGGAATTTGATAAATTGCGCTCGAATTGAACCTATCAGAAGATGACATCAGGCAAAAACGAAAAAACATCGATACTGATTATTTATACCGGCGGTACTATTGGAATGGTACAGCGGCCTGAAACAGGAACTTTAGCCCCTGTTAAATTCGAACAAATTCTTAAAGAAGTTCCCGAACTCAACAAGTTCAATTATAACATACAAACAGTTGTTTTTAACCCGGTTCTTGATTCTTCAAATATGAACCCGGCGGTTTGGGTCAAAATAGCGCTGACCATTAAAAAGAACTACAATAGTTTCGACGGATTTGTGATTTTACATGGTACCGATACGATGGCTTATACTGCTTCGGCATTAAGTTATATGTTCGAAAATCTGGATAAACCAATCATCCTTACCGGTTCGCAATTGCCCATTGGTACAATACGAACCGATGGAAAGGAGAACCTGATTACATCAATGGAAATTGCAGCCTATAAGGAGAATGGGAAAAGCAAAGTTCCGGAAGTCTGTATTTATTTCGATTTCAGGTTGTATCGTGGGAACCGAACTGTTAAGCGTGATTCTGAACAGTTTAGTGCATTTCATTCGGTAAATTATCCGGCGTTGGCTGTCGCCGGTGTTGATATCAGGTTCAGCAGCGAATTTATCTACATACCCGGGAACAAGGGAATTTTAAAGGTAAACACCAAATTCGACGACAATGTGGTAATTCTTAAAATGTTTCCTGGTATCAGCGAAAAAGTTTTCAGTTCAATATTGAATATACCGGGATTAAAGGGGATTATCCTTGAAACCTTTGGGTCGGGCAATGTTCCTACTGTAAACTGGCTTATCAATTGCATAAAAAAGGCGATTAAGAAGGGAATTGTTGTGCTCAATATTACTCAGTGTGAAGGAGGAAGGGTAATTATGGGGCAGTATGAAACCAGTCTTGAATTACTCAATGCAGGAGTCGTTTCAGGGAAAGATATGACCTCAGAAGCAGCGGTTACTAAACTCATGTTTTTGTTAGGACAGGGATTAAATAACAGCGAAATTAAAATGTATCTGAATAAAAGTTTACGAGGGGAAATAAGTGAGTAGCTTATTTAATATTTACAAATTTTTATTAATTTGCAGCCCTCATTTTGGGAGTCTTATTAATTACCTGAGGGCAGGAAATATAGGATATTGAAAGAAAATGTAGTCAGTTCTTTTTTTATTGAAAACAACATTTTTGCATGAAATATTATTTAAATAGTTGATGAAAATGCAAAAGTGGCATCACTGGCATCCCGGAGAATAGGGAGAAAGCGTGTGTACCGTTCTTTGTTTTTTTGATGTACTCTTGCATAAAAAGGAGAAATAATAAATAAGGAGAGATGCAGGAGTGGCTTAACTGGCACGCCTGGAAAGCGTGTGTACTGCAAAACGGTACCGAGGGTTCGAATCCCTCTCTCTCCGCATAATATATTGATAGCTAATTGAGTAAACCCAAAAAGATAAATTAATTTTTATACAAAAATCAATACAAACAAATTAGGGAATTATTAATTAAAAATTTAAAACAATTATGAAAAGACTATTCGCGTTAATAGCAGTTTTCGGAATGCTATTATTTATGGCATCAAACGTTGTGGTTGCACAAGATTCAACCGCTACGGCACAACCTGCCGCTAAGGTAGCTACTGATACTGAAGAAGCTGCTGCTGCAACGGCTGAAGAAGGGCAATCATTCCATAGTGCTCTTAAGCAAAAATTTATTGAAGGTGGTCCGGGTTTTATGACTGCTGTTTTGCTTTCATTAGTTTTAGGTTTGGCATTTGCAATTGAAAGAGTTCTTTATTTGAACCTTGCCACTACTAATACTAAGAAGCTTCTCAAAAACGTTGAAGAAGCATTGGAAACTGGTGGAATTGAAGCTGCAAAAGAAGTATGCCGTAAAACCCGTGGTCCGGTAGCAAGTATTTTTTATCAGGGTCTCGACAGAGCAAACGAAGGAATGGATGTGGTTGAAAAATCAGTTATTTCTTATGGTGGCGTTCAAGCCGGATTACTTGAAAGTGGATTAAGCTGGATTGCTTTGTTTATTGCTTTGGCTCCTATGTTAGGGTTTCTCGGAACAGTAATTGGTATGGTTGAAGCTTTTGACGCCATCGAAGCTGCGGGAGATATCAGTCCCTCATTGGTTGCCGGTGGTATTAAAGTTGCCTTGATCACTACCATCGGTGGTTTGATTGCTGCTATCGTTCTTCAGGTATTCTACAACTATTGTATGAATAAAATCGACAGTCTTATCAACAATATGGAAGATGCATCAATTTCGCTTTTAGATATTCTTGTAAAACATAACTTGAAAAAATAATACACCCATGAATAAAACTGGAAAATACGTTTCTATTTTTATGTGGGTCATTATTGTTGTCACTGTTATTCTTGCGATTTCTCTTACTGTTAATATCAGCGACAACAAACAAGATCCGGCTATGAATAGCTGGGTTAGCACAAATTTATCGTGGACTTACATATTGATGATATTCAGCGTTATTGCTGTTGTTGGTTTCGCAATTTTTCAAATGGCGACCAACTTTGATGCTGCAAAAAAGGGATTAATGTCTCTTGGCTTTATGGGTGTTGTTGTTCTTGTTGCTTATATGATGGCATCAGACACAATGCCAACTTTCTTTGGTGCTCAGAGATTTATCGACAATGGAACTGTTACACCTACTGTAATGAAATGGGTGGACACTGGTTTAATAGCCACATACATTGTTTTGGGAATTTCTGTTGTTTCAATAGTTTACGCTTCATTATCACGTTTATTAAAGTAAGTTAAAAACTAAGGAAAAAAATGGGTAGTAAAAAATTACCGGAAGTACCAGCAGCATCATTGGCAGATATCGCCTTTATGTTGTTGATCTTTTTCCTTGTAGCCACTCAGATGAACGTGGATAACGGTTTGGAGAGAAGGTTACCGCAATGGGTTGAGGAAGAACAGAAAATAGATCAGGACGTTAATGAACGTAATGTATTTGTTGTTCTTGTTAACCGTAACAACGATCTGCTCGTTGAAAATGAGTGGTCGAGTGTTGCCGAATTGCGGGACAAGGCAAAAGAGTTTATGGCAAATCCGAATGATGACCCAAATCTTCCTGAAAAAGAGTTGAAAGAAGTCCCGATTTTTGGATCAACGATGGTTACTAAAGGAGTTATTTCCCTTCAGAACGACCGTGATACCAAATACGAAATGTATATCGCAGTTCAGAATGAACTGGTGGGAGCAATCAATGATTTAAGGAATGAATTGGCTATGAATAAATTTGGAAAGCCATATGATAAATGCAATGAAGAAGAACAAGATGCGATTAAAGAAATTTATCCATCAAGAATTTCTGAAGCGGAACCTAAAAAAGTAGCAGGAGGGAAATAATATGAGTAAGTTCAGAAAGGATGATCATAAAGGATTGCCGCCTATTTCAACGGCTTCACTTCCTGATATTGTATTTATGTTACTTTTCTTCTTTATGGTGGTTGTACAGATGAGGGATGTTTCGCTCATGGTTAAAGTGCAAGTACCTGAGGCAACTGAAATTAGCAAAATTGAAAAAAAATCGCTGGTTAGCTATATCTACATTGGTGAACCGCAAACGCAATACCGCAGAACTCATGGTACTGCTCCACGAATTCAGTTAAATGATAAATGGGCCGGTGTAGCTGATATTTCTGACTTTATTATTGTTGAAAGAGAAGCCCGTGATGAAGCAGAAAGACCACAAATGATTACAGCGCTTAAAGTGGATGAGAATACAAAAATGGGTATTGTGGCTGACGTAAAAACTGAGTTGCGTAAGGCAGCAGCTTTGCACATTTTATACTCTTCGCGTAAAGTTGCTAAAGTTGAATAAACTTTTATAAAACACAGATATAGAAAAAGGGAAGTGAAAACTTCCCTTTTTTTATGTGTTAACAAAAGCTACTTTTCTGTTTTTAACTCAACTTTTAAGTTGAGTTCTTTTAATTGGTCATCCGAAATAACCGAAGGAGAATCGATCATCATATCGCGGCCTGAGTTGTTTTTGGGGAACGCTATTACATCGCGAATACTATCCAGCCCGGCAAACATGGAAACAAGCCTGTCGAATCCAAAAGCAATACCTCCGTGTGGCGGGGCTCCATAAGTAAAGGCATTCATAATAAATCCAAACTGGTATTCAGCCTGTTCTTTTGAAAACCCAAGCACCTTAAACATTTTCTGTTGTAACTGCTGGTCGTGAATACGAATCGAGCCACCACCCAATTCAACACCGTTAACCACACAGTCGTATGCATTAGCGCGAACATTTCCGGGGTCACTTTCAAAGAATGCAATATCCTCGGGTTTTGGCGATGTAAACGGATGGTGCATTGCATAAAAACGCTGTGTTTCTTCATCCCACTCGAATAAGGGAAAATCGATTACCCAAAGTGGGACGAATGTATTTTTATCGCGCAGTCCCAATCTCGAACCCATTTCAAGGCGAAGCTCACTCAATTGGCCGAGTGTTTTCTTTTTATCGCCAACAAGAATAAACACCATATCACCAGTTTTGGCATCAAATGTTTTTCCAATTTCAGCCAGCTTATCAGTTGAAAAGAATTTGTCGATTGACGACTTGATTCCATCGGCTCCGAAACGAATGTAAATTAAACCTTTTGCACCAATTTGCGGTCTTTTAACCCATTCTGTAAGTTCATCAATTTGTTTACGGCTAAAGTCAGCTGCACCGGTGGCGCAAATTCCGCCAATGTAATTTGCCTGGTCAAAAATGCTGAATCCTATTCCTTTTACAAGGTTGGTGATTTCTTTGATTTTCATATCAAACCGCAGGTCAGGCTTATCATTCCCATAATTGTTCATGGCTTCCTCGAAAGTCATTCGAAGAAATGGATTATCAAAATCAACTCCCTTTATTTTTTTGAACAAATGCTTTAGCATTCCTTCAAAAGTATTCAGTATATCTTCCTGTTCCACAAACGACATTTCGCAGTCAATCTGGGTAAATTCAGGTTGACGGTCGGCACGCAAATCTTCATCGCGGAAACATTTCACAATCTGGAAATAGCGGTCGTAACCGGCCACCATTAAAATCTGTTTAAAAGTTTGCGGCGATTGTGGAAGTGCATAAAAAGTCCCCGGATTTAATCTCGATGGTACCACAAAGTCGCGTGCACCTTCGGGTGTCGATTTCATCAACACGGGAGTTTCAATTTCGAGGAACCCTTTTTCATCGAAATATTTCCGTACTTCCTGAGCCATTTTATGCCGTAATTCAATATTCTGTTTTACAGCATTTCGGCGCAAATCAAGGTAGCGGTATTTCATGCGTAGTTCATCGCCACCGTCTGTGTCGTCCTGAATTGTAAATGGAGGGATGATCGATGCGTTTAAAACAGTAACCGAATTAATATCGATTTCAATTTCGCCAGTGGGAATATTGACATTTTTGCTTGATCGCTCACGAACAGTTCCATTCACCTGGACAACAAATTCACGCCCTAATTCGCGAATGGTCTTCAAAGTATCTTCGGCTGCATTATTATAGGCAACCAACTGGGTTATTCCGTAACGATCGCGCAAATCGATAAAGGTCATGGCACCCAGGTCACGGATTCGCTGCACCCAACCGGCCAGCGTAACTTGCTGATTTATATTCGTAATGCGGAGCTCTCCGCAGGTATGCGTTCTGTACATCGTAATTTCTTTTGATTAGGTTGCGAAAATAAGAAGATTTTACCAATTTCAGCCTGAAGAATAACATGCTTTTTAGTTCGAAAATGATAGAGCCATTTAATGACGAGTATTTTATGAGAAAAGCCTTTGCTGAAGCAGTAACAGCTTTTGACAGAGGTGAAATACCGGTGGGAGCGGTTGTGGTTTCGAACGGAAAAATTGTTGCCCGGGCGCACAACCTCACCGAAACCCTGAACGATGTAACTGCCCATGCTGAAATGCAGGCAATAACAGCAGCTGCCAACTTTTTAGGTGGCAAGTATCTTAACGATTGTACTTTGTATGTTACACTCGAACCCTGTGTAATGTGTGCAGGTGCGCTGGGCTGGTCGCAAATTGGAAAGATTGTATTTGGGGCAACCGATGAAAAACGTGGATTTAACCGGTTCGCCCCGCGAGCGCTTCACCCAAAAACAGAGCTTGTTGGCGGCGTATTGGAAGTTGAATGTGCCGAACTTATGCAGGAGTTCTTTAAACAGAAGAGATAATCAGAATCACGTTGTACACTATAAAAGTTGTAAAATCGCGATTAGATTCCTCTCTTCGTTCGGAATGACAGTCGTTTTTGTAAAATAGGATGGAGGAAAAAGGGACGGCTTTGCCGCCACTTTTTCCTCCATCCTCCTTCAGACGAAATTGTCGTTCCGAAGGAGGCACGACTGAGGAATCTCATCAACTTATCTCTGAAACCGTAAATCCCACTTTTTTCAAATCGTTCCAGAAATAAGGGTATGATTTGGTAATTACCATCGGATCATCAATGAATACGGGCTTTCCGGCGATGGCCATTGGAGCAAAAGCAAGTGCCATTCGGTGGTCGTGATAAGTTTCAATCAATGGTTTCTCAACCGTAAGTTCAGCATTAATTTTTCCATCCCACGAAAGTTCTCCTTCTGATGGTTCAGTAACTTCAGCGCCAAATTTGGCCAACTCGTTTTGCAAAGCGGCAATCCGGTTGGTTTCTTTTATTTTCAGTGTTTTCAAACCAGAAAAATAAAAAGGAATATTCCTCGCCACACACAAACAGGCCATGGTTTGAGCCACATCCGGGTTTTCTATAAAATCATGAATCAGTTTTTCAGGCGCACGATTTTCAGTTTTCGAAAGTAAAACACCACCATCCTGTTGCGTTGAAATAATGCCAAAAGGATTGAACCAATCTGCAATTCCTGCATCACCCTGCAAACTGTCGAGTTCAAGATTTTCGAGGAAAACCTCGCCCGAGTTGCACAGGGCAAGTATTTCGTACCAGTATGATGCCCCCGACCAGTCGGATTCCGCTGTAAAATCGAGTGGGAAGTAGTTTTGTTCGGGAACTGTGATTGTATTTTCTTCCCATTGGTATTGTATTCCAAAACGCGCCATCAATCCAAGGGTGAGTTTTATGTACGAGCGCGAGGTGATTTCGCCTTTGAGTTGTATTGTTAATCCGTTTTCGAGTGTCGGGGCAATCAGCAAAAGAGCCGAAATGTATTGGCTTGAAATGCTTCCGTCGAGTTCAATTGTTTTGCCTGAAAGGTGCGAACCTGTTATCCGCAAAGGAGGAAAACCTTCATTTCTGATGTATTCGATTTTGGCGCCCAGTTCACGCAGCGCATCAACAAGGATCGAAATGGGGCGCTGCTGCATTCTTTCTGATCCGGTTACTTCCCATGAACCAACGATTTTAGCGAGGAAAGCAGTTAAAAACCGCATGGCTGTACCGGCATGACCGATATCGAATTTCGAATTGTTTGAGTAAAGCGCAGCTTGTAAAACTTTTGTGTCGTCGCTGTCAGACAAATTACGAAGCGGGTAGGGGCTGTAACTTAAAGCATTGATAATTAAAGCCCTGTTGCTGATGCTTTTCGACGACGGCAGACTGATGCCCGTTTTTATTGTTTTTAAGTTGGCTGAAACCTTGTAAATCATAAATTCTGTTTTACAAATTACGATAGTAACTAAGTGCTTCAAAAATCAACGCTTTTTCGCAATGCTGATCGATGGCAATTTTCCCAACTACGGTGAGAAGTGTAAAATTAATTCGGCCCGATTCATTTTTTTTATCGTGTGTCATCAGCTCGAAAAGAGCCTCAAACTGGCTTTCTTCTGTTTCAAATTTCCCGTAAAGCTGAATCAGCCAGCGTGCCAGTTCATCCATTTCTGAAACCGGGAACCCACATTTTTTTGCCGAAAGATAGAGTTCTGCAATCATTCCATAAGCCACAGCGTACCCGTGCTGAATTGGCGTTTGCATTTGCATTGCAAAGCTTTCAAAAGCATGTCCAACCGTGTGCCCGAAATTCAATGCTTTCCGGATGCCTTTTTCGGTAGGGTCGTTGCTTACAAACCACGATTTAACACCGACTGAATCGCTGATGAGTTGCTGCAATGCTTGATATTCGATCTTATTTAAATCGAAATTTTTACAATCGGCAAGATGTTTCGGGTTGTGGATTAAACCATGTTTTATGATTTCAGCGAAACCCGATTTCAGGTTTTCAGCATCAATCGTTGTAAGATAGTTTGTATTAATAATAACCGCAACAGGTTCCTGAAAAGTGCCGATTTCGTTTTTCAACCCATTAAAATTGATACCTGTTTTTCCTCCCACCGACGCATCGACCTGCGAAAGCAAGGTGGTGGGGACATTCAGAAAATCGCATCCACGTTTAAAAGTGGAGGCAGCAAAACCACCGAGGTCGGTAAGCATTCCGCCGCCAATGTTTATCACCAGCGATTTACGGTCGCCGCCGTTTTTCGAGAGAAACTCCCAGATTTTGAGTACCGAATCGATTTTTTTATTGTTTTCGCCCGAAAGGATCACCACTTTTTTGATTCCTGCCGACTGAAAAAAAGCATCGGATTTTTGCACCCAAACCTTGTCAACAGTTTCTTCTGTTACAAGAAAAACTTTGCCAGCCGGGTATTTTGCAATCCAGCGGCTGAGTTCAATCTCTGTGTGGATTGTGTAGATTATTTTTGAGTAAATTGTTGAATTTCCCATTGTTTGCTAAATTGCGGTAAAGTTAAAATAAAATCGGTTTTTGGATGGGTGAACCAGCCGGAGCCGCGTGTAATTTGAAATTGATTAACGAATATGAATATTAATAACCGAAAGCGAACAGTAAATTTGAGAAGAGCTTTTTTTATTGTAAGCGTGGTAATGGCCATTCTGGCGCTGCTGTTTTTTCTATTAAACCTGATAGCGCCAGCGCTGATAACCCTTGGTGCATTTTCACTCTGGTTTCTTTTTTTTCAGTTTGCCGATTACCAGTTTATCGAGTTCAGCACCGAAAACAACCGCATCAGGTTGCGTTATTACAAAGCAATAAGTTTTGGTGGAACCAGTTTTAACGAAATTGAATTTCAAAATACGGCCTTGAAAAAGGCTGTGTTTGAAAATTCATTTTTTGGAAAAAATACTGATGCCACTTTTTTTATCAGAACAAACAAAGGTGTGGCTGAATATCCATCGGTAAGCTTGTCGGCTTTGAAAAAAGATGACAGGTTAAAAATGGCAGATGTTTTAAACTCAATTTCAGCAACCCCTTAACCTTGCCTGCTTTTGTTATGGACAACCAACTCCTTCAAAAAATAGCACTCTCAATTATTCCCGGCATTGGCGGCGTATTGGCCCGAAACCTTGTTGCGTATGTGGGAAGCGTTGAAGGAGTCTTCAGTGAGCCGCTGAAATCATTACAAAAAATTCCGGGCATTGGCGAAGTGAATGCACACAGAGTAAAGGATAAAACTCTTTTTACTCAGGCTGAAAAGGAAATCAGGTTTATCGAAAAAAACGGAATTCAGCCCTGGTTTTATACAGATAAAGAATACCCGCGAAGGTTAAAAAATTGCCCCGACGCCCCAATTCTTTTTTATTCAAAAGGAAATATGAACCTCAATACTGCCCATGTGCTGAGTATTGTGGGTACTCGAAATGCCACCAACTACGGAAAGCAGGTTTGTGAGGAGCTGATACAACAAATTGCGGAAAGAAATTACGGGGTGCTGATTGTTAGTGGTCTGGCGTATGGAATTGATATTCAGGCACACAAGTCGGCGATTAAATTCGGATTACCCACAGTTGGTGTTGTGGCCCACGGGTTAGATAAACTGTACCCGTCGCTTCATGCCGAAACTGCCCGTAAAATGACGGAGAACGGGGGATTAGTCACCGATTTTCCGAGTGGTACTAAAATAGATCCATCGAATTTTATCCGTCGCAACCGGATTGTTGCCGGACTTGCCGATGCTACTGTTGTTGTTGAGTCGGCAGAAAAGGGCGGAGCGCTGATTACCGCCGAAATTGCCTCGTCGTACAACCGCGATGTTTTTGCTTTTCCGGGCAGGGCAGGCGATGTTTATTCAAAAGGTTGCAACCAGTTGATTAGAAACAGTGGCGCAAATCTGATTGAAGGAATCGACGATCTTGAGTTTTTTATGGGTTGGGAAAAAGCATCGAAAAACAAACCTGTTCAATCGTCGCTTTTTGTTGAATTGAATCCCGACGAAGAAAAAATTGTCGGTCTTTTACGCGAACACAATGAGCTTTTTGTCGATCAGATTTCTTCAGAATTAACCTTGCCGGTAAGTCGTGTTTCGGGGCTGTTACTGAACCTTGAGTTTAAAAATGTACTGGTATCACTGCCAGGGAAAATGTATAAGCTGAAGTAAATGAATGATTTTGTTACTTTTGCGCCATGAAACAATCGTTTGAAGACTTAAAAATTGCCAAATCAATTTTAGTTACGCTCGAAGAAATTGGTTTTCACGAGCCAACACCCGTTCAGGAAGAGGCAATTCCAAAAATTAATTCGGGGGTAAATGTGGTTGGGGTTGCACAAACCGGAACCGGAAAAACTGCAGCTTACCTGCTTCCGCTCTTAACAAAACTCAGAAAACCGGAGGGTATTGATCCTCGTGTAATTATTATTGTTCCTACGCGCGAATTGTCGATTCAGGTGGGTGAAGATATTGAAGAACTTACAGGCAGGTCGGAGATTCGTCACGCCTCGGTTTATGGTGGTATTGGCTGGACAAAACATGCAGCCATGCTAAAGGCAGGCGTTGATATTCTTGTAGCTACGCCCGGCCGGATGTGGGAGTTGTACCAAAACGGCGCACTTTCGTTTAAAAAGGTAAAATACCTTGTAATCGATGAGGCCGACCGTATGCTCGATATGGGTTTTATTCCGCAATTGCGACAATTGCTTGAGGTTTTACCAAACCGCCGGCAAAACCTGCTGTTCTCAGCTACTTTTTCTGAAAGCATTGAAAAGATGGCAACCGAATTTCTCGATCATTTTGATAAAATTGAAGTAGCACCTTCAGCCACGCCGGTTGAACTGGTAACCCAAAAAGCGTACAGAGTTCCCAACTACCGTACAAAACTGAATCTTATTCATCATCTTTTAAAGGATGAGGAATTATTTAACAGGGTAATTATTTTTGTAAATACAAAAGAACACGCCGAGGAGGTTTTCAGTGCGATAAAAAGAGCAGAAGGAGAGAAACGGATTTTACATTCAAACAAAGGACAAAATACGCGGATAAATGCGATTAATGCATTTAAAAAAGGTGAGGTCAGGATTCTGATAACTACCGATGTTTCTGCCCGCGGGCTTGATGCGAGCCTCGTAAGTCATGTCATTAATTTCGATTTACCCGCCAGTTACGAAGATTATGTGCACCGGATTGGACGCACCGCACGCGCAGGGAATAAAGGCGATGCCATTTCGCTGATTGACCCTGCCGATGAGTGGCATCTGAAAAAAATTGAAGAACTCATCAGAATGCCTTTGCCAATGCAATCGTTGCCTTCCCAAGTAGAGATTATTGATACAGAATTTAACGAGAAACAGGAATTGCTCCGCGAAATCGATCGTCAGCGAAAAATTGATGACCCAACTTTTAGAGGTGCATTTCATGCAAAAAAAAGGAAGGACAATTCGAAACATAATTTCGAAGATAAATTTAAACGCGCAAAACCCCGTCAGAAAATTAAGAAGAAAAAGTAACCCCGATGATTTAAAGCGGCAACAGGTCGTCTAATTTTCTGAAAAGCACATCTTTTTCTCTGAACAGGCTGTAAAATTCTTTTTGGTTGAACAGCCGGAGTTCGAGTAAATGGCCTCGTCCAACGGTTTTCAGAAAAAGAACCACCCATTTAAACGACAGCTTTCCAATAAACGGTGCGGCTAAAAATAATCCCAGATTAACTAATAATCCGCCAGGAATAAACCAGCCAAATATTAAAAAAAACAAGATGTAGTAAATCGGAAATAAAACAATTCCGAAAACAAGTGAGTATGAACTCCAAAATGCAACGTCGCTCACTTTACGCTTGTTAAAGTAGCTGATTGCAAGAAACGGAATTCCGTTTAAGATAAATCCGGCCAAAAATATTGGCAGCGTTACCAACATGATAATATTATTGATTAATATCTTAGTCAGATTCAGGAATGGGTTTTCTATCAGCCAGCTGCGAATCTGAAATTCATCGAGTTTTGAATGATAAGAACGAAGCATTTGAAATAGTTTTTCTGCTTCTTCAGGGTTTTTGTCTTCCAGCGCTTCCAGTTTTTTAATGAGCAATTGTTCTGAAGTAAAACGGTTCGCAACGGTCATCCACTTCTTTTGACGTCTTAAAAACTGGTTGCTGTAAATCTCCCTTGTTTTTTCGTAGTCGTTGTAATGTTTTGTGCTTTTAATTTCAATCACTAAAGGGAGCAATTCATCGTAAATACGCTGGCGTAACGATTGAATTGCATTGTTTTCGTTGTTTTTGAATTCTTCGAAATATGCTTTTGCTGCAATTGGTTTTCCGAAATTTACCACAACTGTACGGTTGAATTTCCAATAGCTGCTGTAATAAATTCCAGTCGGAATAATTTGAATGTCGAGGTCAGACCCAGCTTTTTCCATGGCCATAAACACAATGCGGGGCACTGCTTTTTTATGGGCAAGTATCTGTCTTTTTCCTGAGTGGGCTGCTTCGGGGAACAAGGCCAGCGCTCCGTTCTTAACCAAAACATGTATCGATTGGTCAAAAGTTGTGTCGTTTTTAAGCAGATTTTCTTTCCCGTCACGCATCCGGTAAACCGGCATAATTTTTAAGAATTTCAGTATCGATGCAATGGTTTTATTTTTAAAAATATCGGCCCGGGCCAGCCAAACCGGTTGTGTTTTTGTGTGTAAAACAATGGAAAGAGGGTCGCTTAAAGCATTTTGGTGGTTTGGTGCAAAAATTATGGGTTTGTTTAAAGGGATATTTTCTTTACCGTTAATCATCACTTTTTTGTGAATGATCCAATCGGCAAACTGTATGTATTTTCTGAGAACTTCGTAACCCAACGACCATTTTTCGTAACTCATACTACTGAACTGTTTTTTTAATAGTTTGTCCGTTCAAAAACCACTTTGCAGGCGCTGCAAATAAAATAATAAATACGTGTTAACTAAAATAGTTGGAGCAGTTAATGATTGTTTTTTTGAAAAACCAATACAGAATCTTTGATACTGAGCTCTTTTCACTTCCATTTTTGTTTTACTTTAACTCGGTTTAAATAATTGAAACAGTTAGTTTTCAGCTAATTAAATAAAAGTGTTAATGTACAAAACGTTTCTGTTAACAGTTTAAAAGCTCATAGCGGCTTTGAAAATACTAAAACTATTGATTCGGGCAACAAAAAACCGGAACGGGTTCGAAAGAATTGTTCCGGCTTATTATTGATTTTTTTTGATCTATTTTTCGATGAGCAATTTTTTCATCTTAAAAAATATGTCGGTGTTTTCCATGATTCCAGTGAATTCTTCAGCCCCGGGGCCGTAGGCAAAAACCGGAACCATAACAGCAGTGTGGTCGCTAGTTGGAAAAGCAGCTTTTACAACTCCGTTTTCAATGTTTCCATCGGTTAGCGCCATTCCACCGGTTTCGTGGTCGGCAGTTACAATGATTAAAGTTTCTCCGTTCTTTTCAGCAAAATCGAGTGTTTGTCCGATTACTTTATCAAAATCGAGCATGTCTTCAACAACATAAACAGTACTTGAAGCGTGTCCTCCCCAATCGATTTGCGAACCTTCCACCATTAAAAAGAACCCCTTTTTATTATTGTCGAGAATGTCAATAGCAGTTTTGGTGGCGATGGGAAGCATATTTCCGCGTTCTGCTATCCTTCCATTATGAACGGGTGCTGTTAACCCGGCGAGTTTCCCATTATTCACTTTTTCAATTTCTTTCAAGTCAGTTTCCACCTTGTAACCCTTGGTTTTCAGCTCTTCCATGAGGTTTCGACCATCTTTCCGTTTTGAAAAATGATCGATGCCCCCGCCGATAAACACATCGATATCGGTTTTTAAAAAGTCGGCTGCAATTTCTTCGTACATACTACGGCCTGCCTGGTGCGAGATAAATGAAGCGGGTGTTGCATGAGTGATTGACGATGTTGAAACCAATCCTGTGGCAAGTCCTTTTTCTTCGGCTTCCTCAAGAATCGTTTTCACTGGTTTGTTTTGTGCATCAAACCCAATTGCCCCATTGTTTGTTTTATGGCCTGTGGAAAGTGCAGTGCCTCCGGCAGCGCTGTCGGTAATATAACTGTCAGCCGATTGTGTTTTTGAAAATCCCACGTGTTTAAAGTTTTCAAGGAAAAGGTGTCCTTTGTTCGCGGTTAAACCAGCAAAAACATGCGAAACCCCCATTCCGTCGCCAATAAGAAAAATGATGTTTTTGGGGTTTTTGGCTTTAAATTTCTGAGAATAAGTTTTTACACGATATGTATCCTTTGCAATGTAAACTTTATCTGTTGTATCCGACTTGGCGGTCAGATATTGATCCTGGGCAACCACTGAAAGCCCAACACTCAGCAGGATAAACATCAATTTAATTTTTGTATGCATATTCAATTATTTTTTTCAACGGGCTAAAAATAGGCAGAAAACGATTAAGCAAAGATTTGAGGCATTAGAAAAAACGTTAAAATTTTGTAAACAGATCACCCTATTTTAGTTGGGCTATTTTCTCAAAATGGGTTTTGTTCAGCGAAAATGTAGTTCCGTCATTTGTAGTGGTTATGGTAACCATATCTAAAGTAACCAGATTGGTTAAGATTTCTTCGCCTTTACCACGTGATATATGTGCAAGCCTGATGAATTTTGATAAAGTAACCGAATGATTTTCTGAAAGATAGGAAATAAGTGCTTTTTCTATTTCTGAAAGTGTGAAATGCAACGGTCTTTTGCTGTTTTTCCAAACATTAACCTGAATTTTATGAGCTACATAATTTTCGTCGTTTACTCTCAGATAAGAAATCCATTTTCCTGTCTCGTCTTTGGCATAATGCGGTTTTTTTTTGCTGGGCTCAACCTGTATTTCGAGTACGGTTTTTCCTTCGGCGAGCCACTGCCTTGTTGAGAATTTTACCGGTGGTTTACTGTAAATGGTGGCAGCCGACTCAATCATGTAAAATTCTTCATCGGTGCGCACGCCAGTAATTTTCCCGTTATCTTTCACACCTAACAGTAATCTCCCTCCGTCGGTATTGGCAAAGGCAACCAGCGATCTTGCTATCTTTTTAGAATCGTTTACACAAAACTTAAAATCCTGGTGGAGGTGTTCTCCCTCCTGTATCATTTTATAAAGTTGATAACTCAATCCTGTCGGTTTTTAAATCTGAATAACAAACAAAGTCATCCGTTTTTGGTTCGTTCGGTTACAGTATTCAGTCCGATGAATCCTTTTTAATAAAGAAGCAGCCTGATTTTAAGTTGCTTATCAGGGTTTTATCCTGTCCATAATTGTTTCAACCCTTATTTTGTCTTCCTGTAAAAGAATAAGCTGAATTTTTTCTTTTTCTAATAAATCACTCACTTTCGGGCCTACTTCGCCAGTGATTATGGAAGTTACACCTTGTTTTTTTAAAAACTCAACCAGGTGAATTCCTGAACTTTCCTGTTCTTCCCTGAAAGGATTTTCAATAATGGAAAACTGATTTGTTGAAGGATTGAAAACTACAATATTCATACATTTCCCAAAACGAAGGTCGAGAAATGATTTTTCAGTTTTCCCGGTTGATGATATAGCGAATAATTTTTCCATTTTGTAATTAGTTTTCAGTTTAGTTTAATTTTTAGTAACCTGATCTGAGGTCAGTTCCTCCCAATATTCCACCGCGCGACGTGTGTGCGGTATTACAATGGTTCCGCCTACAAGATTGGCAACTCCGAATATTTCAAGAATTTCTTCTGTTGTAACTCCAAGTTCGAAACATTTGCCCAAATGGTATTTTATACAATCGTCGCACCGCAAAACCATCGATGTGGCCAGCCCTAACATTTCTTTGGTTTTGCTGCTGAGCGCACCATTCTGGTAAGTGAGTGTATCGAGGCTGTAAATTCGTTTCATTACTTTGTTGTCAGAGGCCAGAATCTTTTTATTCATCTTTTCTCTGTACCCATTAAAATCATCGATTAGCTTTCCCATTCGTTATTTGTTTAAAACAGTTTCAGTAATTCAAAAGGCAATAAAGAAGGGTAAAAATGAGATTTAAATATCAAAAACGTCTTTCCCGTCCGTTTTAAAAATAGCTGAAAATTCGACATGCGATATTCATTCCCGCTTCTTTTTCAAAGTTGCTTTCCTTATTCAAAGTTGCAATGTTAAAACAACTTTATTTTGAGTGGAAGATTTCGCTTGAAAAAATAGCCGATTTTTTTTAGAGGTGCTGAATTGCGTTTCATTATTCGTATTTTAACTATTACAGCATTGGTATATGAATAAGTTCGTAAAATAGGAGTCTGTAGTATTCCGGCTTTTTAGTTTATATTTGCAACTTAATTTTCAGGAAATAATGAAGCAGTTTTTACTATTGATTACAGCTTTGGTTACCGTGCTCACCGGATTTGGGCAGGTTACATTTCCAGGTTCAGAAATGAGTTCAGGTTCAAAGCCTGAAATAATTAAAAGTATTGACTCTAATCAGAGTCCGCTTTTAAACGATATGCTCAGCTGGCACATTTCGAACAATAAAAACAACAAACAAATTGAAGGTTACAGGGTCGAAATTTTTTTTAGTTCCGATGCCGATGCCAAAGAAAAAGCGCTTAAAAAGAAAGTGGAGTTTTTGACACTTTACCCTGATAATACAGTGCATGTTAAATACATAACTCCTAATTTCAGGGTAAGAGTGGGGGATTTCAGAACAAAAAACGAAGCATTGAAACTTTTTAAGGAAATAAAAAGTACGTATCCGTTATCGTTTATAGTTACCGATAATATTGATTTTCCATTGATGAAACCTTTACAGTATGAGTGATCAGATTCAGCATGAGTGTGGAATTGCTTTAATCAGGCTTTTAAAACCACTGTCGTATTACCAGGAAAAATACGGCACTTGGAAGTACGGCCTGAACAAATTGTATCTTTTAATGGAAAAACAACACAACCGCGGGCAGGACGGAGCAGGTGCAGTTTGTGTAAAAAACCATCTTGACCCCGGAAGTGCCTACATCAGCCGCCACCGTTCGGTAAAAGAAAATCCGATAAAAGATATTTTCGATCAGATAAACGAACCACTGCTAAAAGCAATTTGGAACCGACAGAGCGTTGATGATCCGGAATGGGCCTATCTCAATTTTCCGTTTGCCGGTGAACTTTATCTGGGGCACCTTCGATATGGGACTTTTGGAAAAAACAGCATCGATTTTGTTCACCCTGTTATGAGGCAAAACAACTGGAAATCGAGAAACCTGGTTCTTGCCGGAAATTTTAATCTTACAAATACCGATGAACTTTTTAAGGTGCTTGTTGATTTGGGACAGCATCCGAAAGCTTACACCGACACAGTTACTGCTCTCGAAAAAGTTGGCCATTTTCTGGACGAGGAAAACCAGATGCTCTTTAGAAAATATAAAAACGAAGGGCTGAGTAACGTAAAAATATCAGATAAAATAGAAGAAAATCTCGATATTCATAATATTCTTGAACGAGCAACCAAGGATTGGGACGGTGGTTATGCTATTGCCGGACTAATTGGTCATGGCGATGCATTTGTAGTTCGCGACCCTTGGGGAATACGGCCTGCGTATTACTACCATGATGACGAAATTGTGGTTGTAGCTTCAGAAAGACCGGTTATCCAGACTGTTATGAATGTGCAGGTCGGCAAAGTGGCTGAAATTAGTCCGGGCGAGGCGTTAATCGTGAAAAAAGATGGACGAATCAGTAAAGAGTTGATACGGGTTCCCTACAAAAGAACCTCGTGTTCGTTTGAAAGGATTTATTTTTCAAGGGGTAGTGACCGCGATATTTACAAAGAGCGCAAAGAACTGGGCAGACTTCTTACACCTGAAATACTGAAAGCAATCGACTACGACTTTGAAAATACAGTATTCTCTTACATTCCGAATACTGCCGAAACAGCATTTTATGGAATGATTGAAGGTGTGAGGGAATACCTGGTTGACTGGAAAATTCAGGAAATCAGAAAGAAGAACGGTTCGCTCACCAACGTGGATATTAAAAGAATTATTTCGTTTGAACCCCGTGTGGAAAAAATTGCGATTAAAGATGTGAAGCTACGCACTTTTATTGCCGATGATGCCAGCCGCGACGACCTGGTTGCACACGTTTATGATGTTACCTACGGAATTATCAGAAATCATGTGGATACGCTGGTAATAATCGACGATTCAATTGTGCGTGGTACAACCCTGAAAAATAGCATTCTGCGAATTCTCGACCGTTTACACCCTAAAAAAATAATCGTTATTTCTTCTGCGCCACAAATCAGATATCCCGATTGTTACGGTATTGACATGGCCCGGCTCGACAAGTTTATCGCGTTTAATGCCACCATTGAGTTGCTTAAAGAGTCGGGGCAGCAGCATATTATCGATGAAGTGTATAAAAAGTGCAAGCAGCAGCAAAATCTTCCAAAAGAGGAAATTGTGAACTATGTGCAGGAAATTTATTCAAAATTTACCCCTGAACAGGTTTCGGCAAAAATTGCCGAGCTTTTAAAACCCGAGGATTGTAATGCCGAAGTTGAGATTGTTTACCAAAGTATTGAGAATCTTCATAGAGCCTGTCCGAACGATTTGGGCGACTGGTATTTTACCGGATACTATCCAACGCCGGGAGGTAATCGCGTGGTAAACAGCTCGTTTATTAATTTTATAGAAGGGAAAGACCAGCGCGCATATTAATGCTGGTTTTTGAAATAAGCCAGTTTCTTACAAATCGAAGTTAAAACCACGTTCAATCAGCTCCTCGTATTTTTTCTGGTTAAAACAGTAATAAAAGGCCCCTTTACGCGAAGTGGCTTTTTCTTTTTCGCCCAGTTTTTCGAGTAAATCCATTGCCAAAAGCTTTCTGCGAAAGTTTCTTTTGTCGAATGGAAATTGATAAATGGCCTCGTATAACCGCTGTATTTGCGGGATTGTAAATTTTCGAGGAAGCAATTCAAAACCAATAGGTTGCGTTCTTGCCCTGATGCGCAGTTTTCGGAGCGCTTTCTGTACCATGTCGTTGTGATCGAAAATAAGCGGAGGTAGTTGAGAGAGCGAAACCCAAGATGCTCCGTGTTCTTTAATAAGTTTGCTATCGTGTTCGTTAATTTTAATCAGCGAGAAATAGGCTACAGAAATAATCCTTTCGCCCGAGTTGCGGTTGATATCGCCAAAAGTGTAAAGTTGTTCCATGTACACGCATTGAATCCGGTAAGCTGTGCCACAATGCGTTTGGCTGCATCATCCAGATTTTCATCAGTCGATACAAAACCGCCCATTAACGACCAGTTTCCTTCTTCGGGCTGAAAATTACGTTTAAGGAGTAACAGTTTTAAATCGTGTTCGTTTTCGTTAAATCCAAAAATGATGGAATCAACGGACACAAGGAGTTTAGGATGATGCGAATAGTAGTTCATTTGAATTTATTTAGGAATCGGCCAATCTCCGTTTTCCTTATCTTTAATATATGTTTCAATATGTCTGTCAACCTTTATTCCGTAAATATCTTCAATGGTAACAATGATTCCTGTTTCGAGTACATTGCCGAAAGTATCTTCTTTTATGGTACCAAAGGTTTTCATCGAAGGCGAAAGATTCATATAAGCATTAAAAAGAGGCGGTATATTTTCGCCAAACTGGCGGACACTGTGCGTTAAAATTTTATAGTCGTCTTTATAATTATCCCCGGTGAAGATTTTGTCCATTGTAACTGAATTAATATCAAATTCAACCGGTTCTTTTGGGTAAACAAGATTCTCTTTGTCACTGAAGTACTTCCGCATAAAATATTGAATCAGGTTTCTGGCTTCGCTGTGGAAATGCGAATACATGGTAACTTTTCCGAAAAAATATTTTATTTCAGGATGATCGACAGTGAGTGCACCCAATCCGTCCCATAAATTGTCGAGTGCAAAAAGCGCTTTTGCACCTGCTTTGCTCGACTGGTAAGCTGGCTGTACAAACGACCTGCCCAGTTCGATGGTGTAGGGAAGATATTCGCGGTTAAATTTTTCGGAAAAATGAAAAAGTTTCGATGTGGCTAAAATAACATCACCGTTCTCGTCGCGCGGGGCTTCGCTGCAAAGTATGTAACGATAACCACCCAATATTTCCCGGGCATCGGGATCCCATACAATTAATTGTTTGTAAGGTTTTTCAGAAGTATCGTAAGCATCAATGTCTGTTTCCTTTCCGGTACCACCACCGGCATCTCTGAAAGTCAGTTCGCGCAACCGGCCTATTTCATGCATCAGTGCAGGAGAATCGTTATGGGTGATTACGTATATTTCATTACCACCTTTATTCGTTTTTCTTAGTAGTTTTTCAGGTGTAAGTTCAGCGTTGATTTTTTTCCTCGGGAGAGGTGCAACTATCTCTTTCATTGACATTTTCATTTTAATAAGGAAAACAGGTGCGAAATTAGAAAAAATACCTGTTTTGGTTAAAATTGTAAAAAATTTAATTTGTATTTGTGGCGTTTTGTTTCAATTGATAAGTTGCCTGTTTAACCCATTCTGCCCATTCCTGATGTGTCTTCAAATTGTCGAATGTTTGCCAGGGAATGGGTTTCCCGAAGTAAATGTAAACATCGGCGTTTTTTTGTTTTATAAGCTCGTCGGGGAGGTAAAACATTTCAATGTTCCATTTCAGCCCCAAAAACTTACGCCAGTTTGCCACCCTGTAAAAACGGTTTGAATTCTGCCCGCCAACAAATACAGGTATTACATCACGTTTGTGTTTTATCGCTTTTGTTATAAAGTGTTTTTTCCATTCCAGATCGGTTACTTTTCCTTTGATCTTTCGCGAAGCATAACCTGACGGAAATATCATAATCTGAATATCCGAATCGTACAGTTCGTTCAGCTTTTCAGCCATTTCCCGGCTGTTGCTACCATGTTTGTTAACCGGAACAAATACGGCTTTTAATCCCGGAATGCTCATCAGAATATCGTTGGCAAGAAATCTGAGTTCGCCCAGCTTTTTGTGAACATTCCGCATTAAAAGTAAAGCGTCGAATCCACCAAACGGATGGTTGCTTGCAAAGATAAAACGGCCTTTTTCAGGAATATTTTCGACCCCAAAGATGTGTTCTTTTACATTGAATTCGGTAATCGTCTGGTTTACAAATTCAATTCCTTCAAGGTGATAGTTTCTTGAAATAAAATCGTTAAAAAAATCGATGTGCAGCGTATTGTCGATGTATTTGTATATAAAACCGGGAATTACTTTTGCCAGCGCAGGGTTCTTTTCTTTAAATATCTGCCTGATATTTATTGGTTTAAATGCTTTGTTTTCTTTGGTTTCCACGTATCCGAAATTTTGTGCCAATTAAATAAAAATTACCCATTATTCAAATTCAGGTTTAGCCAGTCGGAATCTATTTATTGTAAAATCTCACTTAAGTTTTGTCATTTCCTGAAATCTCAATCTGCGATAAAAGTATTTGTCTTGAAAATGAGTTATTAACCATTGTTAATAAAATTAAGATGGGCTTCAAGTATCAGAATAATAGTGTTATATGAGTTGTTAACAACAATTTATGCAGGGTTTTAAACGCAGTTTGAACAGGTTTTCAACAGTCAGAAGCTATGTGGTTAAAAATCGGAGTGGAACAAATTGGAATAAAGTGGCATATTTTGGAATAAATTTCTATTTTTACATTTGAAAAAGAACAAGCGATTGAGGCATGATTGAATTTGCAGGAACATATAGCGCAACCCTTGATGATAAAGGGCGAATCGTGCTCCCGGCTCCTTTCAAAAAGGAACTGGGTGATTTAGCTGCTGAGTCGCTTGTGATCGAAAAAAACCTGCACCGGGAGTGTCTGGATATACATCCTGAAAAATTCTGGAGAAAACGTGTCGAGGATTTTAAAAGCACGCTTGACCCGTTCGACGAAGACGATGATGCTCTTCTCCAGTTTTTTTATCAGAACTTTATTAAAGTTACAATGGCTCCAAACGGTCGCATCAATATTCCCGATTCCTATTTACAATATGCGAAACTTGAAAAGGGAGCTGAATTTATAGGTATGGGCGAATCCATCAGATTGCTTTCGGAAAGTAAAGCTGCAGAAACAATAATGAACAAGGCTGACTTTCTTGCAAAACTCAAGGAGAAACGACAGAAAAAAGTTTAACCAGAATGTTACAGGCTTACCACATACCCGTTTTGGCTGAAGAAAGCATCCAAGGCATGAATCTGTTTGCCGGAGCCGATGTTGTTGACGCTACCTTTGGCGGTGGTGGTCATTCAGGCCTGATTCTTGAAAAGATTCCAGAAGGAAGACTTTTTGCTTTCGACCAGGATGTGGATGCTGTGGTAAATATTCCCGACGATAAACACCTCTATTTTATAAGGCACAATTTCAGGTACATCAAAAACTTCATGCAGTATTTCGGAGTGGCTGATGTTGATGCCATTTTTGCCGACCTGGGCGTTTCATCGCACGATTTTGATGTTCCGGAGCGGGGGTTTTCATTTCGTTTCGATGGTAAACTGGATATGCGCATGAACCAGAACGCTCGAACCGATGCAGCTTATGTAATTAATGAATATACAGAAGAAAAACTTGAACAGGTATTCCGGTTGTTTGGTGAGATAAAAAATGCAAGGCAACTGGCTGCTGTTATTTGTCGCCATCGGTCAGAAACGCCCATAAAAACAACCACGCAATTAAAGGAAATAGCCGGAACGTGCGCTCCGCGCGCTATCGAAAATAAATACCTGGCTCAGGTATTTCAGGCTTTACGCATTGAAGTAAACGATGAAATGGATGCCTTGCAGGAGTTTTTACAGGCATCGCTCCAACTGCTGAAACCCGGCGGCAGACTTGTAATACTTACCTATCACAGCCTGGAGGACAGGCTTTGCAAAAACTTCATGAAAACTGGAAATTTTGAAGGGAAGGAAGACAAAGATTTTTATGGAAATCTGAATACTCCATTTCGGATGGTAAACCGGAAAGTGATAACACCCGGCGAAGAAGAACTGAAATCAAACAGCAGGTCGCGTAGTGCAAAACTAAGAATTGCAGAAAAAATCTGATATGTCAGAAAAAGTAAAAAATAAGAAAACAGGGGTAAAATCGTTTATTGGCGGAACTATTTTAACCGATGACAGGGTTACAAAACAAATCCCTTTCATTCTTTTTCTGGCGTTTCTCGGCCTTTTAATGATTACCAACCGAAACTGGTCGGAGCACACCATCCGGAAGGTTGAAATTCTTCAGGATACACTTGATAATCTCAGGTCGGAGTCGATAACGCTTTCCTCAAAACTGATGAATGCCAGTCGTCCATCGGAAGTAGCAGCAAAAGTTAAAAAGGCCGGACTTGATTTGCAGGAGCCTGTTAAGCCGCCTCGAAAATTAATTGTAAAAAATAAAAAACAGTGGATATTCGGAGAGTAATATTAACGCGCATAACGCTTATCTATATCGCACTACTGGTTTTCTCGCTGGTAGTTGTGGCTAAAATGGTCTCTGTTCAGAAGATTAAGAACGACCGTTGGGAAGAGATTCAGGAAAAGCTTAGCTCCAACACTGTGGTTATTATTCCCGAACGTGGAAATATATGCGCTGAAGACGGAAGCTTACTGGCCACATCTGTTCCTGGCTATTTTGTTCGGATGGATATGAAATCAGAGGGTGTGCGCAGGGTTTATGCAAAAGAAGCTGATTCGCTTGCATATTATCTTTCAAAGCTTTTTAGGAATGCTCCTGCGTCAGAATATAAACGCCGTTTAAATACTGCCTATAAAAAAGGCGACCGCGATTTTATGCTCACTCCACGTCGTATCGATTACACGGAATTACGACAACTGAAGAAATTCCCAATTCTTAAACGTGGTCGTTTTGGTGGAGGTATGATTATCGAAGAAGATAATCGCCGTGTTAATCCGTTGGGTATGCTCGCACTGCGTACCATTGGTGGATTAAATAAAGGCGCTGGAGGCGGCGTGAAAGGTGCAGTAGGATATACAGGTCTTGAAGGATCGTTTGAAGATTATCTCGCTGGGAAAGAAGGTGTTGGCTATCGGCAGAATTTATCGGGCCGCTGGATGTCGCGCATCGAAATTGAGCCTGAAGACGGGATGGACATTATTACCACGCTCAACGTAAAAATGCAGGATATTACAGAAACGGCGCTGCTGAAACAATTGCTTAAATCGAATGCAGACTGGGGAACTGCTATTTTAATGGAAGTGGAAACCGGTGAAATAAAAGCCATAGCTAATCTGGGTAAAGGTCAGGGTGGTTACTACGAGAAGGACAATTACGCACTGGGCCCGCGCGGAAGTTACGAGCCTGGTTCAACATTCAAACTGGTTTCGCTGATGGCAGCGCTGGAAGATGGCGTTGTAGATACCAGTGATGTGATTGATACAGGTAACGGGCAGTGGTATAAAAGCGGAAGAAAAATCAGCGATACGCATGGCTATGGTAAAATTTCGGTTAAACAGGTTTTTGAAAAATCATCGAATGTGGGTGTTGCAAAAATTATCACCGCACATTACGAAAAAAATCCAAAACAGTATGTTGACAGGGTTTACAGTTTCGGAATCAACAAACCACTGAATCTTGATTTAAAGGGAGAGGGAGAACCTTATTTTAAATATCCCGGCGATAAAGACTGGTGGGGTACCACGCTGGCAGGCATGTCATACGGCTATGAATCGAAAATGACCCCGCTACAGATTCTGAACTTTTACAATGCCGTAGCCAACGATGGCAAAATGATAAAACCACGTTTGGTGAAGGAAATCCGTGACAATGGTTCATTGGTGGAATCATTCGGCACCGAGGTGTTAAACTCGCGGATTGCTTCCCGCAGTACAATACACAAAGCTCAGGATATGCTGAAAGGAGTGGTTTTGTACGGAACTGGCAAGGACGTAAAAAGTGACTTTGTGAGTTTTGCCGGTAAAACAGGTACAGCCCGCGTGGCAACAAGCAGTCAGGGATACAGTGCTGGTATGTACCTCGCATCGTTTGCCGGTTATTTTCCGGCCGATGAACCCAAATATTCAATGATTGTAACATTTAATAACCCTCGTGGCGGATATTATGGGGCATCAGTTGCCGGACCGGTTTTCAGGGAAATTGCTGAAAAGGTTTACGCCTACGAAATTCTTACCGGCGACGCTGAAGAAGAAGAAAAGGAAGAAGCGGAAGAAAAACTGGTGCTGGCCGACATTAAAAAGGGAAGTACCGATAATATTAAAGAAGTGGTTGACGAACTGGATGTTGACCATGTAAAATATGACGCTGATACTGAATGGGCGAATGTGGAAATAAAGGGCGAAAAAATATTTCTTACTGATAATGAAATGCCGGAAGGGAGTGTACCCAATGTAAAGGGAATGGGAGCCACAAGCGCTGTTTACCTGCTCGAAAGCGTCGGGTTACAGGTGAAAATACAAGGCATTGGCCGTGTAAAACAACAATCGCTGACACCGGGCAGCAAATTCAGACCCGGACAAACAGTTTTCCTAACACTTGGATGATATGATTTTAAACGAACTCATAAAGAATATTTCAATTATAGAAATCGTTGGAACAAACCAGGCGGAAGTGCTGGATATTCAATTCGATTCACGATTGGTGAAGCCGGGTTCTTTATTTGTGGCGCAGCGAGGTGTTGCTTCCGATGGGCACCAGTTTATTGCCAAAACCATTGCAAATGGTGCATCAACTGTGGTTTGCGAAGTTTTGCCTGAAAAAATTCAGCCAGGTGTTACTTATATTAAAGTTGCTGATTCAAATGAAATTCTGGGGTTATTAGCATCGGCTTTTTATGGTTTCCCATCGCAGAACCTGAAAGTTGTTGGCGTTACCGGCACCAACGGAAAGACAAGTATTGCCACTTTGTTGTACAAAATGTTCCTGAAACTGGGTTACAAAGTGGGCTTGCTTTCAACCATTTCATACCGGATAAACGAAAGCGAGGAAACTGCATCGCATACCACACCAAACGCATTGAAAATTCAACAGCTGATGGCCGAAATGGTGGAAGCCAGTTGCCAGTATTGTTTTATGGAAGTCAGTTCACATGCTGTGCATCAGAAACGAATTGCAGGAATAGCGTTTGCCGGTGGTATTTTTACAAACATCACGCACGACCACCTCGACTACCATAAAACTTTTGCAGAATACATCAAAGCCAAAAAGGCATTTTTTGATTCACTTTCTGCTGAAGCATTTGCTGTAACCAATATCGATGACAAAAACGGACTTGTGATGCTGCAAAACACCGCAGCAAAAAAAGTCACCTTCTCAACACGGGCGATGGCTGATTACCGTTGTAAAATGCTCGAAAATCATTTCGATGGCATGTTGCTGAACATGGACGGACAGGAAATCTGGACCCGTTTTGTTGGCAAATTTAACGCATCGAACCTGTTGGCAGTTTACGCAACTGCAATTCAGCTCGGACAAAATAAAGACTCGGTTTTAACAATCATCAGTGAGCTGTTTCCGGTTCAGGGTCGCTTCGAAACAGTGCGAAGCGCCGATGGCAAACTGGCCATTATCGATTATGCACACACACCCGATGCACTGAAAAATGTGCTTGGCGCTATTTCCGAAATCAGAACACGCAACGAGCAGGTAATTACAGTGGTGGGCGCCGGTGGTGACCGCGACAAAACCAAACGGCCTGAAATGGCGAAAGAAGCTGTGCTGGCAAGTGACAAAGTGATTCTTACTTCTGATAATCCGCGTACTGAAGACCCTGCACAAATTATTAAAGACATGGAAGCCGGTGTTCCCGCACATTCGAAAAGCAAAGTGGTTTCGATTGAAAACCGAAGGGAAGCCATTAAAACCGCCGCACTCTTGGCTCGTCAGGGCGACATCATTTTGATTGCCGGCAAAGGACACGAAAACTACCAGGATGTGAAAGGGGTGAAACACCATTTTGACGATAAAGAAGAAATTTCAAACTGCTTTGGCATAAACAATTAATACTGAAGGCATGATTTACTGGTTGTACGAATTATTGGCAAAATACGATATCCCGGGAATTGGAATGATTCCGGGTATTTCGTTCCGTTCGGCAGCGGCAATTATTACATCGCTGTTTATTACCACGGTTTTTGGTAAGAAACTAATTCGAATTTTGCAGAAAAAGCAGATTGGCGAAGTCGTTCGTGACCTTGGTCTCGAAGGTCAGATGCAGAAAAAAGGAACTCCCACAATGGGCGGAATCATCATACTTTCAGCTATCATTATTCCAACCATTATTTTTGCTCAACTCGATAATATTTATATTATTCTCATGCTGATTACCACAGCATTGCTTGGTTTAATCGGATTTGTTGACGACTACATTAAAGTATTTCTGAAAAACAAAGAGGGTCTGGCCGGAAAATTCAAAATCTTAGGTCAGGTTACACTCGGAATTATTGTGGCAGCAACACTTTTTATAAGCGACGATGTTAAAGTACGCCAACATGTAAAAGATGAAAACGGCAACGATTTGCAGGAACTGCTTATCGACCCGGTGACTGGAGAACAAACAATTCAGTTTGTAACCGAAGATGTAAAATCGACAGTAACCACAATCCCGTTTGTCAAGAAAAACGAATTTAATTACGAGTGGCTTGTTGCATTTGCCGGTGAGGCTTCGATATGGCTGAAATGGGTTGTTTATGCACTTGCAATCATATTAATAATAACAGCCGTATCGAATGCCGCCAACCTTACCGACGGTCTCGACGGACTTGCGACGGGAACCTCTGCCATCAGCGGTGCCACGCTTGGTATTCTGGCGTATGTAAGTGGTAATATTATTTATGCTGATTATCTGAACATCATGTACATCCCGAATATTGGCGAGCTTACGATTTTTGTAGCTGCTTTTATCGGAGCCACCGTCGGCTTTTTATGGTACAATTCTTACCCGGCACAAGTATTCATGGGAGACACAGGAAGTCTTGCCCTAGGCGGAATTCTGGCTGTATTCTCCGTAATCATCCGTAAAGAAATTCTTATCCCGTTGTTGTGCGGCATTTTCTTAATCGAAAACCTGTCGGTAATGATTCAGGTTTCGTGGTTTAAATACACCAAACGGAAATATGGCGCAGGGAGTCGTGTATTTCTGATGAGCCCCATTCATCACCATTTTCAGAAGAAAGGAATTCCCGAAGCTAAAATCGTAACACGGTTCTGGATTGTGGGAATCATCCTGGCAGTAATTACCCTGGCAACTTTAAAAGTAAGATAGTTTGAAGAAACTTGTTGCAATATTAGGCGGAGGCGAAAGTGGAGTAGGGGCGGCAATCCTTGCTCAGAAACAAGGCTATTCGGTTTTTCTTTCCGATTTGGGTCAGATAAAAGACAAGTACAAACAGGTACTTGCTGATTACAACATCGAATTTGAAGAAGAAAAACATTCGACCGATAAAATTCTTTCGGCTGAATTCGTCATTAAAAGCCCCGGTATTCCTGATAAAGCACCATTAATTGTTCAACTGAAAGAACAAAAAACACAGGTAATTTCTGAAATTGAATTTGCCGGGAGATATACAAATGCAAAAACCATTTGCATCACAGGCAGCAACGGTAAAACCACAACCACACTGCTCACTTACCACATTCTGAAAAATGCCGGGCTGAATGTTGGCCTTGCCGGAAACGTGGGAAAGAGTTTTGCATGGCAGGTAGCCCTGGAAAATATTGATGTGTATGTTATCGAACTCAGCAGTTTTCAGTTAGACGGAATGTACGATTTCCGCGCCGACGTGGCTGTGTTGATGAACATCACCCCTGACCATCTCGACCGTTATAACTACCAGATGCAGAACTATGTCGATTCAAAATTCAGGGTGATTCAGAACCAAACCAAAAACGATTTTTTTGTGGTTTGTGTCGATGATGAAATTACCCAAAACGAGCTTAAAAACAGAAATATTATACCTGCAATCATCCCATTCGGGTTGGGAGAGCCGGATCAAAATGCAGCCGGCATAAAAGACGGAGAGCTTATTATTAATTTAAATCAAAACCAATTCAGTATGTCTATTCTTGAACTTGCACTACAGGGAAAACACAACGCTTACAATTCAATGGCAGCAGGAATTGCAAGCATGGTATTCAACATCCGTAACGAACAGCTCAGGGAAAGCCTGTCGGATTTTACCGGTGTGGAACATCGTCTTGAGCGGTTTCTCACCGTTCATGGGATTGAGTTTGTGAACGACTCAAAAGCTACAAATGTAAATTCGACATGGTACGCGCTCGAAAGCATTTCAAAACCAATTGTCTGGATTGTAGGTGGAATTGACAAGGGAAACGATTACTCATTGCTGCATGGATTGGTAAAAGAAAAAGTAAGAGCCATGGTTTGCCTTGGAAAAGACAATAAAAAACTGCACGAGGCTTTTGATGGGATTGTAAAAAACCACGTGGATGCCACAAGTATGGATCAAGCTGTAAAAGCTGCTTACTATCTGGCACGCAATGGCGATACTGTGTTGCTCTCTCCCGCCTGTGCAAGCTTCGATTTGTTTGAAAATTACGAAGACCGCGGAAGACAATTTAAACTATATGTAAGAAACCTGTAATGGATCAGTCGGTTGCAAGATATTTTAAAGGCGACAGGGTTATCTGGATTATCCTGATGCTGCTGTCGCTCCTTTCGCTGCTCATAGTTTACAGCGCCACTGGTGCACTGGCTTACCGCGAGCATTCAGGCAATACCATGTATTATCTTGTTCGTCAGATATTTTCTATCGGTGCCGGAATTGGTGTTATTGTGTTGATGATTAACATTATTCCGGTAAAAATGTACTCGATGCTTGCCAATTTGCTACTATACGGAAGCATTGCATTACTGCTGCTTACCTTGGCATTGAAATTTGCCGGATTAATTAAAGGAACGGGACGTACCATTCCGCTTGGTCCCTTATCGTTTCAACCGGCCGAGGTTGCAAAAATTGCATTGATAATGTTTACTGCCAAAGTGCTCAGCAAAAAGCAAAAAACAAGCAAAGACCTGAAGGTTGCTTTTTTCAAAATAATAAGTTTTACAGCTGTGGTTTGCGGTATTGTTTTGTTGTCAAACTTTTCAACATCGGCGCTCATATTTGTCACCATCATCACCATGATGTTTGTTGGCCGTATTCCCATCAGGTATATGTTGCTTGTATTTGCTGCGGGTGTGGGGTTGGTGGTACTCATTTATTTTACTGCCGATTTACTACCCGAAAAAATAGGACGTATTCACACCATCAAGGGGCGTATTGAAAGGTTTATTCACGGTGACCCAAACTCAGAAACAGGTGTTACACAGGCCGATTATGCAAAGCTTGCCATTTATTCGGGTGGAATTTTGGGAAAGGGTCCGGGGCAGAGTGATGTGAGCAACTATATGGCTGCGGCTTACAACGATTTTATTTTCGCCATTATCATCGAAGAATACGGGCTGATTTTCGGAGTGGGAGTGATTTTTCTGTACCTGATTTTATTTTTCAGGGGGATTATCATCGTCCGGCGATCGAAGCGAACGTTTCCGGCATTTATGGTAATCGGGCTCACGGTAGTTCTTGTTTACCAGGCGATGATTAACATTGGGGTCTCAAGCGGGGCGTTGCCAGTAACAGGGCAACCTTTGCCCTGGATTAGTCTTGGTGGTACTTCGCTGCTGTTTACTTCAATAGCTTTTGGCTGTATCCTGAGCGTGAGTCACCTGAATCAGGTTGACCAGGCAGAACAGGAACAACCTGTGCAGGTAAATATTCCTGACGAAGATGAGGAAATGAAGACAAAATAGTACAAACCAGAAATAAAAAGAAATTGAAAATTAACCGGGTCATAATCAGCGGAGGTGGAACAGGCGGACACATTTTTCCGGCTCTTTCCATTGCAAACGAAATCAGGAAACGATATCCTGAATCGGATATTCTGTTCGTTGGCGCTCTCGACCGCATGGAGATGGAGAAGGTTCCTGCTGCCGGTTACAAAATTGTCGGGTTACCGGTAATGGGATTTCCGCGTAAACCGGGCTTGAAAATGATTACCTTTTTCAAAAAGCTTTTTCAGAGTTCGGCGATGGCGAAAAAAGTTGTTCAGGATTTTCAACCCGAAATTGCCATCGGGGTTGGCGGTTATGCCAGCGGACCGACACTCAGGGCGGCCGCCGCTGCAAAAATTCCAACACTTATTCAGGAACAAAATTCGTATGCAGGCATTACAAACAAACTGCTTTCGAAAAAAGTAAACACCATTTGTGTGGCTTACGAAAAAATGCACAGGTTTTTTCCAAAAAATAAAATTGTGTTTACTGGAAACCCGGTTCGCGAAAACCTGATTGATAATGCGGTTAACCGTGAGGAAGCGCTTAAATATTTCGGGTTGAACAACAAAGAACGGGTTGTGCTGATTACCGGCGGAAGTCTTGGCGCCCGCTCGCTGAATAATGCTGTTTTGAAAAATCTCGAAATTATTGCCAAATCAGGTATTCAGGTTATCTGGCAAACAGGGGCGTTTTATTTCAGCCAGATAAATAATGAGTTGAAAGAATCGAAGCCTGAAAACCTGCATATACACCAGTTTTTAACCCGCATGGATTTGGCATACGCAGCAGCCGACCTTGTGATTTCGAGGGCCGGGGCGGGAACTATTTCCGAGCTTTGCATTATCGGCAAACCGGCAATTCTGGTGCCTTCGCCCAACGTAGCCGAAGACCACCAGACAAAAAATGCAATGGCGCTGGTTGAAAAGGAAGCCGCTATTATGCTGAAAGATGTTGAAATTGATTTGAAATTATTTCCTGTTACACAGCGTTTGGTAAAAGATGAAGAACGATGCAAAATAATGGCTGCCAATATTAAAGTGCTGGCAATGCCCGAGGCAACAAAAGCCATTGTTGATGAAGTTGAAAAATTAATTAAATGAAAAATCTGCAACACATAAAAAATGTTTATTTCCTCGGAATCGGAGGAATCGGGATGAGTGCGCTCGCCCGCTATTTTAAGCACACCGGTCGAAATGTGGCCGGTTACGACCGCACACCCACAACGCTTACAAATGCACTTCAGGAAGAAGGGATCAGCGTTCATTTCGACGATGATATCCGGAATATTCCGAAAAACTGGGACCCGGCGAATACGCTGGCTGTTTTTACCCCGGCTCTACCTGACGAACACGCCGAACTTTCGTGGTTTCGCGAAAAACCAATTGCCTTGCTGAAACGTGCAAAAGTGCTGGGTTTAATTTGTAACGAACGCAACGGAATTGCCGTTTCGGGAACCCACGGAAAAACTACAGTCAGCACAATGACAGCAACTATTCTGAATAAAACAGAAAAGGGTTGCGGTGCATTTTTAGGTGGAATTTCGAAGAATTTTGATACTAATCTTTTGTTACCAAAAGAAGAATCGCCCTGGATTGTTGCTGAAGCTGACGAGTTTGACAGGTCGTTTTTACACCTGTTTCCTGCGTTGGCGCTTGTTACAAGTCTCGATGCCGATCATCTCGATATTTACGGGCACAAGGAAAAGATTGTGGAATCGTTCGAAAAGTTTATTTCACAGATTCAGTCCGGTGGAAAATTAGTATTGAAAATGGGGGTTGAACTCGACAGAACCAAAACCACGGCGGAGGTTTTTACCTATGCACTCAATAGTCAGGATGCCGATTTTACCACAGTAAATCTGCAACTCAATTCAACAGGTTTTTACCAGTTCGATATAAAAATACCTGGCGGTTTAATTGAAAATTGCAAAATGACATATCCCGGTTTGCTGAATGTGGAAAATGCAATCGGGGCAGCCGCACTGTCGCATTTGGCAGGGGCATCGGCTGACGAAATCAGAAGCGGATTGGAAGAATACCAAGGTGTGGTACGCCGTTTCGATATCAGGTTCAGAGATGAAAAACATCTTTATATAGATGATTATGCACACCACCCTGAGGAGTTAAAAGCAACAATTACTTCGGTTAAAGAACTTTATAAAGAGAAAAAAGTGCTTGGAATTTTTCAGCCGCACCTCTATTCGCGTACACGCGATTTTTCAGCTGAATTTGCAGCGAGTCTCGATTTACTTGATACTGCTGTAATTTTGCCGATTTATCCAGCCCGCGAAGAACCAATCAGAGGTGTGACTTCCGAAATTATTTTCAACCAAATGAAACTCGAAAACAAACATTTGCTGACAAAACCTGAATTAACAGGACTGTTGCAAAACAGCGAGTTTGATATTGTACTTACCATGGGTGCCGGCGATATCGATGGGCAGGCCGAAAATATTATTGAAATTCTGAAAACAAAATGAGAACACTTCGGAGAATATTGAAACTGACAGGATTCCTGGGGCTGGTGGTTTTTATCATCGGCACGCTGGCTTTCACTTCTATCGAAAGCAGGAATATTCAGTGTTCTGATATCGAAGTGGTTTTCAGAAGAAGCGACCTTATCAGTGTGGATAAAGACAAACTGATAAGAATGGCAAAACAGGCCGACGGTAAAATCCTCAGCAAGAGGCTCGACAAAATAAACGGCGAGGTAATTGAAGCGGCTATTGAAAAACATCCGGCAATAAAACGGGCCGACGTGTATAAACTCGTTGTAAAAAACGAAGAGGGTGGTGGTTACAAAGGTGTTTTGGTAATCAAGGTAAAAAACCGGGAACCAGTTTTGCGGATTATCAATTCGGGGAGTAACTATTTTATGGATAAGGAAGGGAATAAATTCCCCGGTGCTGCTGCTTATGCAAAACGAATCATGGTAACAACCGGTTCTGTTTCTGAAAAATTTGCAACAGAACAGCTTTTGCCTTTTGTGGAATATATTGACGACAACGATTTTTGGAGTGCGCAAATCGAACAGATTCATGTGGAACAAAATGGCAATGTGCTTCTTAGTCCGCTCGTGGGCGGACATGTAATTGAAATGGGCGACCTTTACAATTACGAAACCAAACTGCGGAATTTAAAGGCTTTTTACAAACAGGTTCTGGCAGAAAGCAATTGGGATAAATATTCAAAAGTGAGTGTAAAATATAACAATCAGGTGGTAGCAAAAAGAAAGTAGGATATGACTTCAAAAAGTAAACTTTCGGTTGTAATTGATATTGGTACCTCGAAACTTGTAGCCGTGGCTGGTACAAAAAATGAGGCTGGAAAACTTGACATCGCGGGAATAGTAAAAACAGAGTCGAAAGGGATTAAACGTGGTGTGGTTTACAATATCGAAGAGGTGGCTGCCTCAATTCAGGAGTTGATACGGCAGCTCGAAACAAAACTGGGCGAAAGTGTGGAATCGGTGCAGGTGGCTTTTGCCGGCCAGCACATGAAAACCATTCATTTTCAGCGTTCACGCTTTACTTCCGACGAGGGAATTGTGAGTAAATTCGATGTTGACAACTTGATGGAACAGGCAAAAAGTTGTGAACTTGAAGAAGGCTACAAACTTGTCGAAGTAATTCCGGTTGCCTTTTTGGTCGATGACGAAGTAATTCAGCGGAATCCGGTTGGAATTACAGGCCGCAGAATTGAAGCTCATTTCAAATTACTCGTAATTCCGAACAGTTACTGGCTCAACCTGAAAAGGGTTTTCGACAAAATCGGGGTTGCGCTCAACGGCATTACCTTTTCTGTATTTGCCGTGGCCGATGCGATTGTTACGCGCGATGAAAAGGAAATGGGCGTGATTGTGGTTGATATCGGTTGCGGTACCACCAAAATGGCTGTTTATCACGAAAACAGGCTGGTTCATGCTGCTGCCATTCCATTTGGTGGCGACGTGGTTACTAACGATATTAAAGAAGGTTGTTCAATTTTGCTCAAACATGCCGAACAACTGAAAGTGAAATACGGACAAGCTTTAGGCGATTTTGCCGACGACCAGAAAGTGGTTACCATTCCCGGCCACAACGGTTGGGAGCCAAAGGAAATTTCATTCAGAAGCCTGGCATTTATTATTCAGGCGCGCATCGAAGAGATTGTTGACAGCATCAACTTCCAGATTCAGAAAGCCGGCGTTGAGAACCTGGTAGGAGCTGGAATTGTACTTACCGGCGGAACATCAAACCTTGAAAATATTGTGGCCCTGGTGAAATACCGTACCGGACTCGATGTGCGAAAAGCCAATCTGGTTCTGGGTTTTAACGAGCGTAACAAAGATTTTCAGCAATCCGATTTTTATACTGCGTTGGGTTTGCTCAATCTTGCCGAGAAAAAAATGAGCCCGGCAGCGTCACAACCAATTGAAATTAAAAAGGAAAAAGCGCCGAAAGAACCCGGCAAACTGTCGCAGCGGTTTAACAACTTTGTACAGGGCGTGCTAAACCTGGTTGACGACGACAGTGAAGATAGCGCATTAAATTAAATTCAAAGAATATGACCGAAGAATTAGTAAACTTTCTGTTTCCGAAAGCATCATCTTCCATCATAAAAGTGATTGGTGTTGGTGGTGGCGGATGCAACGCCGTAAGTCATATGTGCGAAGAAGGAATCCGTGGTGTCGATTACATTATCTGCAATACCGATGCCCAGGCTCTCGAAACAAACATCGTTCCGGTTAAAATACAATTAGGTGTTACATTAACCGAAGGACGCGGTGCCGGTAACCAGCCCGAAATGGGCGAAGAAGCAGCCCGCGAAAACTACGAGGATTTGAAAAAAGTGTTGAAAGACAATACAAAAATGCTTTTCATCGCTGCCGGAATGGGAGGAGGAACAGGAACCGGTGCCGCTCCGGTAATTGCAGGCCTGGCACGCGAACTCGATATTCTCACCATTGCCGTGGTTACAATTCCTTCGCCTGCCGAAGGCCGGAAACGTTATTCGCAGGCAATGGAAGGTATTCATAAACTTGGAAAATATGTCGATAGTATGCTGGTAATCAGCAACCAGCGACTGCATAATATCTATGGCGATTTGCCCGCCCGCCAGGCTTTTAAAATGGCCGATAACATTATTGCAACAGCAGTTAAAGGTGTAGCCGAAATTATTACTGTTCATGGTAATGTAAACATCGATTACGCCGATGTAAAAACTGTAATGCAGAAAAGCGAAGTGTTTATAATGGGTACCGGTTATGCCATTGGCGAAGGTCGTGCCATGGAAGCAGTAAACATGGCGCTCGAGTCGCCACTACTCGACAGCAACGATATTTACGGAACCAAAAATATTTTATTGAATATTATTTCGGGGAAAGAGGAAGTCAGAATCGGAGAAATTGGCGAAATCATTGAAACGCTTCAGGAACGTGCCGGTCAGGAGGCCGATATTATCTGGGGGAATGGATACGATGAATCGCTGGACGATAAAATCAGTGTTACCATTCTGGCTACCGGCTTTGTTAATAATCCGAATAAAATTCTTCAACCGCGTAAACAGACTGAAAAATTTGATTTGGAACAGCAGGAATTCAGGGAAGAAAAAGCTGAAGCTGCATTTGAAGAAAGCAGCAACTTCGGATTTCCGGAACCTGAACCCGATTTTGAGTTGGAACTGACGAGCGGAAAAGTGATTGAAAATGAGAAGAGGCCGGAGGAAGGGACTTCAATTTTTAGTTCAGGAACACGAACAGAAAAGAAAAAACCCAGGGCCAGTGAACCAGTTTCTGAAAATGTGGACAACTGGTTTGTCAAGAAATTCGGGTTAAGCCGGTTGTTCGACGATGATGAAGACCAGTCATTGTAATAAACCCTTTTAACAATATAAACTGAAAAGCATGGATGAAAATGTAAAACATTTGGAAAACAACCACGGGAGTGCAGAGATTAAGGTAGTTGGCGTTGGTGGTGGCGGTGGAAATGCCGTGAATTACATGTGCAGGCAGGGAATCCGCGATGTTGATTTTGTGATTTGCAATACCGATGCACAAGCCATGGAATCGAGCCCGGTTCAGGCGAGGGTGCAGTTGGGAGCATCGCTTACCGAAGGCAGAGGCGCTGGCAACAAACCCGAAGTTGGCAAAGAAGCTGCCATCGAAAATATTAACGATGTGATGTCGGCACTTTCAAAGAATACAAAAATGGTGTTTGTAACTGCCGGAATGGGTGGTGGAACCGGAACGGGAGCTGCCCCGGTAATTGCAAAAGCCTGTAAGGAAGCCGGATTTTTAACAGTTGGCATTGTAACCATTCCGTTCAGAAACGAAGGACGCCGTCGTATTAAACAAGCCGCTGATGGTATTGCCGAATTGGAAGGCTACGTCGATTCGCTTTTGGTGATTAACAACGAACGCATTCGCGAGATGTTTGGCGATTTCCCGATTTCAGAAGCTTTTTCACGGGCCGACAATGTGTTGGCAACTGCGGCAAAAGGCATTGCCGAAATTATTACTGTTCCCGGTTATATCAATGTCGATTTTGCTGATGTTGAAACTGTAATGCGTAAAAGCGGTCTGGCGATTATGGGAACCGGAATTGCCGAAGGTGAAACCCGTGCTGCCGAAGCAGTTGAAAGTGCGTTGAATTCGCCTTTACTGAATAACAACGATATTCGCGGAGCACGAAATATTCTGGTGAATATTACTTCGGGGAGTATTGAAGTTACCATGGACGAGATTGGTGAAATTACCGACATTGTTCAGAATAAAGCCGGATTTGACGCCGATTTGATTTGGGGAAATGGCAAGGATGATTCACTCGGTGAAAAACTTTCTGTTACAATAATCGCCACAGGTTTTAATACCGGAATAATTCCTGAATTAAACGGTGAAACCCGAAGCGCCCGCGAAAGACATTTTCTGATTGAT
>DYSZ01000275.1 GCA_020726265.1 Draconibacterium orientale
ATCGAATGGTTGTTTTTGGTGAATCGTTATGCCTGTCTTGATGAACAAATTCATCGGCACATCAAAATAAGATTAAGCCTTCATACAGCACAGCTCATCTCATATTTAAAACTTGCAGATAAAAAGGTGGGGTTTTTAATCCATTTTAATGGGTCTGTTTTTAGGGAAGGAATTCATCGTTATGTGAACAATTTTTAGCGTCTTTGCGTCTCTGCGGTGAAAATTTTTCATAATGAGCCTTCTGGGATTGTAAAAAAATATAGCCAGCACATCAAACGATTTACGATTTACGATTTACGATTTGCCGGCCGGCAGGCGATTTCGATTTAAGTGTTATCTTTGCAAAAATCGGATTTTCTATGTTAATTATCCTTCGGCACAGTACCGATCCCTATTTTAATCTTGCTACGGAAGAATATGTTTTAAAAAATTTCGATGAAGATTCGTTCATGCTTTGGCGGAATGCCCCATCGATCATTGTCGGAAAACACCAGAACACCCTTGCAGAGATCAACGTTGAATATGTCAAACAGCACAACATTCCGGTGGTCAGACGGCTCAGTGGCGGCGGGGCAGTGTTTCACGACCTGGGTAACCTGAATTTCACCTTTATCCAAAAAGGAAAAGAGGAGACCCTGATCGATTTCAGGAAATATACGCTACCCATTCTGGAAGTATTGCAAAAACTGGGTATTGCTGCAAAATTTGAAGGAAGGAACGACCTTACCATCGATGGCCTGAAATTTTCGGGCAACGCAGAACATGTATGGAAAAACAGGGTATTGCACCATGGGACCCTGTTGTTTTCGGCACATATGCCAAACCTGACACAGGCCCTTCATGCGGATCCGTTGAAATTTCAGGGAAAGGCTGTCAAATCGGTACGAAGCCGTGTAACCAACATCAGCGAACATCTGCAGTCGACCATGGATGTTAATCAATTTGCCACGCTGATCAGGGAACACATGGTTGAAAAATACCCCGATGCCCGTTTGGTTGAACTAACAGACGAAGACCATGATAAAATTCATGATCTCGTGAGGGAAAAATATAGTACCTGGGAATGGAACTTTGGCTATTCGCCCAACTACAATTTCAGGAAATTATTACGTACCGAAAAAACCGGTACCATTGAATTCGACTTCGACGTCCAAAACGGGACCATCCAGCATATCAAGATTTTTGGAGATTATTTTAACAGGTTGGAAACAGAAGATATCGAAACAGCCCTGACAGGGGTTCCCCATCAGGAAACCGCCATTCAAAGCGCCCTGGAACCATACAAAATCGGCGATTACTTCACCAACCTGACTTTAAAAGAGTTCCTCAGCGGGTTGTTTTAATAAACCCGGAAAATTTACCAGGCGAGTTGAAACTCATTCTACTCTTGAAAATTCAACACAATGATCTGAATATCTCATCCGGTTTTCATATTTTTGACAAATTAATTGGGTATAAACCATCCGCCCCTTTGCCCTTCCCTGCTTTCAGGAAGAAGGGCCAGCGGCGTAAAAAAGCGGGATTTATGGAACTTCAGGAAATTTTTAACAGACTCTGGAAGGATTACACCACACAAAACCCCTCAACCAGGAAGGTGCATGATCTTTTTCTCGAAGAGGGCGAAAACGTGGTCAACGACCATATCGCTTTCCGGACTTTCGGCCATCCGTCGGTTGGTATTGATAAGCTGGCCGGGATTTTTTTGCAAAATCATTACATCCTTAAGGGAGAATACCGGTTTGAACAGAAAAAATTGTTTGCACGTCACTATGAACACGAAACCGATAAAACCGCCCCGCGGGTATTTATCAGCGAATTGCTCCCCGGTGAATTCAGTGGGTATTTACAGCAGGTGGTCGGAGATTGGATTGCAGCAATCCCCGCTCAGGATCTGCAATCGGACGAACTGATATTCAGGGGCAACCTTTCGGGAATGCCTTCATACGACATTTACGAAAAGCTCCGTCATGAATCGGAATATGCCGCATGGCTTTACGTTCACGGTTTCCGTGCCAACCATTTCACCGTAAGCGTTAATCATCTTACAAAATTCAATTCGGTTCAGAAAGTCAACGGATTCCTGAAATCGAAGGGTTTTTTATTGAACGACGGAGGCGGTGAAATTCAGGGAACCCCGGCTGAATTGTTAGAGCAATCGAGCATCAAAGCGGGTATGGTTGCCATTCATTTTAAAGAAGGCGCCTTTGAAGTACCCGGTTGTTATTATGAATTTGCCCGGCGTTATCCCGAACCGGATGGAATTCTTTATAGCGGATTCATCGCCAAATCGGCCGATAAAATTTTCGAGTCCACCAATTTTTACAAAAAGTGAACAGGGCCGTTACTTTTATATTGCTGTTACCCTTTACCGTTTTTTACCTGGCCTGTTCAACGAACCATTCCGGCAGTACCAGTCGTGAGCAGGGTGAAGCGCTGCCATTGCCCGAGAGGGGGATAATCCATAAAAAAATCCCTTGCCAGCGCCACCCT
>DYSZ01000099.1 GCA_020726265.1 Draconibacterium orientale
CAGTTTTTCAAAGAACGCGTGGTAAAGTTAAGGGTTCCATTTCGTTTATAAAATGGACCCCTTAATTCATTCACCGAATTCCTCAACCATTATCATTAATCTCCTCGTATCCAATAATAATTTTGTTGATAACAAATGATTTCAACAAAATTTTGGTTTCAATACATTCCCTATCAGAATAACAGTCAATAACTGTATCCCCATATCCGTTAAAAATCAGGCTTTTTTTGTTACTGGTTAACAGTTCCCAAGCTCGACATTCTTCAATATCTCCTTGAGATTTCAAAAAATGATGAATATTATCCCTGTTAACTTTGAATGTGTGATTTCGAAATAGTTTTTTCCTAAACCATCCGTTAATGCTAAAATTATTAAGCTCAAAAAAGGCTTCGTTTTTAACTGGAACATATAAATCAACCAAGTACATTGAATATCTTAACTCGTTGTCCTATTTTTGGGGAGCATCACACCAGTGAAGACAAATTATAAAATCTATAACTCTTTCATTCAGTTTTAAAAATGTAAAAACCTACCTTTGCCCCCAATGAATAAATACGATGTAATAGTTGTTGGAGCTGGTCCGGCAGGGCTTTTGGCCGCAGGTAGTGCAGCGCAAAATGGTGCAAAAGTGGTGGTGCTCGAAAAAATGTATGCCCCCGGCCGCAAACTGCTGATTACGGGAAAAGGCCGCTGCAATGTGACCAACGACGCCACTATCAGCGAATTTATCACCCATATTTTCCCCGATGGGCGTTTTCTGCGGAGCGCTTTTGTCAATTATTTCTCACAGGATATTATTGATTTGCTGGCCCGTTACAACGTACCGTGTACTTTGGAGCGCGGCGGACGCTGGTTCCCTGAAAGCAATCAGTCGGCTGATATTTTAAGTGCGCTGCTGAAATGGGTTGCCGAGCTTGGCGTTGAAATTCGCTGCAGCGAGCGGGTAGAAAAACTGCTGGTTGAAAATAACGCAATCGCCGGTGTAAAATCCAACGGTGAAAATGTTCTGGCCCCGAACGTAATTTTGGCAACCGGGGGAAAATCGTACCCCGGAACCGGCTCCACCGGCGATGGTTACGAGTTGGCGCGACAGGTGGGGCACACCATCGAAAAACCGATTCCGGCGCTGGTGCCGCTCGAAACCAAAGGCAGCACAGCACAAAACCTGCAGGGACTGAACCTGAAAAATGTAAAAGCCGTAATTTGGGTGGATGGGAAAAAGGCTGGCGAAGATTTTGGCGAAATGATTTTTACGCATTTTGGGTTGTCGGGGCCAATTATTCTGACTTTGAGCAGGATTGCAGTAGCCGCTTTGCAAAACAACAAAAAGGTGGAGTTCACCATCGACCTGAAACCCGCGCTCGACGAACAAAAACTGGATGCCAGGCTGATTCGCAACCTGAACGAACACGGCAAAAAGCAATTAGGGAATATTTTTCGCGAATGGTTACCTGCATCAATGATTCCTGTTTTTCTCGAAATTTTACAGTTGGATGCTGAAAAAGAGTGTCACCAGATAACCGGTAACGAACGGAAACAAATCCGCAACCTGATGAAAAACCTGCGGTTTGAAGTGTCGCACAACCGGTCTTTTAAAGAAGCAATTATTACTGCTGGTGGCGTTGTTACCAGCGAAATCAGTCCGAAAACCATGGAATCAAAACTTATAAAAGGCCTCTATTTTGCCGGCGAACTTATCGACCTTGATGCCGAAACCGGTGGTTACAATTTGCAAATTGCGTATTCAACGGGGTGGCTGGCCGGGAAAAACGTAAGGATTGGCGAATGAAGATAAACGATTGATGATTGATGATTTTGTTTTTTTTTCAACCAAGATAACCCGACAACAGTTTCTCTTTTTCCCATTCATGCATTCCTGCATTATAGCATTCAACTACTCCTCAATTACCTCCTGCACCCTTCCCACTTCGCCGGTGGCAAGCATCACTTTTATACCATGCGGATGGAAGTCGGCACTGGAGAGAAGGCGTTTTACAAATCCTTCAGTCAGTTCGCCGGTACGCTGGTGGTGCTTTTGCACAATTTCCACAAGGTCGCCGGTTTTTATGTTTTTTCTGTATCGTCCGTCCATAAATTTTTTAATTGAATTGAAGTTGTTTGTGTTTCGCGTCAATCAGCTTTTTGTACGCTGTTTTTACAGCTTTGGGCAAAAAACTGATTTCAATAAAATTGTGCCACAGGGGAAGGGCTTTTTCGAATTTCGTAAAAATGTTGCTGATTGATTTTTCTGAAATTCCGGAACTTTTCATGGCAACAACAAAATCGTTGGTTTTCAGCTTTTTCTTTTTTCCATTCAGTGTTAGCGCAAGCTCTTCATCATCACCTTCAACAACCAACTGAGAGGCGACCATATCGTACGCCGGACATAAATTGTACTCTGACGGGCTGTTTTTTATCAGTGAAAAGTTTTTCAGGTGCATGTCGCTGTTTCCGGTCAGAAAACTGAAAACAACCATTTCGTAAAAATTGATTACATCTAACCCGGGATTGGCGGAATACTTTAAAACAGCTTTGGCAATTTGCTCGTGTGACCCTCGGTATTTATGCTCAGTAAGCCTTTCGGTAAGTTGACACATGTCTTCCATGTGCAACTTTTCGCCAGCAGTCCTGTCAACACGACGGGTAATGTATGCTGGTTCCCCGAACTGCAGGAAAATGAGCGAATGCGGAACTGTTTTGATTTTTGCAATTTCGGCAAGATGCATCGTTAAGTCTTCGATTTCGGGAAGATTTGGATAATCTTTTGAAGCAGGTTTCAAAATAAATTCTCCCCAAAGGCCAACTATAGTAAGGCGTCCATGCGTTTCACCTTTCTTCATCTTTTCAATTCCGAGCGATAGTTTAGGCTGAACGCCTGTAACAATTTTCTGGCTTTTTACTACTTGTTCGGCGAGTTTCAGCATGTCGCCTTCGGAGTAGGGAAGCAACGGTGGTATCGGCGAACCAAAAAATTTACGGCTGCATCCGGCATGAAATCCGGCTTTTTCAGATTCGTTCCGTAGCTCATATTCCGGCAACTCTTGGTAACAGTAGAGACATCTGTTTGTGTTCATACCAATTCATTTACAGGTTCAATTGAAACTACCCCGATACAATCGCGGCAAGTGGCCAATAAAATTCCCATCCGGTCGCGGGCATCGAGTTTCCAGTTTTTTTCTGCAATTTCAAGCAACCAGCCTTCGGGAATCAAGCCATCGAAAAAAGGGAGTAGCACTTTGTCGCTGTAAGTACCTTTCAATAATGGCAGCGTTAAACTCACAGGTTCGGCATTTTTCTTATTTAAATATTCAGGTTCATAAATAAAATGATAGCCGGTTTCATCTTCCGTCAGGATTCCTGCCAAATCAGTATTGAAAAATATTTTAGCTTTCCTCATTGATTAGTTTTTTTCTGTTTATTTCAATCGGACCGAGTTCAAAACCAAAGAGTTGAAGTACCTGATTTACTTTATCGATGCGCAACGTTGGTTTCCCTGTTTCCAGTTCACGGATAAATCTTAGTCCAACGCCTGATTTTATTGAAAGTTCTTCCTGGGTGAGCCCAAGATGTTTCCTTTTTTCTTTGATGAATTGACTTAATGAAACTCCTTTCATGTTTTTATACCTTTTCGGGTACGAAAATAAGAAATATCTTCGAATTATACCTTTTCGGGTATAGAAATTAATATTCAGCATGAAATCATACCCTTTCGGGATTATTTTGATATGAAATTTATGTTGATAAGTTCGACAATTAGCCTTCGACTACGCTCTGGGTGACAGTCAGATTGAGCGAAGTCGAAATCTGCTTAAAATATTATTGAGATAATTTTTTTTACCTCAAATACAAATTGCTATCACCGTAACTCAGAAAGCGGAAATCGTGGTTGAGAGCGTAATCATATATTTCCTTCCATTTGTCGCCTAAAAACGCGGCAATCAGCAGCAGCAGTGTACTTTGTGGCTGGTGAAAGTTGGTGAACATTCCGCTGACAACTTTAAAATCGTACCCGGGAAGAATAATTATCTGGGTGGCAAACTGGATTTCGCCTAAATTTTTCGATTCCAGAAAATCTGAAATATTTTCGAGTGCTTTGAAAAAGCTAATGGTTGCAGGAATTTTGTAAGCTTCCCACTGACCGATTTCGGGATTTTTCGGGTTGAAAGTGCCGTTTTCGAGTTGAAGCCCCAGCCAGTACAAACTTTCGAGCGAGCGCACTGAAGTGGTTCCCACAGCAATAATTTGCCCCGGGTTTTGTCTGAATTTCTCAATGACAGATTTGGGAAATACTACAGTTTCCCGGTGCATCGTGTGCCCGTCAATGGTTTCAGCTTTTACCGGCTGAAAAGTGCCGGCTCCCACATGCAACGTAATTTCGTGGGTGCTGATTTCCTTTGTTTTGAGAGTATCAAAAACCGCATCGGTAAAATGCAAACCTGCCGTGGGCGCTGCTACTGAACCATCGATTTTGGCATACACGGTTTGGTAGGTTTCTTCGTCGGTTTCCTCGGTTTCGCGGTTCAGGTAGGGCGGAATGGGCAAAGTGCCACTGTGTTCAATAATTTCGGCAAACGAAAAGGCCTTGTCCCAGAAAAACCGAACTGCTACTGTATTCCCATTTTGCTCTCCTTTTTCCGCGCTTAAAGTCACCGTTTCGCCAGCAATAATAATGCTTTGATGCAAAGTTTCACCCTTCCATTTTTTCAGGTTACCTACCATGCATTTCCAGGTTATCTGTTTGGTTTGCTGAAATGCAAGTTGGTAATCAACAGGTTCAAGCGGCTCAAGACAAAAAATCTCGATTTTCGAACCTGTTTCTTTCTTGAAAAAAAGCCGTGCATGTATTACGCGGGTGTTGTTAAAAACAAGCTGACTGCCTTCAGGTAGAAAGTCGATACACCGATTAAAAACCGATTCAATAATTTGTCCATTTTGCCACATCAGCAATTTAGATAAATCGCGGTGTGCAAGCGGGTATTTTGCAATTTTCGAATCGGGTAAATCGTAACTGAAGTCGCTGATTTTTATTGAGCCTCCCCCGACCCCTCCGGTGGAGGGGAGAATGGAAGAGTTCTGATTTATATTCAATTTCATTTTTCCTTTTTTCATTAGTTTTTATCTTTCCCCCTTCGGGGGAATAAGAAGGGGGCTTCAGGGGCTGTAAAAATAGCGCAAAATTCCTTCGGTTTAAAATCGTACTTTTGCCCGAAATTCAGAAAACATGATTAAGATAGGCGATAAAGTAAAATTCCTGAACGATGTGGGCGGGGGCGTGGTAACCGGTTTTGCCGGGAAAAACAAGGTATATGTTGAAAATTACGATGGTTTCGAAATTCCGTGCCTGATTTCGCAATTGGTTTTTATCGATTCGCCGGGGATGAACAAAGCTGAAAAAACAGAATCCCGGCCAACCCAGCCTGTAAAAAACGTTGAAACTGAATTTCGTGAAACACCCGATACCTTAGTGAAAGGAAAGGATGCAGCACAGTTCTATTTTTGTTTTGTACCTGCCGACTCAGGAAATCCGCTGGCAGGCGATGTTACTATGTTTTTGGTGAACGACAGCAACTTTACGCTGATGTTCAGGTTTGTGTACATCAAACCCACCGGAATAAATACAGTGAAAACAGGTGTTCTGCAACCCAATTCAAAAGTGATGTTAAGCAGTTTTGGCCAGAGTTTGCTGAGCAACCTGCCCGAATTCGGGTTTCAGCTCATATATTATCTTTCGAACGAAAACGACTGGCAAACTCCGATTGTTAAGCGTTTTAAGGTGAATCCGCTGAAATTTTATAAAGAAACAAGTTTTCAATTAAGCCAGTTTTTCGGACAAAATGCAATGACATTACAGATTTCGCAAAATATGCAGGCGGCTGCATTAGATAAGCTTACTGAAGAAGATTTTCAGAAAGTTGTTCAAGAGAAAATGGACAAACCGGTTGAAGAGAAACCGGCGCGGCTAAGAACTCCTGAAGTTGTTGAGGTTGATTTGCATATCAATGAGTTAATCGATAATCCAGCCGGTTTAAGTAATGGCGAAATCGTTGCGATTCAAAAAGCAAGGGTAGAGTTGGAAATGAAAGCTGCCATTCAGTCGCGCATAAAAAAGATTGTTTTTATTCATGGCGTGGGGCAGGGCGTTTTAAAACAGGAGGTTTTGAAGCTGTTGAAAACCAAATACGGTAAATATTACACACAGGATGCCTCTTTCAGGGAGTATGGTTATGGCGCCACGATGGTGATTTTGAGAAAATAGAAGTTGGGAGATATTTACTATTTATAGATTTACTATTTACTATTTTCCCAAAATCCAGTATCGGGAATCAAGTATCAAGCATCAATTATATTCCAGTATCAGGAACTCAACTTGCAGCGCGATACTATTTTTCTACCTTTGTACCGGCAAACCGCTTTATCGTTCCTGACATTTATCGTCAGGGGAGGAAAGTCCGGGCAACGCAGGGCGCCGTGTTTCTTAGCGGGAAGGTCTTTGAAAGGGGACAGTAGTGTAACAGAAAATAACCACCTTGTTTTGATGAATTCAGAGCGGGGAACGGGTGAAAAGGTGCGGTAAAAGCGCACCGGTTCCGGCAGCAATGTCGGGAGCCGTACGCCTCACGGGTTGCAAAGCCATGTATATCCTGATTGTGTGCCGCTGTTGCGGTACAGCAAGGCTGCCCGCCTTGTTTCTCTTCGCACAAGGAAGTCAGGAGGGGTAGGCTGCAGGACTCCGGTAGTGATACCGGGGCAAGATAAATGATAAAGGTTACTGACGATTCTGTCAGTATAACAGAACCCGGCTTACAGGTTTGCCATTTTTTTAATTACGCCAGGACGCAAAGAAAATAGAAAACTTCTTTTGCGTCCTGGCGTCTTTGCGAGACGTTTTTAATGATGTGGAAATACCTTATTTGCTGCCAAATAATCCAATACTTTCTCAATATTCTGACTGTTCTCCTCAGGTTTAAAAATCAGTTTTGCATTTTGCGGTACTTCGTATTCCAAATCAACACCCGGAAGGTAACGTGTTTTTCCCTCTTCCATCAAATCATACAACTCGGGTTTATTGTTTTTGCAATAATCGAGCGTGGCATTCATGTAAAACAGGTGAAAACGGTCGGAACCGACGATTTCTGCAATCTGATTACGCAACGAATCGTTGCGGGATATAAACGAGGCGATTGCAATAATTCCCTGGTCATTCAATATTTTGCAGATGTGGGCAACCCTGCGCTGGTTTTCGTCGCGGTCGGCAGGTGAAAAATCAAGTTCGCGGCTTAATCCAGAGCGTACTGAGCTGCCGTCAATCAGCACGACCACTGCGCCACTATCGAACAGTTTTTTTTCGAGACTGAAAGCCAGTTCATTTTTGCCAGAGCCGTGCAATCCGGTAATCCAAATGGTTTGGCCCTTCTGGTTGTATTTATTTTGGTATTCTTTCGGTTGAATCAACGATTTTCCTGCTGCGATATTTTTTTTGTCAACATCCGTGATTCGCGATTCAAGATTTTTGCTGTCGAGTTTGTCGATAATCATTCCCACTGCCGAAGTGTTGTGGGTAATCGGGTCGATGAGGATGAAAGAGCCGGTTTGCCTGTTTTTTTTGTAGGGGTCGAAAAAAAGTGGTTTTGACGTTGTTATCACAACACGCCCTATTTCGTTGAGTTGCAGAAATTCAACCGGCATTTTTTCGAGCGAGTTCACATCGGTTTTGTATTTCACCAGGTCGATACGCGCTTTGGTAGTATTGCTGCTATGTTTAATATAAAACTGGGTCGAAAGGTTCATCGGTTTTTCGTCCATCCAAACCAACATTGCCTCGAAATGGCGCTCAACCCGAGGCAGATTGTCGGCATGAACCAGCATGTCGCCGCGCGATATATCAATTTCATCGGTCAATGTAACTGTTACCGACTGCGGCGGAAAAGCCTGATCAAGTTCATCGTCATAAGTAACGATTGACTTAACTGTCGATTTTTTATAGGAAGGCAAAACAAGAACTTCGTCGCCCTTCGAAATAATGCCCGAAGCCACCGCTGCCGAAAATCCACGAAAATCGATATCGGGGCGCAGCACAAACTGCACCGGGTAGCGCATATCGGTAAAATTACGGTCGCTTACAATGCGGATGTTTTCAAGAAAATCGAGCAGCGAAGCTCCCTTGTACCACGGCATGCGCTCCGATTTTTCGACCACGTTGTCGCCTTTCAGTGCCGACATGGGGATGAATGTTATATCAGGAATATCTAATTGCGCCACAAACGACTCGTAATCGGCTTTAATTTTTTCATAAACCTCCTGGCTGAAATCCTTCAAATCCATTTTGTTAATGGCCACCACCACGTGTTTTATTCCTAAAAGCGACACGATAAAAGTGTGGCGTTTTGTTTGGGTGATTACGCCGTAACGCGCATCGATAAGAATGATGGCGAGGTTGGCGGTTGATGCGCCTGTAACCATATTTCGGGTATATTGCTCATGCCCCGGTGTATCGGCAATAATGAATTTGCGTTTTGCCGTTGAAAAATAGCGGTACGCCACGTCAATGGTGATTCCCTGTTCACGTTCGGCTTTCAGCCCGTCGAGCAACAGTGCATAATCGATATCGTCGCCGGCGTGGCCAATGCGTTTGCTGTCGCGTTCGAGCGCCGAAAGCTGGTCTTCATAAATCATTTTACTGTCGAACATCAGTCGTCCGATGAGTGTTGATTTTCCATCGTCAACCGAGCCGGCAGTTAACAGACGCAGCAGGTCTTTTTTCTGGTCCTGGTCGAGGAAGGTTTTTATATCGAGATTTTGTGTTGTCATGTTATTTTGTTGTCGTTGTTATTTTTCCTGATTTGTAGTTGTTAACTTATTTAATAAATCGCTGGCATCGAGTTGGATTTTAGAAAACGCAAACCATTTTTTACCAAGGTCTTTTAACGAAGCGCCAATGTGGTAAACTGTTTTGTTGTCGGTGATAAGAAATCGGTCATGCGAATTGTCGAATTTAAATACTTGTATAAACGGGTATTGCGTGTTGTGTTTTTCAAGATTGAGTTGAAACTGTTTTGAGATATTTGCTGAATAAATGGTCGCTTTAACTCCCGGTTTTCTTTTCAACAGAAGGGTTAAAACGCTTTCGTCGATATAATTATCAATGAGTGTGATTGATTCTTCAGCGTTTTCCACAATGGAAAATACAAATTGCCACGCATCGAAAACCTGTCCATCGAAGAAAATTCCTTCGTTGGGAGGAAGATTGGTTTTAATTTGAAAATCAATTTCATCGATTTTGTTTTTCAAATACCAGACATCACCTTCGATTTTTTCAAAGCGCTGATTTAGAGTATATCCCTTTAAGAGATATTCTTTTAAAACTTTATTTGCCCAAATTCTGAATTGTGTGCCCCGCTGCGATTTTACACGATATCCGACTGAAATTATGACATCGAGATTATAAAGTCTGGTTTTATATTTTTTACCATCGCTGGCAGTAAGTAAGGAATCCTTACTAACTGAATTCATCTGTAACTCTTTATCTTTAAATAGATTCGAAATATGCAGAGTAACATTGTTTCGGGTAGTTTGAAATAATTCAGCCATTTGTGCTTGTGTAAGCCAAACCGTTTCTTCTTCAACCCTGACTTCTATTTGAAATTCAGGATTGTCAGCCGACTGGTAAATTACAATTTTACCTTCATTCATAACACCAAAACTATCACTCAAAATGCAACCTAAAAATATCCCTCCCGTTTTTTCTGTTCCATGCTGCCTTCCTGGTCGAAGTCGATAACGCGGGTTGTTCGTTCCGATACAGTAACTGTCATCATTTCCTCCACAATTTCCTCAATGGATTCGGCACTCGATTCAATGGCGCCGGTTAGCGGATAGCAGCCGAGTGTGCGGAAACGTACTTTTTTTATCTCAGCCTTGGCAGCCATTTCGGCGGGCATGCGGTCGTCGTCAACCATTATCAGGTTGCCATCAACATTCACAACCGGTCGTTCTTTTGCATAATACAACGGAACAATGGGAATATTTTCGAGCCTGATGTATTGCCAAATGTCGAGTTCGGTCCAGTTCGAAATGGGAAAAACCCTGATTGACTCACCTTTTTGCACGCGGGCATTGTAAATATTCCATAATTCAGGGCGCTGGTTTTTCGGGTCCCACTGGTGTTGTTTATCTCGAAACGAAAAGATGCGTTCTTTGGCACGCGATTTTTCCTCATCGCGGCGGGCGCCACCAAAAGCTGCATCGAATTTGTATTTGTTCAGCCCGGCAAGTAAAGCCTGGGTTTTCATCACATCAGTATGAACTTTGCTGCCATGTGTAAATGGGCCGATACCGTTTCTATATCCTTCCTCATTGTAATGCACAATCAGGTTCCATCCTTTTTCTTTTGCATAATTATCGCGGAATTCAACCATTTCGCGAAACTTCCATTTCGAATCGATGTGCATCAATGGAAAAGGGACTTTGCCGGGGTAAAATGCCTTTTCGGCCAGGCGCACCATAACCGACGAATCTTTGCCGATTGAATAAAGCATCACCGGATTTTCGAATTCGGCAGCCACTTCGCGAATTATATGTATCGCCTCCGCTTCGAGTTCGCGAAGATTTGATAAACTGTACTCCATATTTAATGGTATTTCAAAATATAATATATCTTTTTAAAGAGCCGATAAAGATATATTTTTTTATTCAACCCAATTTTTATTGAAAGCGAACCGGAGAAAAGGCAACGAAAAATTCAGCTGATTTAAAAGTGCCAGAAAAGCGGAATTAACAATACTGATATGATAAGGATGATAATATTTAATGGTAATCCAATTCGTAAATAATCGCGGAAACGATAATTTCCAATGGATTGAACCAAAAGGTTAGTTTGAAATCCTATTGGTGTTGAGAAGCTGGCTGAAGCGGCAATTGCGATGGCAACAAAGAATGGTTTGGGGTCAACACCTAACTGGTTGGCAGCCGAAAGTGCAATTGGAAACACGATAGCCGCTGCCGCATTGTTTGTTATCATTTCGGTAAAAATATTGGTGATAAGAAATATTGCGGCCAAAACTCCAACGGGGCCAAGACCTTTGCCAATGTTAATAGTGGCATGAGCAATTGCATCGGCAGTGCCTGAATTCTGTAGTGCTTTGCTCAATGCAAATGAAAATGCAATTGTTATTAAAAGATCCCAGCTGACGGCTTTTGTGTATTTCTGGTGTGGTACAATTTTCATCCAAACCATGAGCATAGCTGCAATTGCGGAGAAGTAAAACATATCAAAAGAGATGCCTTTTTTTGAATCGAGAAACTGGCCAACAGTTGCTCCGGTAATCATTATCAGTAAAATAATAAAAGCAAACCATTTTTTCCAGAAAGTACCGGTGGTTTTATAATCGCGAATGTATGAAGTCAGATAAAAGATTTTAGAATCGCCCCAGGATTGGATAAATTTTTCAGTAGTGAGCAGAATTAGATTGTCACCTTCCTTGAGTTTCAGGTTGCCTAAATTGGTTGTTATTCGTTCTCCATTCCGGTGAATGGCGAGGATAACTGCTTGGTAATGTTCGTAAAAGTTGTATTCTGTAAGTGTTTTTCCAACGCCCGGAAAACGAGGGGAAAGTACTGCTTCGTATTGCTTTAATTCGTTCTTGGGCAGATTGTTGATTAATTCAAGACCGTTTAGTTGTATATTTTCATTGGAAAGAATATAGTTTAATCTGTCCGATTTCCCGTCAACGTGCAATTTGTCGTTTTCGAACAGGGTGAAGGCGCCCTTTTTTGTTTCAATAATATTTCCGTCCCTGTTAATACTTCGTATAAGCAGTCCGTTAAGTTCCTTCATTCGTCCGTTTTTTACTTCTAACCCAATCAAATTGCTGAATTCAGGAATTATAATATCGTAGGAATAGTCTTTGTAATCGGTTCGACATTTGGAATTAAACAATATTTTTTTGCCAGGCAACAACCAGTTTCCAACCAGCGAAATATAGAGTGTGCCGGCGGCAGTGACAAATAATCCTATTTTCCCAAGTTCAAACATATTGAACCCGTGGTAACCGTTATCAATCATTAATCCGTGAACCACCAGATTGGTGGAAGTGCCAATTAAGGTACACATCCCCCCCAGAATGGTTGCATAGGAAAGTGGTATCAGAAATTTTTGAGAGGAAAGATTTAGCTTTTCAGTCCAGTTTTTAATAATTGGAGCAAAAATTATTACAACAGGAGTATTATTCAGGAAAGCCGAAATAAACGAAACCGGAAGCATAATTCGGGGAAGCAGAAAAATCATTTTTCCACGCTTGCGTGGCAGATACGATTGAGCCAGCCGATTCAGAATTCCGGATTGTCGCACGCCTTCACTAACAATAAACAGAATTCCAACGGTTATCATTCCTTCGTTGGCAAAACCGCCTAATGCATCCTTGTCACTAATTATTCCGAGTGCAAGTAGTACGGTAGTAGCTGAAAATAAAATCAATCCCGGGCGCATTATCTCCTCGAAAAGTGCTGCAATCATCAGTATCAGCACACCAAGAACTATATATCCTTCTGTTGTTAGCAAATCAGATCAGGTATTTTGCAGTTATTTTAGCGAAGTTCAAAACTAAAAAATTATTTCAATTGTTTATATTAATCACTTACCTGATAAAAATTGAGCTTAATGATGCGAAATTGAAAAATTTTGAATTATTTTTTTTGAAAAAATGGACATGGGGTTGTATAGTAGGAAATAAATTTTACTTTTGCATCCGCTTTTGAAAAACAAAAGCACTTAAGGATGACTCAGTAGCTCAGCAGGTAGAGCACATCCCTTTTAAGGATGGGGTCCTGGGTTCGAATCCCAGCTGGGTCACTTTTTTGAAATTCAATTTGAGATAAAAGCACTTAAATTCAATGATTTAAGTGCTTTTATGTTTTAAAAAAAATCCAAAAAAAGCAGATTAAATCAAATCTTAGCGAGACTAAATCGAGACCTGTTCGATTTAATGCCATATAGGTCTCGCTAATGTTTATAACTCTTTGATATTCATTATTTAAATTGGTTTGTTTTGGTTTTATTTGGTGTTGGAAAAGTATCTTTTTGATGGTACTTTTAGCAGCCAAACGAGACCCTTAATCTTATAAAAAAGGGTTCTATAACGGATAGTGTGGGTAATCAAATTTAAAAACTCTTTTACCAACATTATTTAAAATCACTGGAAAATAGTTTTAATGAATTTTGCACCGTGGCTTCAGCCCGGTGACCAGCGAAATAGTGTAGATTTCGGCTTCAGCCTTTAACTCAAACAAGTTAAAAGAATAAGTAAAATTATATGCTAAAGCTTTGTACCTCCTGTAATTCTTATCGCAAGGCTAAAGCTTTCTGCC
>DYSZ01000276.1 GCA_020726265.1 Draconibacterium orientale
GTTCAACGTCAGAGGTTTTGGAACAGGAAGTGTTTATGCAGTTAACACGCTCAATGTAAAACTCGAAGGCGTGGGAATGCTAAAATATAAGGGTAACCCAAAAGTAACCGAATCGATTGATGGGTTGGGGAGCGTAAAACCGCTCAACTAAAAATAGTTTGAATTTATACCGAATGGGTTCTGTCCGCAAAAATGGATGGAACCCTTTTTTTGTTTCAACCCGAAAGCACTTACAAAGTGTAAAAACAGTTTTTGCCCGTTTGTCAGCATCGAAATTTCATTAAATTTGCGTATCGTGTTCGTACACGGAAGCTAAATCAGTGATAAACTAATAAAACTAAAGACGTTATGACAACAAAATTCAAATTCATTTTCCTTATACTTTTTATGCTGAACGGGTTGCTGGCAGTGGCACAAAGCGACGGCTGGACAAGCCTTTTTAATGGCAAAGACCTAACCGGCTGGAAGCAATTGAATGGTGAGGCAAAGTATGAAGTGAAAGACGGGGTGATTGTGGGTACAACAGTTCTGAATACCCCGAATTCGTTTATCTGTACTGAAAAAAATTATGCTGATTTTATTTTTGAGGTCGAGTTGCAGGTTGAAAAGAATATGAATTCGGGTATTCAGTTTCGCAGCGAAAGCAAACCTAAAATCAACAATGGCAGAGTGCATGGTTACCAGTGCGAGGTTGATCCTTCAACCCGCGCCTGGAGCGGTGGGATTTATGATGAAGCCCGTCGCGGCTGGCTTTATACGCTGGAACTGAATCCAAAGGCGCAGCCTGCTTTGAAGATGGATGAGTGGAACCAGTATCGTATCGAGTGTATTGGTAACTCCATAAAAACCTGGATAAACGGAGTGGCTTGTGCACATGTTATCGACGATATGACGTCAACCGGATTTATTGCTTTGCAGGTGCATGGCATTGGCGGCAACCAAGAAAAGGAAGGTCAGCAAATCAAATGGCGAAACGTCCGCATCAAAACCACCAACCTGAACCCTTCACCCGATGAAGGTATTTACGTGGTGAATCTTATTCCGAATGATTTAAGTGAAACAGAAAAAGCTCAGGGTTTCGAGTTGCTTTTTAATGGAAAAACAGGCGATAATTTTAAAAGCGCAAAAACAGGTAGTTTCCCTGAGAATGGCTGGGAGATAAAAGACGGAGTTCTGGCAGTATTGTCAAGAACACAGTCGCCTGAACGTGGTGGCGACATCATTACAAAAAAAGAGTTTGGTTCGTTTGAATTAAAATTTGATTTCAACCTTGCTGAAGGTGCTAACAGCGGAGTAAAATATGGGATAGGTAATAACGGTCCGGGGCTGGGGCTTGAATACCAGATTCTGGATGATGAAAGGCATCCCGATGCCAAACAGGGAGTTGTGGAAAACCGCACTTTAGCATCGTTGTACGACCTGATTCCGGCTGAAAAGGAAAGTGGCCGTTTTGTAAATAAACCCGGAACCTGGAACCAGGGGCGAATCTTTGTATTTCCTGACGGAACTGTTCAACACTGGCTCAATGGCCGGAAAGTAGTGGAATACAAACGGGGTGATGCCATTTACCGTGCATTGGTTGCACGCAGTAAATATGCAGAACACAAAGGTTTCGGGCTGGCACCCAAAGGTCCGGTTTTGTTACAGGATCATGGTGATTTTGTACAATTCAGAAGTATAAAAATAAGGGAATTGTAAAATTTGGAAATATTTAAGACTGAAACACTACATTCAACCAACTATTTTTAAAACCAATAAAAATGAAAACAAACCTATTTTTACTATTGCTGTTATTTCATATTCAGCTTTTTGCACAGCCTGCCCGCCAATTGGTTCAGGTGGTGGTTACGCCCGATAAGGCCGATTGGAATTACAAAACCGGCGACCGCGCCGAGTTTACCGTTACAGTTTTCCGTAACAATGTGCCACTCGATGGCATCGAAGTAAAATACAACATTCAGCCCGAACAGATGCCAGCCATCGAAGAAGGAAAACTCACCCTGAAAAAAGGCACGGCAACTGTAAAAGCGCCAAAATTCAAGGATCCCGGTTTTCTGCGTTGCAACGTTGCTGTCGATGTTGACGGGAAAACCTACTCTTCTTATTCAACAGCAGCTTTTGAACCCGAAAAAATTGAACCATCAACCACACTACCTGCCGATTTTCAGGCTTTTTGGGAGAAAGGGAAACAGGAGTTGGCTAACGTGGAGATGAAACCTATAATGACTTTAATGCATGAACGCTGCACCGATAAAGTGGATGTTTACCACGTGGGTATCAATAACATTAAAGGGAAAGTGTATGGTATTTTATGCCGGCCAAAAGCCGAAGGAAAATATCCGGCGATTTTGCATGTTCCGGGTGCTGGAATTCGTCCGTATTTTGGCGAGGTGGCCGGGGCCGAACAGGGTTTTATCACTTTTCAGATTGGAAATCATGGAATACCTGTAAATCTCGATCCCGGACTTTACACCGATTTGGCC
>DYSZ01000100.1 GCA_020726265.1 Draconibacterium orientale
GATACCATAAATATCAGGACTATCGTAACCCGAAAATTTCAGGGTAACTTCGTCTGTTGCCGGCGGCAGTTTCACCGAAAACATGCTATAATCGGTATTAGGCTGCAAAACAGTAGATTGAACAAGTTGTCCTTTGCTGAACAACTGCATGTTCACTTCGCTTCGCACATTTCCGTAAAACAGTTTCATTTGTTTGTATTCGCGTGATTTTACAAACCCGATATTCGATTTGGCAATGGTAAGTTCCGCTTCAAACAACTGAGCCGGTTGAAAAACAGAATCGGTAGCTAATGGTGCAAAGCGCGAAAAAGCGCCGGCAACACCGTAGCGGTTGTGGCGCACCAGCGTATCCACTTTGCCATAAATGGGAAACCGAAGCCAGTTTGTCGAATTGGTTTGTACCGCACTGAAAACAAAATCGTAAGGCTGAACGGCGGGGCGCAGGCCAAGTCCAGAACCGCCAAATTTAGATTGTAATTTATTCCTCAGATTGGCAGTAATACGGTCGCCTTCCAACTGACTATCGCCGTAATGCATTACTCGCGTTGATTTTCCTGCTTTTAGTTTGGCAAAAAAACGGGCCAGGTTTATGCGCGCTTCTTCATTTATTTCCAACCGATGTGTGTGTTGTACTAACTGGTCGTAGCTTGCTGCGGCAGCCTGTTGAATCGCTGTGTCGCCTGTGTTTTCCATTGCTTCCAGCGAATCGATATCCAACTGGTTTTCAACGATAGCTGCGATATCGGTGTACTCTACCTTTTCGTTCGAAAACATTTCGGCAAAAGTTGGCATGTGAAAGTTGAATTCACCCATTTTTACACCAGCTTCGGGCGTAACGAACATGGTTCCCGCAAGCAGAATAAAAACTGCAGTCATAAATAAGAGTGTCCGTATTGGTTTCATTATCTGATTCTTCCTCTGTTTTTCTTCATTTTCATTGCTGAATCTCATTTATTCAAATACACAATAAGTTTTTGACCCGGCTGAATTTTTCGGGCATCCCGAATATTGTTCCATTTCAGAATATCATCGGGTGTAACCCCGTTGTATTTTTTGGCAATAGTATAAGGCGATTCGCCATCTTTTACCACGTGTTCCACTTTTTTGCCATTCTTTGCGGCATCAATCACGCCAGCCAACGGACTATTTTGCGCTATCGCAACATCGGCTGACTTAGATTTTACGGTTTTAACTGGTTCTGCCGCTTTTGCATAATCACCAACCCTTTCATTATCAACAAAAATGTCGATTGATTTTCCGGCCTGTATTTTCCGCTCATTGCTGATGTTGTTCCAGTATTTCAGGTCTTCCACGCTCACGTCATATTTTTCAGCAATAACGCCCAGCACATCACCGGTTTTCAGTGTGTATTTCAATTTAGTTTTGCCTTCGATTGTAAAATTTTTTACCGGTTCGCCGGCATATTGCCGCCCGGGAGCTGGCGGATATTCAATTTTGGGCGAAACTATGGCAAACAATGCCGAATCGTACAGATTGTAAACCGAATCCTGCAAAAACACAAAATCATCGCGAAAGTCTTTGGGAAGCGCCAGCTTCACCGGCTTTACATTTCCCGGGATAATTCCGAACCTGAACTGCGGATTTAAAAATACAAGTTCATTGTTCGATATTCCCAAAACCTGTGTGATTTGTTGAAAATGCACCTGCCTGTTAATTTGTACTGTATCCGGCACAACTGGTCGGGTGAGCGGATCAATCTCTTTTCTGTATTTATTTACATTGAAAAATAGTGCTGCTGCCTGGTAAGCACCAATCAACTGAAGCGTTTCTGGCGGCAGCAATGCCAGCACACGGTTAATATCAGCACCCTTACCAGCCTCAGCGATGGCATTTTGCAAACAGGTATTTCCGCAAAAATAACCTAGTAATGCAAGTTCTGTATTTTTATAAACCGATTGATTTTTCTTTAGTTCAGCAACAAAAGTTTTGGCTGCTAGTTTGGAATTTAACCTTTCATCGATCAGGAGATTTACCTGCAACCCATTTAAAATGGCCTGAAAATGAGAAAGCTGAAACAATCCGGCTCTTTTGTTTTCTCCAACAGCCAGCATGTTCATTCCTGAAAGTGCCGGCGCAACATATTTTAATTCTACCGGCAATCCGGCATTTATGAGTTCTTTGTCGAAATACTCTTCACATGACGAGAAATAACGCAACAGGTTTTGTTTTTCCTGAAACGACAAGTTATTAAATAAATCAAACCAGTTTTGAGCATTAAGGGTAAATATGGCAAAAACAGGCATTCGAAGCTGATTGTACTGCTCATCCGGATTTTCGGCTACGCCTGACCTGAATTTTCCGGGGTTAAAAGTTGAATCAGTAAAACAAGTCATCCGGCTCATTTCACTGATATTCGAAATCAAACGGGATTGCTGCTGTAATTGAAGCGAATCGGGTTGCGCCTTCAATTCATTAAAAATAAAAAGAAAAGCAGCAAGAAAACCTGCGCTAATAAATTGATATCGATTGAATTTCAATAATTTCAAAACCTTTTCTGTTTGTTTAAAAAGCTTTGCAAAAATAGTTTTTCTGAACATTCACAAGCTGCGCGTTCAAAGAAATGCAAGTCTGAGCAAGATTTAATTTCGATACTTTCGTTGATATTGAAACATACTTTCTGGTAAACAGGAAAAACTTAAACCAGCCGTCATTGTTACAATACTGAAAAACAATACGATGAAGATACTTTTAACCGGTTCGACAGGTTACGTAGGCAAGCGGATTTTGCCCGCACTTATTGAAAAAGGGCACACGGTTGTTTGCTGTGTTCGCGAAAAAAGCTGGCTCACCATCCGCAAAAATATGCTTGATAAAGTTGAAATCATCGAAATCGATTTTCTGAAAGACCAACCGGAAGGAGTTTTGCCAAAAGATATTGACGTGGCATACTATCTTATTCACAGCATGGCTACTTCTTCAGAAAAATTTGATCGGCTTGAATCGAAAGCCGCACTGAATTTTAAATCGCAACTCAAAAAAACCAATGTAAAACAGGTAATTCTGAATGATTTATAATTGACAATTTAACTATTTACTATTCACCAACTCATGAAAAACATTATTGTTACCGGTGGAGCGCAGGGAATTGGCAAAGTAATTTCACAGCAACTTTTGGAAAAAGGATTTTGTGTTTCGGTTTTTGATATTGATGATGAAGCTATCGAAGAATTCAAAGTTGAAACTAAAAGTGAACACATCGCATTTCTCAAAACCGATGTTGCTGAGGAAAAAAGCGTGATAAAATCGATTGCCGCCGCTGCTGAAACTTTTGGAAACATTACAGGACTTGTGAATAATGCGGCCATTCAGATTGACAAGCCGGTAACTGAACTTTCTTTGGAAGAGTGGATCCGTGTAATTGGGGTAAACCTGACAGGCGCATTTTTGTGTACAAAACATGCTGTTGCCTGGTTACAAAAATCAAACGGAAGCATTATTAACATCAGCTCCACCCGTGCAATTCAGTCGGAAGCCAACACCGAAGCGTACTCGGCCAGCAAAGGAGGCATTCTGGCGCTGACTCACGCTTTGGCTATCAGCCTTGGGCCCGGAATAAGGGTGAATTGTATCAGTCCAGGCTGGATTGATGTTTCAGCTATCAGGAAGAAATCAAAGTCAAAACAAATAACACTTTCAGAAACCGACCATTTGCAGCATCCCACAGGCAGGGTTGGTAAAGCCGAGGATATTGCCAATATGATTTTGTTTTTGCTCAACCCTGAAAATGGCTTTATAACCGGGCAAAATTTTGTGATTGATGGCGGAATGACAAAAAAGATGATTTATGTGTAACCCAGTTTAATACTGGTTTTTCCCGGAGCTTAGCCGTTTCAGAAATGCCTCGCAGCCCATCACTTCAATTTCGCTGAAATAAAAATCGTGTTAATCTTCGGTCACAATACAATCGCACTTTTGATGAAGCGCAGAGTAATATTGCAAACCTTCTTCAAAATCGTTGATTTTCTGATTCTTTGCCGCTTTTTCCGTGATTTCCTGATTGATGGTGGTAATACCTATATTTTCGCAAAGCAGCTCAATTTTCTTTTTGGCAACTATTTCTCCACTTTTTTTTGCAGCAAAATAAAAGGTAATGGTCAAACACAATGGTGAGGTAAAAAGCTGAATATTATGATTTTCGTGTAAACTCAGCAACCGTGCCGACCAGTTAAACGAAGGGTATTCGCGGTTCAGCGTGGCCACAAGGGATATTGGCATCAACAAAAACCCTCATTTATGGGTGCTGTAATATTTGTCTTTGGTACTTTTCCGGTTGCGGCGCTTGTAAACAGCCTCGCCTTCGGCAACCCGGTTCACCCAATCGGCAATCGGAAAATCGTCAATCGAAATATAATTGTCTGATGTAACCGGGCGATACAAATATTCGGTAAGCCGTGAAAGACTGATGCCCCGTGATTCGGCATATGCCTTGGCCTTTTCAATTACGGCACTATCGAAATTCAGTGTTAATTTGGTGTCCATATCCTTCATTTTTTATTACGTCAAAAACAAATTTTTTATACGTAATAAAAAATATTTACACTGGTTTTTTACGCCATTTCACCTTCCATCGAAAAATCGGTAGCCCCCGTAATTTTCAGATTAATAAAATTTCCAACCAGGTTTTTATCTTCTGATGCAAACCGAACAATCAGTTTTCCTTCTGTTAAAGCTGAAAGAAATCCAACTTTCCGGTCTTCTCCGCGAACCAATGCGCGGACAGTTTTGCCAATCATCGATTTATTAAACTGGATGTTGTGCGCTCTGAGTTCGTTGGTTAGCACATGCAACCGCCGCTTTTTTTCATCGTGCGGAATATCGTCAATCCACCGGTGACTGGTAGCTCCCGGACGTGGCGAATACATGGCAGTGTAACTCATATTGAATTTGAACTCTTCCATCGCTTTCCGGGTATTTTCGAACTGCTCCTCTGTTTCTCCAGTGAATCCGACAATAATATCAGTAAAAAGTGTGGCTTCGGGAATAATAAGTCTGATTGCTTCAACAATACTGCGATAACGCTCCATATTGTGTTTGCGGTTCATGCGCATTAAAACCTTGTCGTCGCCACTTTGCATAGGCAGGTGAATTTGCTTGCCCAAAACTTTGTATTTCGATATCACCTCAATAACATCTTCGTTCATGTCGCGCGGATGTGGTGAAGTGAAATAGATCCAAAACTCTTTCCCAGAGCGATTACCTAATTCGCCAATTTCTTTTAAAAGCTGTGCAAAAGTGAGCTCCTCACCTTTTTTATCAAGACCGTATGAATTTACATTCTGCCCAAGCAAAGTAATTGATTTATAACCCTGTGCAGCCAACAATGCAACTTCGGCAATTATTTCCTGTGATGGACGGGAAACTTCCCTGCCACGGGTGTAAGGCACTGCGCAGAAAGTACAAAACTTATCACATCCATTCTGAATCGGAATAAAAGCTTCGAAACTCGACTGGTAGGAAGGCTGAACATGCCAGAACTCTTCGATATTTTCGTTGTGCGGGTCAATTCCGGTTTTAAGGTGAACTGAAGTTGTAACGCCATACTGACTTATCATTTCGGGCAGTTTGGGCAAATCCTTCATCTGAAAAGTAATGTCGAACAGTTTCAGAAATTTTGCGTGGTCATCGGGCAAAATACACCCTGAAATAAAGGTGACCAGGTTTTTGTGATTTTTCCATTTATTCCATTTATGAATACGCGAATACACTTTGTCGATGGCTTTTTGACGCACCGAACATGCCAGAATTCCAATCAATCCAGCCTCTTCTTCATTATCGGTCCAGGTGTATCCGGCATCATTCAATACCGAAATCACCCGCTCTCCATCCGACAAATTCATCTGGCAACCCAGTGTTATTAAGTGATATTTCATATTAAAAAGTCCGAAGACCGAAGTCGGAAGACCGAAGAATTCCAAATCCGTTCTTATTCTTATTTCAACAATTATTAATTAATTCAACAAAACATCGTGAAAGATGTTTCTAATTTCTCTTCCAAATTACGGCGAATCGGAATTCGCCGCACCCTCCAAAATTATTCCTCCAGTCTCTCCTCTCCGGGGAGATTAAGAGGGTTTAAAAATACACCTCCGAATAAATATTCGAAACCGGAATTCCCTTGCCGGTTAAAATATCAAACACTTCATAAATCATTTCGCTGTTTCCACACAAAAAACAGTTGGTTTCGCGGTCGATTTTCTGGGTGATTAAATAATCAGTCACCCTGCCATAAAAATCGCCACCTTCATCGCCCGACAAACAAAGGGTTATTTTTTCCTTCTGAAAATCAGTATGTTCACACGCTTCTTCCATTAACCGAACGCCGTGTACCAATTGGTAATCCAACTCCGGAAAAGTGTGCACAAAACTGTGAAACGGACTGATTCCGGTGCCGGTTGCCACAAACAGAAATTTTTGTAAAGCAAACTTTTCTGGGTTGAATTTGAAAAAGCCAAACGGGCCTTCCACTTCAATTTCTGCCCCGGGTTTCAGCTTTTTCAGTTTGCCTGAAACTTTTCCTCCTTCCACCTCCCGAACCAAAACTTCCAGAAAATCGTCGTTTTCGCCGCTATAAACTGAGTACTCACGTTTTTCCAACGAACACGGAATTTTCAGCATCACAAATTGCCCGGTTTGAAACTGAAATTTCAAACGTTCAAACCTGATTACAAATGTAGAATCGGTTAAATTTCTGATTGATATGATTTTATGCTTTCTCAACTATTCAGATTTATTCTAAATAAAACCGCTGCAAAAGTAAAAAATATTCCCATTGCCGCAAGTTCTGGGAGATTGGTTTTAAGGAAATGCAGCAATCGAAACAATCGAATCTTAGAACTAAAAAAGGGGAACCCCGTAAGAAATTCCCCTTTTCACTTCGCCTGTTTTGCTATTTATAAACCTCTTCCAATTTCTGATATCCTTCTGAAATTACTGTCAGCTTCAGGTTTTCGCGGTTTACAATCATGGCTTCATGAAACATGGCTGGCACAAGCATTTCGCCATTGCTCACCGTTTGAAATGTTTTTTCACATTCTTCACTCTTCGCGAGTTTTACTGCAATTTCGGCGGCTGTTGCGGCCAATTTATCAATGGGTTTATAAATTGTGCAGGTTTGGTGCCCGGCAACAATTTCCTGAAGATTCTGAAGATCCGAATCCATCCCGGCAATCAAAACCTCTCCTTCTTTTCCAGCTTCGCGGAGTGCTTTTATTGCCCCCATGGCAATGGCATCGTTAGCAGCAATAATGGCATCGACTTTCGGATTTTTTGCCAACAGATTTTTAGTATGATTATAACCTTCTGTTTCTTCCCAGGCTTCGGTAAACTCGTTATACACAACCTTTATGTCGCCCTTGTCAATCAGGGGTTGCAAAACATTCATCTGCCCCAGGTACAAAAACTGACTGTTGTTGTCGGCTTTAGCACCACCAATCAGGGCATAATTTCCAACCGGTCTGATTGTGGTAAGATAAGTTGCCTGCAACGTTCCAATATCCACATTATCAGTAGAAACGTAAAAATCGAGTTTGCAATTTTTTATCAGCCGGTCATACGAAATTACTTTAACATCTTGTTTATGAGCCTCATTTACAATTTCGGCAGCTGCAAACTGGTCAACAGGTACAACTACCAGAACATCAACACCGTTGGTGAGCATTTCTTTTGCCTGAGCCAGTTGTTTACCGGCATCATTATCGGCAACTTCAACCTGAACAGTTCCTCCGAGTTCTTCCACTTTTTTAACGAAGAAGTCACGGTCGTTTTCCCATCTTTCCCTGTCGAGCGCATGGACAAGCAAACCAACTCTTGGAGCTTCAGTTTGCTTTTTTCCACACCCACCGATCAAAAAAACGGTCAGGAAAACCCAAATAAAAAGTTTAACCTGGTAATACATAATTTTGATTTTTGTTACGCTGACAACATTTACGTATTAACATGGCAAGAGTTTATGCTTTCGGGGATTTTGTTTTAAACGAAGTATTTATTTTTGTTTCAGAATTGCAGAATCTCGGTATATAACTGTTGAATGGGCAGTCCCATTACATTGTAAAACGAACCTTCGATGTGTGTAATGCCGATGTAACCAATCCACTCCTGAATACCGTAAGCACCAGCTTTGTCGTAAGGTTTGTATTCGTCAATATAAAAATTGATTTCGCTTTCGGAAAGTATTTTGAACCTGACATTCGATACCGAAAAGAATGATTTTTGCTTTTTTGCGGATGTGAGGCACACGCCTGAAATAACCTGATGTTCATTGTCACTCAATTTTTGCAGTATTTCAATTGCTTCACGCTTATCCGTTGGTTTACCGAAAACTTCGCCTTTCAGCCAAACAATTGTATCGGCTGTAATCAGTAAATCATTTTCAGTTAGCTTTCCTGAAAAGGGTTTCGCCTTTAATTCCGCCAGAAAAACAGGAATTTCCTCGCGATACAAACTTTCGGGATATGATTCGTCCACATCTGATATTTCAACGCTGAAATTGATACCGAGTTCGCGTAGCAGTTCCTGCCTGCGTGGCGATTTTGAGGCAAGAATATAATTGTAGTCGGGTAACCAATTCATTAAAAAGTATCTTTAATCATTTCGGGTGTGAACCAGCGGTTTTGGGCGCGCAGCGTTTGTTCTATCACATCGCGCACACAGCCTTTGCCACCTTTTTTATGCGATATGTATTTTGAAATGGCTTTTATTTCGGGCACTGCATCCTTGGGGCAAACGGGCACTCCAACTTTTAACATGATGTTGTAATCCACCAAATCGTCGCCCATAAAAAGCATGTTTTCAGCACTAATACCGATTTTTGCAACAAAATCGTTCAGGCACTCCACTTTATCGCGGACCCCTTCGTAGTAATAAACCACGCCCAATTTTCCGTGCCGTAATTTCACTCGTTCCACATTTCCGCCGGTAATCACAGCCACCGGGAAACCAAGTAAAATGGCATTTCTGATGGCAAATCCGTCTTTTACATTGGCGGTTCGCATAGGGTCGCCAAATTCGTTTAACGGTGTAGTGTCGAGTGACAAAACCCCATCAACATCAAAAATGAATGCCTGAATATTTTTAAGTTCTTCTTTAAAAAATGCCATGTTTTACTTTTTTTGTTGCTCAAAAATACTTTTTGAAATCGTATCGTACAACTGCTGATATTCTGGCATTCCGGAAAGTTCTGCCAAATGCAGGTTGATGATGTTTTCGTCGAATCGTACAGCAGGTCCCGTCTGAACTTCAGTGGGTTCAAACGATTGAACTTTCATTGCTGTTTCAAGAATTAACGGACGAAGCACTTTAAATTCAATTGCCTTCGATTTTAAAATATCGCCTGCAATACGATAAAAGTGATTTACAAAATTACAGGCAAAAACTGCCGCAACATGCAAAGTTCTTCTCCTTTCCGAATCGAGAACTGTAACCTGTTCAGAAATTTCCGCAGCAACATTTATCAACAACTCCTCGTTTTCGCGATTGTTTGCTTCAATGAAGACAGGAATCTTTTTAAAATCAACACTTCTCTGTTTCGAAAAAGTCTGAAGCGGGTAAAATACCCCAAAATTGCTGCTGTAATTTTTCAGTTCGTTCATTGAAACACTGCCCGAGCAATGCACAACCAACTTGTTGCCAAAATTGATTTTTGGAAGTACCTCACTAAAAGCTGAATCTTTGATTGCGATGAAATAAACATCGGCTGAATTTACTATTTCCGCAGAGTTGGTGGTAAATTCAGCATTTACAAGTTTCGCCAACGTACTTGCTGAAGTTTCAGTTCGGCTGAATACCTGGACAATGTGATGGCCTTTTGAAAAAAGCGCGTTTGCAAGATGTGTGGCCAGATTTCCGGCACCTATAAAACAAAAATTCAGGTTCATTATTCTGAAAATTAAGTTTCAAAAATAACAAGTCTGAATCGATATACAATTGAGCGGCAATTTATTAATTACTTTGCAAGCGCTGCTTTGTAGCGGGCTTCAACCACGCTCCAATCGATAATATTCCAAAAACCTGTAACGTAATCAGCCCGTTTGTTCTGGTATTTCAGGTAGTAAGCATGTTCCCAAACATCGAGTCCCAAAATGGGTGTACCTTGTGCTTCCACCACATCCATTAACGGATTATCCTGATTTGCAGTGGATGATACAAATAATTTTCCGTTTTTGTCAACCGAAAGCCAGGCCCAGCCACTGCCAAATCGAGTCATTGCCGCTTTTGTAAAAGCTTCTTTAAATGCATCAAACGAACCCAAATCCTTTTCAATTGCATTTTTTAAACCAGCCGGAATTTCCTGTTTCGAAGGCGAAAGATTTTCCCAGAAAAAGTTGTGGTTGTAAAAACCACCACCATTGTTTCGAATCGTTGCAGAATGTTTGCTCATGTTGGCAAAAATCTGTTCCATCGGAGTTTTTAATAGGTCAGTACCTTCAGCCGCTGTCATAAAATTGGTGTAATATGCCTTGTGGTGACGGGTGTAGTGAATTTCCATCGTTTGCGCATCAATGTAGGGTTCAAGCGCATTAAAAGCATATTTTAACTCGGGGAATTTATGCCCTTCGAAGGCATTACCATCTCCTGCAAAAGCAGGTTGGGTTACTGAAACAAAAGCTGCAATTAATACAGCACCAAAAACCAAAACGTATTCTCTTCTTTTCATTTTCATTATATTGTTTGTATTAAAAACAATACGTTGGGTAAAAAGTTCGGCATAATTTATATAGAATCTAAATAATTCGATTTAAGTTGCTGTTATTAACAAATTTCGGGTTGTAAATATCGCCTGCTGATTTAAGTGATTAACTTTATTTTCTTATTCGTATAAAAATGAAAATAACGCTGATTATTTTAACCTATAATCGACCAGATGCTCTTGCTGTAGTTCTGCAAAGCATTGAAAAACAAAGCGAATTACCATTCGAAGTAATTATTGCTGATGATGGTTCTACAGAAGACACGCAGCAATTGATAGAAGAAATGAGCACCGGTTTTCCTGTGTCTCTTATACATGCGTGGCATCCGGATGAAGGATTCCGAATTGCCAGAATCAGAAATGCAGCGATTAAAATCAGCCAAGGTGAATATTTCATTTTTTCGGATGGCGATTTGGTGCTTCACCCGCAGTTTATTGAAGATTTTCGAAAAAGTGCAATAGCCGGTGAAGCATTGATTGGTTCAAGGGTATTTTTAAATTCAGAAATCACAAATAGAATATTAAAAACCGGAAATGCTGATTTCCAAAATCCATTTTTCACAACAGCTTTCGAAAAAAACTGGATAAATGCGTTTCGCATTCCGATTTTAGGCCGCCTGTTTCAGCCTGTAAAATATTCAGTTAAACTCAGGGGCGGTTTATTAGGTGTTTCGAAAAAAGATTTGATTGAAGTTAATGGCTGGAATGAAGATTTTGAAGGATGGGGACTTGAAGATTCGGATATGTTGTTCAGATTGCACCATAAGGGAGTTGTTTTCAGAAAAGTAAAATTCAGGGCAATAACCTATCATTTGTGGCACAAAACCGAAAAAAGGGAGCGACTTTCAGTAAATCGCGGGATTCTGGAAAATACGATCAAAAACAAACTGGTTCAATGTAAAAACGGATTGCAGCAACTTTAGTCACGAGAACTCATTTGACGTGTTGAATTCCAAAGAAACAGTGAATAAAACAAAATAAAAAATGATAATCCCATGTGAGTTTCAAGGTTGGAATCGCCCAGATTGGCAGCTGCAATTGCCACAAGAAATAAGATAAGTACGACATTTCGCTGTTGTTTCTCAATAAATACCGGAGCGATTAAAGCAAACATGATCCAGAAAAAACCAATCAGACCAAACTTAACCATGTAATTCAGGTATTGATTATGCGACGGTCCGCGCTTTTCAGGCAAAAGTTTTGATTGCATCTTGTCGTATGCTTCATTGTAATCAATTTTCCAGTTACCTGTTCCAATCCCAAAAAACAGGTTTCTTTTAATGAGAAAAACGGAGGCTTTTACAAACTCGATGCGTTGAGCAAGAGTTTTGTTATTCGGGTCACCCGTTTTAAAATAATAATCAAGTTCCCAAATCGTTTCGTAAATGCGTGGATAAATGGAAAAACGGGAGTTTTTGAATTTATAATTTGTTACACCTTGCTCTATCAGCCGGATATCATCATCGGCCAAAAAACTAATACCCACGCTATCTTTTTTTAGTCCCTTACTGGCCATGTACCTGATTAACGTGCTATTAAGTGGAAATCCGTTGATTGAATTGGAATAGTTTATTTTGCTGCGTTTATTCCATTCCTTTTCCAATTCAGGTTCACAAATAAAAGTGTAAACAAGGGTTCCGTTTTCACGAATAATGTTATTCAAGTCGTGGCTGTACAGATTTCCGGACAGAGTTCGTTGCTCTGCAAATTCAGATGTTTCACCATTATAATTATAAAAATCGGCAACAGCTTTACCAACAAAAATCAATAATAAAACAAATACAATTACAAAAAGAAGAATAGCCCACTTCTGTATTTTTTTGTCTTTCTGATTTTTGATAAATAAATACAAGACAACGGAACAAGTTATTCCAAATGCCAACAAACCCAACAATGACTTTAAAAGAAATAAGAAAACAATCAGCCAAACTGAAACAATAATGTATAAGATGATTTCAGCATTTGGCTTCAAGGTAGTTTTATGCAATATAAACCAACCTGATAAAATTATTGCAAGAACCACTTGTAATGAGAACCGGATGTGTGAAATTATGCTAACATCTCTGAAATCAGAAAGATATAAGTTATTGGCAAAAATTAACTTTCCAAGATGAATAAGACTTGCCATTGTAACGGCAACAACAAATACTTTAAAAACGAAAATTAATTTGTACTCAGAAATTTTTGGAGATAAAAAAACTGCTAATGGGATAACAATCCAGAAAATAACCTTTTTCAACTCATACACTGCAAAATGAAAGTCCTTCGTATGGAGCATTCCAAGAATATAAACAACAAAAACAGAAATAAAGAGAGTGAGAGTTTTAGGAGATCTAAATAATAAAGACGGATGCTTCCAAGATTGAAGAATTAAGGCCTGAAACAGAAGAATACCGGCAGAAATACTTACTAATGCTTCAGAGAATGGTAAAACACCAACGCAAATCACAAGCGACAAAAAATATATATTCTCCCTCCAGTAATCTTTATTTACAGATTTTATATCTATCACAGTAAGATTTAAATAGAAAAGTTTACAAAGTAAACGAAGCTTATTTCAAATAATTTTGGCAGTTCATAAAAAAAGTAAGGCCCGTGCTCAGAAGAACACGGGCCTCGGGTAAGTTGGCAGCGA
>DYSZ01000101.1 GCA_020726265.1 Draconibacterium orientale
GCAGAAAAATTAGTTCTGGTATCTTAATAAATTCGGCTAAAAATATTTTAAACAGGTACACCGCACCAACCGCCGAATTTAACGGGTTGCTTAAAACGTTGTATGATTACAATTTCTTCAGCAAGGCAAGCAACAATACAACGGTTACACTGCCGGCAGCATGGAGTGATTTATTGGTTACTGATACTTTTGCCGCCGATTTTCCCACACTGACTTTCGCAGCCCCGGCAACTGGTGCAAATAATATTTACACAGCAACAAAAACCGCTGAAACAGCAGCACCATATTTTGCTGCTTTGCTTGGTAAAATAGCAGCAGTTGTTGCAAAATATTTTACCGAACTGAAAGCAGTGAGGGAAAAACGAACTGAAACGCTGTTTGATATTGACCCGATTTACAAAGCAATTGCAACTGCAATTGGCAAGCAGAGTGTTGTTTTGCCGCCAAGTGGCGCAGTTGTTGGTTTATATGCTGCTGTTGACAATGAACGCGGTGTTTGGAAAGCACCGGCTAACATTTCAATTTCGGCAGTAAAAGGGCCCGCTGTAAATATTACCCACAACGACCAGGAAAGTTTGAATATTGATACAGAGGCTGGCAAATCGGTGAATGCAATTCGGGCATTTACTGGTAAAGGCACATTGGTTTGGGGAGCACGCACTCTTGCCGGAAACGACAATGAATGGCGCTACATTCCGGTTCGCAGATTTTTTAATATGGTTGAAGAGTCGGTTAAAAAAGCTACGTCGCGCTTTGTTTTTGAACCCAACGATGCCAATACTTGGGTGAAGGTGCGGGCAATGATTGAAAATTTCCTGTTCTTACAGTGGAGAGCCGGCGCTCTGGCTGGCGCTAAACCCGACGAAGCCTATTTTGTCCGTGTTGGTCTTGGTCAAACCATGACAGCCCAGGATATTCTCAACGGTTATATGCACGTTGAAGTTGGTATGGCCGCAGTTCGTCCTGCCGAATTTATCATCCTGAAATTTTCGCATAAACTGCAGCAATCGTAAGTAAATAATTAAAAATAAATAGTTATGGCAACAAATTATCCATTGGTAAAATTTCACTTTCAGGTTGAATGGGGTGGAGCCCGGATTGGTTTTACCGAAGTTACCGGTCTCGATGTTGAGACAGAAATAGTGGAATATCGCGAGGGTTCAAGCCCCGAATATTCGAAAATAAAAATGCCGGGGATGCAGAAATTCGGCAACCTCACACTCAAACGCGGCACATTTGCATCGGATAAGGATTATTTTAACTGGTGGAATACAGTCAAACTGAATACCATCGAGCGGCGCGACATGACCATCAGTTTGCTCAACGAAAATCACGAACCTTCAGTTACCTGGAAAGTAAAAAATGCCTGGCCAACCAAAGTGCAGTCAACCGATTTGAAATCGGATGGAAACGAAGTCGCTATTGAAACGATGGAAGTTGTACACGAAGGTTTAACTGTTGAATTTGCCTGATTATGGGAAAATACTATCCTCCGCTGGGCTTTCATTTTATGGTTGAATTCGGGAATATTCCGGGTGAATATCAGTTTCAATCTGTTTCGGGTTTGTCTGCCGAACTCGAAATTGAAGAAATTCCGGAGGGTGGAGAAAACAGATTCAAACACAAACTACCTGTCAGGTCGCGTTATCAGAAGTTGATACTTAAAAGGGGGCTCATTGCTGATTCTGCGCTGGCAAAATGGTGCCGCGAGGCATTGGATGATTTGAATATAAAACCAACCAATATTACAATCAGCCTGTTGAACGAAAAACATGAGCCCCTTACTTCATGGAACGTAGTACATGCTTACCCGGTAAAATGGTCGGTTGCCGATTTTAATGCAGAGGAAAGCAGAATAGTGATTGAATCGCTCGAATTGGTGTACAACTACTTTAATATTCAGTAAAATGCCCATCGAAATTAAAGAATTGCATATCAAAATAAATGTTGACGAATCGTCGGCCAGTGCTGCATCTGAAACTGGTGCAGGAACCGACAGGGATAAAATTATTGAGGCTTGTGTGGAACAGGTAATGGAATTGTTGGCTAAAAAGGAGGAACGATAACATGAGCGGAGAATTGATTAAACTTAAAATTAAAGCATACAGCGATGAACGGTTCTCGGAAGAAATCTCTGAAGGGGTATTCAAATCTCTGTTGAATCCTGATAAATACACATTCAATTATAAAATCGAACAAAATAACAATCAGGCTTCCGGTACAAGTTCATCCGCTGTCCGCTTTAATAAAATTCCGCCCGAAAATCTCGACCTCGAATTTGTTTTCGACCGCACAGGTGTTGTGGTTGATTATGGTTCGCCATCCACCGATGCCGATGATAAAGTGTATAAAGATGAGGGCAACGGAATTATAGATGATATCGAGAAATTCAAGCGCGTGGTTTTCGATTACAACGGCGACAAACACCGCCCCAATTATCTTGTCATTTCGTGGGGAACGCTGCTTTTCAAGGGTACACTTACTGAAATGAACATTACCTATAAACTATTTAAATCCGATGGTTTACCACTACGCGCATCTGTTCGGGCAAAATTCAAAGGTTTTGTTGAAGATAATTTACGTGTTGCACGCGAAAACAACAGCTCGCCCGATTTAACGCATGTTCGCATGGTAAAAGAAGGCGATAATTTACCACTAATGACCTACCGGATTTATGGCGACCCGAAATATTACCTCGAAGTAGCCAAAGCCAACGGAATTGCCAACTTCAGAAAACTGAAAGCCGGACAAATGATTGTTTTTCCACCAATCGAAAAAACGTGATACAATGCCAGAACAACGTCTGATAAATACTGCACGATCGGCCGACCTGGTTACCACAAAGGTGATAATTAACGGCGCCGAAGTCTCGCGTACAATCGACATATTGAGCATTGTGGTTGAAAAGGAAATCAACCGCATTCCTTCAGCCCGGCTTGTAATTACTGATGGCGACCCCGCAGCGCAGGATTTTTCAGTCAGCAACCAGGAACTTTTTGTGCCGGGTAATGAAATTGAAATTTCGGCGGGTTATCATTTCGAGGAAGAAGTGATTTTTAAAGGAATCATTATAAAACAAAACCTGAAAATAAGAACCGACCATGCACTTTTGATAGTTGAATGCAAAGATGTTTTGGTAAAACTTACTGTTGGCCGCAAAAGCAAATATTTTACCGATAAAAAAGACAGTGAAATTATTGAAGAAATCATTTCGGTTTATACGATTGAAAATGAGATTGAAAGCACCGACGTGCAGCACAAGGAAATGGTTCAGTTTAATGTTTCCGACTGGGATTATTGTGTTATGCGTGCGCAGATGAATGGCAAAGTTTGCATTGCAAACGATGGAAAACTTACAGTAAAAAGCCCCGGATACGATGGCGATGAAGTGGAAACTGTTGCGTTTGGCGCCACTTTACTCGATTTTGATGCCGAAATGGATGCGCGTACACAGCTTTCCGGTGTTACAGGTTACAGCTGGGATTACGCAGCACAAGAATTGGTTGAGGCTGAAGCAGCAGCTCCGTCCGTAAATCTGAACGGAAATATCCCGTCCGGCGATTTGGCTTCGGTAATAAATGCCGGAAACATCGCTTTGCGCAGCGGCGGTGCCACTCCGGCAGACGAACTGCAACAGTGGGTTGATGCAAAAGCATTGTTCAGCCAACTGGCTAAAGTGCGCGGCAGGGTTAAGTTCCAGGGAATACCAGCTGTTAAGCCCGATACAGTTTTAAAAGTTGAAGGCGTTGGCGACAGGTTTAACGGAAAAGTTTATGTTTCGGGTGTGCGCCACCAGATTACAGAGGGAAACTGGACAGTTGACGCACAATTTGGCGTTGAACCACGGTGGTTTACAGAAACAGTAAACATCAGCGATTTGCCGGCTGCCGGATTAAACGCCGCAGTAAATGGTTTGCAAACGGGTGTGGTAACCCAGTTGGAAAGCGACCCCGATGGTGAAGACCGAATTCTGGTGAAACTGCCTGTGGTTGATAACGAAGTTCAGGGAACCTGGGCAAGGGTTTCAACGCTTGATGCCGGTGAAAACCGCGGCTCATTTTTCAGACCTGAAATCGGAGACGAAGTAATTGTGGGTTTTATCAATGCAAACCCAAACGATGCAGTGGTGCTCGGAATGCTGAACAGCAGCGCAAAACCCGCTCCGCTTCCTGCGTCAGACGATAATTATGAAAAAGGGTTTTTTACCCGCAGCGAAATGAAACTGGTTTTTAACGACGACAAAAAATCGGTAATACTCGAAACGCCTGCAGGTAAAAAAATTAGTGTTGACGAAGATGCCGGCGTAATTCAGCTTGAAGATGAAAACGGGAATAAATTCACCCTGAACTCCGATGGAGTAACCATCGAAAGTTATAAAGATGTAATAATTAAAGCTGCCGGAGACGTAAAAGTTGAAGGAATAAATATCGAAATAAAAGCAAGCGCGCAGTTGAAAGCTGAAGGGTCGGCGGGAGCCGAATTGTCATCGGGAGCTTCAACAACAGTGAAAGGTTCAATAGTTCAGATTAATTAAAATGGGAGCAGCAGCAAGAGTGGGAGATTTGCATACCTGTCTGATGGTAACAGGCACAGTGCCACATTTGGGTGGCCCGGTGTTGCCTGCCGGTTGCCCTACAGTAATAATTGGAGGTTGATTATGGAAAACGCAAATACATTTTTGGGAAGAGGCTGGGCTTTTCCGCCGGCATTCAACCGGCAGACGCGCTCGGTGGAACTGGTGGAAGATGAAGCCGATATTCTGAACAGCCTCGAAATATTGCTTTCAACCCGGCGGAATGAGCGGATAATGTTGCCCGGCTATGGCTGCAACCCCGATGAATTGTTGTTTAAGCCACTTGACCTGGCACTTAAAACCTACCTGGCCGACCAGATTAAAACTGCCATTCTTTATCACGAACCCAGAATTGATGTTACCCGTGTGACGCTGGAAGAATCGGGAATGCAGGATGGTGTGGTACTGATAAAAATTGAATTTGTGGTACGAAAAACAAACTCAAGAAAAAATATGGTTTATCCATTTTATAAAAACGAAGGCAACGAATTGTAATTAAGAAATTTATGAGCCGTTGTGGAAAAGAAATATTAATAAGCAGGGAAGGTTCGGATAAGCACCGGCGGTTTCCGGAAGCACTCAGTCCTGATTCGGTAAAACTCAACGATTTCGGGTTGAAAGACTGGATGCAGTTTGCCGTGCGGTTTGCTGAAAAAATCAACTTTTTCGAAACAACCAGTTCCGAAATTCCATCGGGCAACTGGACAGACTTTTTTATTGCCGACAACGAAATCAACGATTTTCTGAAATCGGTTTCCACCGGTAACAAAATTCCGCCACAACTCGCTCTTTTTGTAAGTTTTGTGGGATTGCTGGAGTTCACACAAAAACGTTTTAACCTGCTCACCAAACGACATCTCGATTTTTATTACCAGCAGGTTTTACAAACCAAAAAGTTGGAGGCAACACCCGATTCCGTTCATTTGGTTTTTGAACTGGCAAAGAATTTTGTAAGCGAAAAAGTAGCTGCCGGAACTCCTGTTGAAGCAGGAAAAGATGCCAGCGGCAAAAAGCTGATATACAAAACTACAGAAGAGATTATTGTCAATAAAGCCCGGGTAGCTGCATTAAAAACTGTATATCATCAGCCCGGTCTCAATTGTATTAAAGCTGATGACACAGCCGGAGAACCCAAAAAACCTGACGGCGGGAAAATGGACTTACTAGCAAAATGGTGGCCATTTGGTTATATAAACGATGCTGATTTTGCCGAATTACCTTCCGCAAGAATTGGTTTTTCAATTGCCTCAAAACTACTCGAAATGAGTACCGGAAACCGTGCGGTTTTGATTTCAGTTCAGTTCGAACAACCCATAAAACCTGTTGATGCAAAAATACTTACAGAGAACCTGGAAATCAGTTGTACCGGAGAAAAAGGCTGGACAGCACCGCTGAAAGCTCTTCCTGAAACACTAAATGAATCGGGCAAAAAAATATTTACCACAGGCGTTAAAAGTAAGGAAACCAAACTGGATATCACATTTCTGATTCCGACAGATGAAAAGGCGATTGTAGCATTTAATCCCAAAATTCACAGCGGAAACTATCAACCCGGATTGCCTATTTGCAGGGTACTCATCGATACCGGAAAACCCGATGGTTATCAGTTGTTTGCAAACCTTGCCTCGCGTAAACTTGTAAATATTGTTGTAACCACCGATGTAAGTGGAATAAAAGATTTTTCATTAGCAAACGATCAGGGAAAATTAGACAGCAACAAACCGTTTTTTCCGTTCGGAACTTTGCCGGTACGGAATGCAAATTTCAACCTGAGCCACACGGAAATTTTCAGCAAACCCTGGAAAACTTTGAATTTTAACATCGAATGGAAAAATACACCATCAAAAATCAATGGAAGTAAACGCGATTCGTTTGCCGACCTGTATTTGCAATACCGCAAAAGCTACCAGCACGATGCAAAAGCCGAAACTTATATGGCGCTGAGCAGCGGCGTTACCGACCTGATTGTGGAAAATAATGCACATTTTAGTGCGTCGTTATCAGTCTGTAACAAAAGGAAATGGCAGGTGAGTAAACCGGAAATGGTTTTGTTTAACTGGAAAAACGATAAATTCGAAACAAGCGAAACAGTTGTGAATAACAGCACCTATTCGCCTGATGCTGAAACTGTAATCAGGTTGTCGTCAAACAAGTCGTTTTATCACGAAATGTATCCCCGGATTTATGCGTTGGCTCTCAGTTGTAACGAAAAAAAAGTTCCGTTACCCAACGAACCCTACACACCGTTTGCCGAAAATATTTCGGTAAGCTACACGGCTGAACAGCAATTGTTTGCCACAGGTTGGCCTGCAAACGAACAGGAACCACTTTTTGTATATCACGAGCATCCGTTTGGTCAATCGAAACTCTTAATTGGCAATTTAAAATCCGGTGGACTTGTTCCTGAATATAAAACCGGCGGGCAATTGTACATCGGTATTGCCGATGTGTTACCACGACAGCAGATTTCGTTGCTGATTCAACTTTTCGAAGGCAGCGAAAATCCTGAAGTTGAAACCTTCGGCCCTCATGAGAAAATTGAGTGGAGCGTGCTTTGCAACAACCAATGGAAAGTTCTCGGACCAGAGTCGGTTATTTGTGACCAAACCGGAAATTTCCTGAAATCAGGACTTGTAAAAATTGCATTGCCAGCCGAAGCGACAGATTCAAATACGATTCTGACAGCAGGTTTAATCTGGTTAAAAGTCTCAATGCAAAAGACATACAATGCTGTTTGTAAGGTGATTGGTATAAATGCACAAGCAGTTGAGGCCCGGTTTGAAAACAACAACAACGACCTCTCACACCTGCTTTCTGGATTAAAGGAAAATTCGGTTTCGAAACTGGCAGGTAAGGTGCCGGGCATAAAAGGTTTATCGCAACCCTACAGTTCGTTTGGCGGAAAAGCAGGGGAAGATGAAACAGCTTATTACCAGCGGATAAGTGATCGTTTGCGGCATAAAAACCGCGCAATTACTTTGTGGGATTACGAGCGCCTGATACTTCAGCATTTTCCTGAAATCTATAAGGTGAAATGTGTAAACCACACAAAACCAGCAATAGTAAACGATTCAGCAACAATAAGTTTTCTCTCGCCTGGCAATGTGCTGGTTGCGGTAATCCCCGATATTCAGAACAAAAATGTATTCGATATTTTTGAGCCTCGTCTAAGCCAGTCGAAACTGAATGAAATAGAGGTGTTTACCAATAAATACAATTCGCTGCATGTGAGTGCGCGGGTAATTAATCCGGGTTATGAAAAAGTAACTGTGAGCCTGAAAGTAAAATTCAGACAGGGCTTTGACGAAATTTATTACCAGCAGGTTTTGAATGACGATATCGTGAAAATGCTTTCACCCTGGGCATTCGACAAAACGGCGGGTTTAAAATTTGGCGTTACACTGCATCGCAGTGCTGTGATAAACTACATCGAAAAGCTTGAATATGTTGATTATATCGAAGATTTGGTTTTAAGTAAAGAACCCGCAAATAACCTAGTGAATATGGCGCCGGAGAATCCGGTATCCATATTAGTGTCGGCAAAAAAGCACAATATATCACTGGTTAAAGTAAAATAAACAGCATTTGATTATGGCAGAAAGCAGTGGATATACTTCGATACCAAAAAAGGTGGAAACAGGTGATGACCTTGATTACGCCTTTTTGCTAAAAGCCGGGCTGAAGCATTTAGAGCAGCTTTCCGGTGGTTTGTGGACTGATTTTAACAGTCACGACCCCGGTGTTACCATTCTCGAAATGCTCTGTTATGCCATTACCGATTTGGGTGCGCGTATAAATATGCCCATCGAAGATTTACTTTCTTCTGAAAATAAAGAAGATAACCCTGTAAATCGTCAGTTTTTCACTGCCACGCAGATATTTCCGTCGAAACCGGTTACTGAATCCGATTATCGGAAATTGTTTATCGATATTGAAGGAGTTAAAAACTGTTGGTTACAACCTTTTGAAAAGCAGGTATTTGTAGATTGTAAAAACGATAAAATTGCCTATGCAACCGATAAACTGAAGAAAGTGACGGGCAGTTTTAACCTGCAGGGACTTTATACTATAATCGTTGATTTTGATGAGCTGGATGAAACCAACTTTCCGACCGATGCCGATAAAAACAACGAATACAACCGTATTACCAGCGAAATCACAAAACTTTATCATGCCAACCGCAATTTATGCGAAGATTTGGTGGAGGTAAAAAAGGCGGAACGGCACCCGATAATGGTTTGTGCTGCTTTTGAAGTAAAACCCGAAGCTGATGAGGAGTTTATTCATGCACAGGTTTTAAGAACGATCGACAATTATTTTTCGCCGCCGGTTAAGTTTTATTCACTGCAGCAAATGTTTGAGAAAGGTTATACCACCGACCAGGTTTTCGAAGGCCCGCTGCTCAGCAGTGGTTTCATCGACGAAACTGAACTCGAAAATGCCCGTTTACGCGAAGAAGTCAGACTGTCGGATTTGGTGCAGGAAATCATGAAAATCGATGGAATAACTGCCATAAGAGACATATCAATTCAGGATGAGAATAAGGAGAATCCTGAAACAGAAAGCTGGCTCATTCCAATTGAAAAAGGGGAAAAACCGTTCAGGTCGTTCGACAGCGCTTTCAGTTATTACAAAGGAGTTTTGCCTGTAAACATCAATAAATCAAAAATTGAGGAATACCTCGATGCATTCAGGGAAAACGAAAAAGCCGAAAAAGAGAAGGCAAAAACAGGTATGATTCCCGAAATCCCTGAAGGAATTTACACGGGAACTTCTGAAACAACCACAATTCAAAATGATTTTCCTGAAAATTACGGAATCGGGCGCGCCGGACTTCCGCCGTGGGTCGATGAAGCGCGAAAGGCAAAAGCAAAGCAACTGAAAGGATATTTGCTGTTTTTCGACCAGGTACTCGCGAATTATTTTGCGCATCTGGGCAAAGTAAAAGATTTGCTTTCGGTGAATCAGCACCTGAAAACAACATGGTTTGCGCAGGCTGTGAACGATATTGCAGGTTTTGAAGAATTGGTTAACGATTACAGCAACGATGATGAAAATCTTACTGCTTTACTTTTTTCACATATCAAAAACAACGACGAAAGAAAGATTCAGTTACTCGACCATTTGATTTCGCGGTTCGCTGAAAAATTCAGCGATTATGCATTTCTGATGAAGCAACTTTACGGGAAATATGCCACTACTGCTGCAATTGAAGCCCGTGAAAGATTTCTTTCGGAATACGGCGATATTTACGAAACCGGCATATTACGAAACCGTGGAATTGGCAACTGGCGGGGGAGTGCATTTAACTATTTTATGCAGGCAGCCGAAAATTTATGGGACACATCAAATGTTTCGGGTATTGAAAAACGGCTTGCGCTGCTTGCCGGAATGAAAGACTACAACCGCAGCAATCTGTCGGTTTCGTTTGCCGAATTTTTCAGTTTAACCGACTCAGATAATGAAAAGGTATTTCGTTGGCGAATCAGAAATGGTTTCGGGCAGATTATTCTTTCGGCCACGCAGAATTACAAATCAATCCGTGTAGCGCAAAACGAACTCAACCTGGTGGTGCTTAAAATTCTGGAAACTTCTGTGGCTGAAATTGAAAAAGCCTTCGAAAACGAAGTGGCCGATGAAACTGAAATCGGAAATTTTGAGATTCAGCATTCGGAACTGGGAAAATATTCATTCGATGTGATTAACCGTGATGCTGACCCTGACAGTGTGAACCGGATTATTGCGCGTCAATTTTCGTACAGCACTTCAAAAGAAGCGCTAAAAGCATCAATTATCGAACTTATCAGTTTCATGGCCGGGGAGTTTACCGAAGAAGGGATGTTTGTGGTTGAACACATTTTGCTCAGGCCCGATGTGACAAAAACCGACATTCCGCTAAACCAGTTTATGCCCGTGTGCACCGACGACTGTACAAGTTGTCACCCGGTTGACCCCTATTCGTTTCGGGTAACGGTGGTTTTACCTGGCTGGACTTACCGATTTTCAAATCCCGATTTCAGAAAATTTATGGAAGAACTCATCAGAAGCGAAATGCCGGCACACATTCTGGCGCGGATTTGCTGGATTGGCAACCGTTTAACCAACGACCCTGACCCCGAAAACGAAATGGGAAAGTTTGAAGCGCTTTACAAAGATTTTCTGCTGGCAAAAACAAATTCAGGTCAGCAACAAAACAGTACAAAACTTAAAGCTTTTATCAATATACTAAGCGAACTCAATTCAATTTATCCGACTGGCCGTTTGCTTGATTGCGATGAAGAATCGGATGCAGTGGAAGGCAGAATAGTACTGGGGAGCACAAAACTCGGAAACCTTTAAAATGGAGAATGAAATGGAATCAAAATTAAAAAACATCAGCACAAGTTACCATACGTTTGAAGAAAACCAAATTTTAACGGCAAAACAACTTAACGAGGTTCCTGATTTTTTTGAAGACCAGGATCGGCTGACACGGATTAGCTTAACCGGTACCGGGATTGTTTGCGGTTTCGAAATCAAACTGAATGTTAGTGCCGGAAAAACAACGGTTTCAGTAACACAGGGAACAGGTGTTACAACCGACGGCGACTTGATTAAACTTACTGAAAGTAAAACAAAATCGGTGTTTAAATCCATTGACTTTGAAGCGGTTGAATTTACCCATTTCAAAAAGTTCGGAGATAAACAGGTGGCCTATTCGTTTTTTAGAAAGAAAGACGGCGATGCATTAAGTTCGCCCGAAAAGGTGATGGATTTGTGGGAACTGTTACCGGGGAAAACCGATGAGGCTGAACTTTTAAAAGCGCTTCCTGATATTCAGCATAAAGTTGCGTTGCTTTATCTCGAATCGTATCCTAAAACAGCCGATTTATGCACCGCCACCGACTGCGATAACCAGGGAACCGAGCAGGTTTCGAACCTTAGAGTGCTGCTGGTTTCAGAAACCGATGCAAAGCTGATTGCCGGTGCTGTTGATACTGTTTTTAACAAGCACAACATTTTCGAAACGTATCTTTCCCTGCCACAGGTTGCGGTTAAACGGCCTGTGCTTTCTGGACAAAATGTAACGTCGCTTAACCTGATTAAAAATATTTATTTCGATGCCATAAAAAACAGCAACACCGTGGCCAACCTGAAAACCGGGCTTGATAAAATGCTTCAGTGGTTTGGCCAACCGGTTATTTCAGCTCAGATTGACACGCTTTTCGATTTTAAAACCGATACAATCCCGGTTGATTTTCAATACAGGTATGATGTTTTAAAAGATTTATGCGATAGTTACGATGAAATTCGCGAATGGCTTCTGCACATCAATGTGCAGTGTTCGCCAAATATTCAGGCTTTCCCGAAGCATTTGCTGTTGGGGTTTGTTGTGAATAAAAAATTGTTTCCCGAATTACGCCATCGGTTTTATCATTCTCCGGCTTATGAACAGGCTTGTAATAATTTACACAGGGTTAAGAGTTTGCTTGAGCGGGTAAAGATTCAGGCAAACGGTTTTATGAAAATCAGTGTTGGCAATGAAGTGAAAATCATTCCTTCGCTTCAGGCTGGTAAATCAGGCGGCAAAGCAATCCCGTTTTATTATAATCCGGGCACCGCAATAAGAAAATACTGGAATTTCGACCTTACCAGCAATCTTTTGCCCGAAACAAATGCCGGTTACAGGTTTGCCGCGCCGAATAACAATTTAATGTACGAATCGAAACCTTCTGATTTTTATCGTATTGAGGGTCATCAGGGGAAAGATTATACAATTGTTGTTGGTTCAATAACGCAGCAAATTAAAGCCAGCGGGCTCGACATTGGGTTTTTACATTATAATCTCGACGCTGAAGCAGCAAGGTTTCAGGCGCTGGTTAACGATGCTCCTTCAGTTGAACATTTGAGTGGTGTGCCCAAAGGCGGAACATTTATTCTGATTGGTGTAAATAATAAAGTTGTTGCCGATTTTTGTCTTTCGTACCGCGTACAAAAAGATGCCGATTTTTATTGTAGCCGTATCAGGGAGTGTTCATATCCATGGATTAGCACATTGAAATACCTGAATAATTTGTCGAGAGGATTAAAAGGAACTGTGAGCAGAAAAATTGTAGTGCGCCGGAATTATGTGCTTCAGATTCTCGATTACCGGATTAACGATACACCACTTGTAAATGGAATTATTACGCTGAGCATCCCGGTGAAACAAATTTTGCAACGAAGAATGCACGCGGTCACCGACGCACTGAACAAAAGATTTGCTGAGGGTGTGGTTTTCGATTTTAACGAAAGCCAGAAGCGTATTTTAATAACACACGAGCTGAACGACAAATTTATGATTCGTTTCAGGGATACTACGCAGAAAGCTGATTCGCCGGTGTATGAACTGAACAGCACAGGAATGCTGAAAGATAATAAGGCGCTCAGAAGCAACGTGATGATTTGCCGCGAAATAATCAGGTATAACAGCGGATTTTACAAACGTTTGCAAACCGAATTTGCGCCTGTAAACAAAGACGACGATTTTGGCACATTCGATAATAAATGGGCTGAATGGGAAAAATTGGTTAAAGCGCTGAAAAAGAGATATCCGGCCAGGGTGGTGCGAACAATAAACGAATTACCTGCTGATATTTTGAAACTTACCGGCGAAGTTAAATCGAAGTTGATAAAAGCTGCGCAAAACGACAATTTGCGTGTGATGCTCGATGGCGATTGGGTAAACGGAGCTTGGGTTGA
>DYSZ01000277.1 GCA_020726265.1 Draconibacterium orientale
GTTTAATTCCTTCGCCAAAGCACGTAATTATCGACCGCGACGACAAAGGCAATATTGTTGATTACGTGTATCGTAACGAACAGTCGGCCAACGATATGTTTAAAATTCTTGGGTACGAAAAATGATTGATGTCAGTACAAGGCAAAGAACGGCGGTATTTTTTAACCGCCGTTCTTTTTGAAATTAACCGAACCCGAAGTTTATCTTTACTTTTGGGATCACAATTTTATTTTTGAATTATGAAGAACAAAATCAGCGAGTTAATAAAAATACGTCGTGCAACACCTCCGAAATTTCTTGCCAAAACCGAAGTATCAAAAGAACTGATTGAAGAGTTGCTTGAAAACGCCAATTGGGCACCAACGCATAAAAATACCGAACCCTGGCGATTTAAAATTTTCAGGGGTGAAGCAAAACAAAAACTGGCTGCTGATATTTATGAATTATTAATCAGCAGCTCAGCCAGTGAGCCGGTGAACCTTCAGAAAGCTGAAAAATTCACATCAGGATTAAAAAATGTACCGGTTGCCATTGCCATCATTTTAGAGCGAGATACAGCTGAACGAATTCCGGAATGGGAGGAAGTAGCTGCAGTTTCAATGGCAGTTCAGAATATGTGGCTAACCGCCACCGAAAAAGGATTTGGAGCTTTTTGGTCAACGCCTGAGTTTTTACCTTTATTAAACGGGTTACTCCAGCTAAAAACCGGACAAAAATTACTTGGATTCTTTTATGTTGGTGAAATTGCCATGGATTTTCCTTCGCCGGGCAGGGGAAATGTGCAGGAAAAAACGGAATGGTTCGACTAAAACTAAAAAAGATGAATAAGTTTTTCTTCCTCGCGTTTTTGTTGCTCATCTCAGGAAATTCAATAATGGGCCAAAACCTTGATGCCGCTGCGTTTCACAACCATCGCCGAAGTTTAAGCGGCATATTTACAAAGTTCGAAAAGGAAAAAGCAGGGCGAATGGCTTTTTTAGGCGGATCGATCACTTACAATCCGGGTTGGCGCGATTCGATTTGCAGTTTTATTCAGAAAGAATTTCCTGAAACGAAATTTGATTTTATCAATGCCGGTGTACCTTCAATGGGTTCAACTCCCGGTGCATTTAGGTTTGAAAAAGATGTGCTTAAAAACGGGCCGGTTGATTTGTTGTTTCTCGAAGCGGCTGTAAACGATCAGGTAAACAAAGCGCAGCCGCTTGAAATAACCCGTGCAATGGAGGGAATTGTTCGTCATGCAAAACGGGCAAACCCGGCATGTGAAATTGTGATTATGTATTTTGTTGATCCCGATAAAATGAAGGATTACCGTGCCGGTAAGGTGCCTGAGGTGATTCAACTGCATGAGAAAATTGCGGAGTATTACACTGTTTCAACCATTAATTTGGCCAAAGAGGTTACGCAACGAATTGATAATGATGAGTTCAGTTGGGAAAATGATTTTAAAGATTTGCACCCATCGCCATTTGGACAGCAGGTTTATTATCAATCGATAAGGCAATTTATTGACTGGGAACTTATAAACCGAATTGCTGACATCAATACTGAAGTTTTACCCGCTTGCGTTGATGAATATTGCTATTCCAATGGTGTTTTAATCAAACCCAACCCATCAAAAAAAATTAAAGGTTGGACAATGGTAAACCAGTGGACACCTTCGGACGGAAAATCTACCCGCGATAGTTTTGTTAATGTGCCGATGCTTGTCGGGGAGTATCCGGGTAAAATCATCAAATTTCAGTTTAAAGGAAATGCGATTGGAATAGCTGTGGCAGCTGGTCCCGATGCTGGTGTAATTGAGTACAGCATTGATGAATCGGAATGGGCGAAACTCGATTTGTTTACACTCTGGAGTAAAGATTTACACCTTCCGTGGTTTTATACTTTGGGAACGGAACTGAAAGACAGGAAACACACTTTGCAGATTAGGCTTACTAAGGAGAAGAACCCGGAAAGTACAGGGAATAAATGTGTTATCCGGTATTTTTATGTAAATGGAGGCGAATAACCAGCAATTACTTTAGAATCTCACCATTAAATATTGCCAGAATTTCATCAGTTTCACTCAAAAGTGTAAGTGTATCATTATCGATTTTGTACGCTGTTGTTGACTCAAGAACCCGAATAAATTGTGTTTCCAAATTGTTTCCAATACAGGCCATTTTGGTCATTCCAATTTGCGAAAACTTGATTTTGTTTTTCTCATGTAATTCAAAAGTGCCAAAAAAGTTATTACAACTTGTATTTCCGTGAAAACGAGTTTCCTCATTTTCGAAAACTATGAAAGGTTCACGCGAGGTTTCTCTTACCAAAAGTCCGTTCAGTTCAACAAGTTTCCAGTGTTTTTCTGTTAATACAGGCTGATTCATGCCTTTTTTTTCTGAGGCTGTTGTTTTTGTTGATTTGCACGACACAACACCCAAAATAAGTAAAATCAGTATCGAGATTAGAGTTTTT
>DYSZ01000102.1 GCA_020726265.1 Draconibacterium orientale
CCCAACCGACATTGAAATTCCCCATATTGAGCAAAGTAAAAGCGCCTTTTGCTGTGTTAAATACTTAGGAATTAGAATAATAGATGCTAAATATCCCAATAACATTAATACCAGTGTATAAACAGGAAAATGTCGCGACTCTTCAATCGAAATTCCCAGTGAGCGGCTATATAAGATTATTCCGTCGATGGGTATAATTTCGCACGAACTGGCAAAAAACATTGTTATCACACCAAGTATCAACCAGGGATATTGAAAGATACTTGTTCTGGGTATAATTTCATCTTCAGTTCCACTATTTGATAATTTTTCTTCATTAATTTCAGGCAGTTTCGAAAAGAAAACCAATACAGCCAGCAACAACAAAATCGAACTGATAAGAATATACGGGGTAATAATTTTTAATGCATATACATCAAACATACTATTCTTTTCTTCGAGGCTGGCAATACCAGCTTTGGCAATAATGCCATCGGCATCAACTAAAAAAATTGAACTTAACACCAAAATGCTAAAAATGCCTGCTGTTTTGTTTGCCAATCCTAAAAAACCCACACGCTGGGCAGTACTCTCTATTGGGCCAATAATCGCCACATACGGATTTGCAGCTGCCTGAACCAGTGTTAATCCAGTTCCTGTAATAAATAAACCCGATAAAAATATACCATAGATTCGTGTATAGGCAGCTGGAATAAACAAAAAAGTACCTATGGCCATCACTACTAAACCCAAACCCATTCCTTTCTTGTAGCCTGTACTTTTAAGAATCCATGCTGACGGAATAGCCATTACAAAAAAGGCAATATAAAAGGCAAAAACAACCAATGAAGCCTGGAAATTGGTTAATTCCATAAATATTTTGAAATAAGGAATCAGAATTCCGTTTAGCCAAAGGATAAATCCAAAGGCAAAAAATATGGAAGCAATGATTCCCAGAGGGAGATAATAATTTTTGGTTTTCATTTGATTGTATTTTTATTCTTATTTGAAAAATCAGGAATTCATTTCTCCGACAGTTTTATCAGAAAAATAAACATAAGTAAACATCTCAGGAATATGTGAATCATATTCCTTGTGTGAATTCCATGCCCACCCGGGATTAATATGGCCACTCCTATCCCTGAAATTCTGAAAACGGGAAAGGTCCATTCTCCAGACATCGCCCGGTTTCGGGGGCAGATTTTTTTCACCAGCCAATAATTTCATCCCCGACCATGGAAAAGCAATTTCAACTGTCCAGCCTTCATCCAAATCGTCGCTTTTATTTATCGTACCGTTAACTTTAACAGCCGATTTCATTCCGGGCATGTCCCAATCGCGAAATGCCCAGCGTCCTCCGCGAGGGTGTTTCCGGTAATCATATTCACCCCCAAGAATGTCAACTTTTTGAGTTAATAAATCAAGTTCCGGGATATCGAACCTGCTGCCATGTTTGTATGCTTCCTGCCAAACGTAAAACACTTCAAAGACAGTTCCGAAAGCGTTAATTTCAAATTCATAATAACAATCCTGCCCTTCAATAAATACCTCAACATCATTATCATACCAGATTAATGAGTCCCTTTTGGTAAACGAAGCCTGAATATCGGGTTCCTGAACCCAAAAAGCTACATACAGGTTTTCATCATCCCATAATATAGCTGCCCTTGTATCGAGCGGAACCGTATTTCCGGTAACCATATCAACAAACCGGGGCGATTTTTCGGCCATTTGCCATGATTCTTCATCGGGAGAACCATCAATTTTGATGGGGCCATTTACCCGGTAACTTGTATAATGTTTGCAAACTGATTGGTCGTAACCATAGAAATTACTGCTGTTTTTTACTGTCTTTTCAGAATTCATATCCATATTGTTAACGGTTTATACTATGTAAATGCTGTGCAGTAATCAATTTACGTTTTGAGTTATTTTGTGGATTTGTTCCCCTACCCCAATTTTATATCCCGCCGAGAACATATAAACATTTCCCGAAGCATTGTAAACCAATACCATTGGAAGTTTATTTTTAAAAGATTTGCCATAAACTGAAGTAATGGAATTTATTATCTTATCATCAATATCAGTTCCGGTTTCTGCTTTTATTGGTAACTGATATGTTTTCAATACATCTCTTTGAGCTTCTTTACCGACTGGTAAAACAAAAACAAAACGTACGCTCTGCTGGTTAAAATCATCAGCATATATTGCCAGGTCATTCAAAATATGCCTTGAAGGTTCTTTGTCGGGGTCGAGAAGTACGAGCACAGTAAACTTTTCGTCAGCTTTTTGCGATAAATCTATTGTTTTGCCATCAGCCTTTTTCAAAAGTAGTCCTTCCAGATTTAATTTCCCCATTGGTTTAAAGTCAACCTGCTGGCGACGAAGTTCAACAGGAACAGTTGAAAGTTCCCCTTTTTTTATTGTAAAGAAAAACATCTGGCTCAACACACCTCCATTATCCAGCCGGATTCCGGTGACCAAAGCATATTCTCCTGTTTCCAAAATCAAAGGTGTTTTTTTATCAGTAAGTATTTCTCCTTCATTAAACTCAAGTGAACGATAAAAACCATCCCGTAAAATCCCAATGGTAAAATGCATGTAGTATCTGGGTACAATCAGGTTGTTCGTATCAACCAATTTTAAAAATCCGGTTTCAGGCTTCGCTTCTACATTGTTTTCGAATCCGGCACGCAACCATTCTCCATTTTTATAATACTCAGGGAACCGTGTTTCAGGATTTAACCGTGCCGGTATCCCAAAAGTGCGGCAAGCTGCCACAAAGAAAATATCGCGCGACAAGGGGTCGGCAACCCTCAGGTTATAAACTCCAATGGGAGTTAATGGCGCACGCGAATGTTTATTGGCTGTAATGTTCACCGTAATATTATCGTTTATCCATTTTAATAAAACTGAAATATCGGTTTGTGCTGTTAGCGCCATTTCGGTTCCCATCGAAGATTTCAGAAAACTTCGCCATGTACTTAAATTTTCGAGTGCAATACGGGGATTTAACACATATTTCACAAATAGTTCATCGGACGAAATCAGGTTTTTTGTTTCTGTTTGAGTTGAATAAACAAGATGGTCAGTTAAAATAGATTCGGGTGTATCGCTGAAATCTTTATCTGCAATCTGACTGGCCATTTTGAGTACTGTGCTGCGAAAATCTGCTGAATTTTTTTCGAGATACAACGCAATCTGGTCCCAGTTTCCATAGCTTAATTTTATAAATCGGGAGACGGTATCGAATGACAGGTTGTTTTTAGCAGCGAATCCGGCAATCCAGGCCGAATCTTTAAAAGTCGCCATGTAGGAGTTTCTGATTGAATCTTCCTTTGCAAACCGCCGGTCGTTCTCTTTTCTTTCATCATCTGTAACGGGTGATTCAGTATTTCCAACCAAAGGTGGAACTAAATCAAACGATTCAGTATGGTTGGCTGGTATTTCCTGTTCGAGCACCAATTCAAGCGAATCGGTTTCGTCAACAGAAAGTTTACCAAAAGCGAATTTCCCGTTTTTTGCAGCCCAAATTACTAAATCACCCATCCCTGTAGTAAAAACGGCAATCCCATCCTTGTTGGTTATTTGCCGGGTTAGCGGATAATATTCGGCATAATTGTATAGCTGAAACTCAACACTTGCACTGTCTGCAGGTGTGCCATCGTTATTTTTCACCAATACAGTTACTTGTTTTACAGGTGCATAGTGTGCAGTGAGGTTAAGTTCAGTAAACCTGTCTTCTTCATTCAAAACCATTTCATCACCGAAATAGTGGCCAAATACGCGTGTATGCACAAGCATTACCCGTGTCGAAGGTTCTATATACCATCCCACATTAAAATCAGGTTCTGGTTCACATGCCCCGATGTGTTGCCATTTTCCATCCACCCAAACCTCTACCCAGGCATGGTTATCATCGGTATGTGCCCAACGGGGCGTATAAACCTGGCGGGCTGGAATTCCGGCTGTTCGAAGCGCGGTAACTACAAATGTTGATTCTTCGCCGCAACGGCCAAATGATTTTTTTACTGTGCTTAACGGGGCGCTTGTTCGTGAGTCTGTCCCACGATAATCAACTTTTTCATGGCACCAGTGGTTAATTTCGAGTACCGACTCCTTCATTCCCAGTCCTTTTATACGTTCTTTTATTTCAGCGTACATTGCTTCCCTGAAATTATCAAGGTTTTCATTATTGACCCGCAGCGGCAGAACAAAATGAAGAAACTCCTGTTCCTGAATTGTTTTTCCCCATGGCATTTCAGCCCGCGCTTTCAGGCTCATCTGCACATTCTTCAGAAAAAAATCGTTGGAATAATCGGCCAAATCGCTTAACGGCATGTAGGCATATAAAAATTCCATAGCCTGCATTTCGTCACGCGTAAGCGGTTGATTTAAAAAGTCCCAAATGGGTAATAAACTTTTTGCGGTAAGTTCTTTTTGTACAGCCAACATTTGCTGTATGTCGGCAATTCGTTCAGGATTACTGACAAGTGGTTGTTCCTTCTTACATGAACTAATCAGGAGGATAACAGAAAGTAAACTAAAAAGACTTTTCTTCATAAATCAAGGTTATTTATTTGATTTCATAGCAAAGAATTCAGCGATATTTTTTTAGCAATTATCCGGGTTACGTCATTTTTAATAATTTCTGCATCAATAAACAATGTCCATTGTTTGGAAACACTAAAACCACAAACTTCAATTAACCCGAGTATGATATTATTTTCATACGCTTTAATAATATCTTCATCAGTTTCCATCATTTTTCTATTATGGTCAGTTGCTTTAAATTGAAATCCGGCAATTAAAGCCGTCAGAATTTTATCGTAAGGCAGATTAAACTCAAGCGCCAGATGGATTGCCCCCGCGAGCCGGTCTTCGGCAGAAAGTTTACGGGTTAAATCGCATCCAACCCTGAAAATTGTGTCACCAAGAGCTTTGTTCTGAAAACGCGAGAGTAAATCATGAATATGATTAGTCAGGTCTTCATCAGTAAACTCGCCGGGGTATTTCTTTTTCAGAATTTCTGCAGCCTGTATCATGGCTGATTCAACAAAACGATAAATCTCTTTTACTGCAAGAGCTTCGTAAATGTAGATGAATGACGGGTTATACAAAAAACCAATATAAGCAGTAACCGCATGACCCAGGTTGTGAATAAACAATTTCCGGTCAACCCACGCTTTAATGTTCTCTTTTGGCGCAAGCCCATTAATGTCCGGAATTTGATTTTTGAATCCCTTTTTATTGAGGATAAGCGAATTGTAAGGCTCGGCAAATATTTGTAAACTATCTTCGTTTATATCTTCGGGTTTCATGATAGGAACCATTTTACCGATGCTTGTTTCAATCAGCCCAACCATCTGCTGAAATGGAAAACCTACTGGTAATTTTTTTAAAAGTTCGGCTTCGAAATATTCATCGGCATTGCGCATGTTTTCTGCAATTATAATATCGAGCGGATGATTTCTGAACCTTTCTTCCCTTTCAATCAATCCTTTGGCCAGCAATCCAAACGTTTGCTTCAACCCGTTTTGCCCCACCGAAACGGCAACAATACCGGCAGTTGCCACTTCATTCACAACCTCATCTTCGTCGCCGGCATAAACACCCCTGATATTACTGATATTTAATACTTCGTCTTTGTCAGCTTTGATAATAACATTATAGTTTTTCCGGCTGTTAATTTCATCAATCACTGGTTTAAAAACATCGATAAAAACCACCTGGTAACCACCTCTGCTAAACAATTGCCCGATAAATGACCGGCCTATTTTGCCTGCCCCGAATAATACCAGTTTGTTGTTTTGTATATCGTCCATTCAAATTCCTATTTGTTTCAAATACTCATTTCGCAATTCCGAAATCTGAGTGATTTTCTCTCCCGTTTTTTTCTCAATATAAGTTCCCCCAACAAAGAAACAGGTAAAACCACCGGAAGCTACCCCCCAGGTTATGGCTTCAGTCAAATCAAATTTTTCTGTACGTTTTTCTTTCAATTGCCAGCCAAGTGATGCAATAATTCCACCCACAAAATTATCTCCACATCCGGTTGTATCACCCAATAAACCAGCCTTAATCGAACTTTTCACCTTTTCAGAAACCGGAAGTTTAAAAAGTTCGGTTTTACTAAACAATGTACCATTCGACCAGGCATAAATATTATCGGCTCCATTCGTAATAATGAACGATGATAATTTGGTTTTCGAAAAAAATAAGGCAGCCTCCTCAACTGTTGGTTCACCACTAATTTTAATTGCTTCGATACCATCCATTATCAGAATATCAATTAATTGGTAATCATCAATTTTGTTTACCAAAGGCCAGGGTTTGTGTGGGTTCTTTTTTTCATTACGAAAATCGAAGACAGTATTTACCAGTGTAATGCATCCATTTTGCTTTGCTTCTGTCAACATTTCAGACAGACTATCGTGAATCTGAGGAACGAGGGCAGTTCCTCCGAAACAGGTAATATGTGAATTGAAAAACTGACTATTTACCAGTTTGGCATTATAATTCCATGCTGCGCCAATATTATTAATAAATGTTCGCTCTCCATGTCCATCATCATAATCAGGGTCTGAAAGAACATGTGTAAATGGGGATTTATCGGTATTTGAAATTAAATAATTTTCAATGTTGAGTGGAGTCTGGCGAACAATTTTTCTTATATTTTCAGAGATATTATCCTTCCCTGACATCCCGAAATATTTGACTTCGAAATCATTCACATCAGTTAACTGTGCCGCGTGAATTAATGAAACAAGCGAAGGGCCTCCTACAGTGATTGTATCAGGGGCTTTTTTCTGAGTAATTTCATCCAGGATTTCAGCATAAGGTTTTCCTGCAAATTTTTCAAGTTCGTGTGTAAAAACCAATTTCCCGGGACTTAAACCACCGTCACCGGCATGCAATGAACTGTACTTTTTGAAAACACTATTGTTAAAATCCAGTCCGTTATAAACAAAATCTGCGAGTGCGCATCCAATTCCTGATATTACAATTTTCATAAGTTACTGATTAAATACCATCATCTTCAATTCCTGATAAAACAACACATAAACAAGTTAGTACAGCAAGAACACTTCATTTACAATTCCTTAAAATCAAGGATTACCGGTTTTTGTTTAAACCCCCTCGTTTTGACAGCTAAATAGATTACTCCGGCTAAAAACCATCCACCTCCCATAATTTTTGAAGGCAATGGCAGGCTAATCCAAATAACAAGGCAAAACAGAAATCCCAGGAGCGGAAATACTGCATCGGTTATAAAATTATGTTTCTGCTTATTTGTACGCTGAAGATAAAATTTTCGGAAAGTAGCAATATTTACACCCATGAAGGCGAGAAAAGCACCAAAATTCAATAATTCAGCGGCGCTTTGATAATTAATTGACAACGAAATAAACACAGTTAGAACTCCCATAAATACAATGTTAAAGGCAGGTATTGCACTTTTTGCATTGATTTGTGCAAATATTTTTTTTGGTAAAATATTGTCGCGCCCCATTGCATAAAGCAAGCGGGCAGCGCCAGCTTGCCCGGCAAGACCGCTGCCCAGACAAGCTACAAAAAGAATGGCTGCCACAGCGTTAAACATAAAATTGCCACCAACTTTCAGGCTTACATCGTAAAAAGCTGTCTCAACATCGGGGAAAGTCGAAAAATCGGGCCAAACCTGTTGGGCAAGATAAATCTGTAGCACACTAAAAAGGCCTGTAAACAAACAAACCCATATTGTAGCCAATAGCAGGTTACGTTTTGGGTTTTTTACCTCTTCGGCCAGTGTTGTAACACCATCGAACCCAATGTAAGTAAGCGCTGCAAAGGAAGTTGCAGTCATAATATGTTTGAATTGAAATGTCTCAGGATTATAAAATGGTTTTATTGAGAAAAGTCCGTTCCACCCCTGTGCCCGAAAAATATAACGAATTGCCAGAACAATAAAAATACCGATAACCATCATCATTACAGCCAGCAGTATCTGGTTCGAACGCGCTGTTGTTTTAATTCCCCTAAGGTTTAACAATGTTATAATGAGAACGAATAGTACTACCCAAACAAAAAAAGGTACACCGGGAATAAGCCGCTGCAAAGTTAACGAACCATAAACGGAGCTGATTACAGGAACAATCAAATAATCGAGAAACATAGCCCAACCCGCCATAAAACCCAGGTGAACATTCAATCCTTTTCCAACGTAGGTGTATGCTGAACCTGCCGATGGGTACAACGATGCCATTCGTCCGTAACTGACAGCCGTAAAAAGCATGGCAATCATAGCAATCAACAGGGTTGTAACCATGTGTCCACGTGATACCTGCGAGGCAATCCCAAACAAACCAATTGCAGCAATGGGCTGAATAAGGACAATTCCGTAAAAGATTAAATCCCACAAACCGAGTACCCGCCGAAGGTGAGGCTCGCCTGTTAATGCTGTTGCTTGCTTTGCGCTACCGGTAATATCCATACCAAAATATTTTTTTACTCATACAGATAAATAATGCCATATTTTTCAACCGTTCCGGCAGGTATGGTTATTTTATATTTTCCCTCTCCTGTTTTTTCTGATGTAATCGTTTTATGTCCGGGTGAGTCGGGTGAAGTGTAATATAATTCTGAAATCGCAGGTAATAAAATCTCGAAACTCATTTCAGTTTGAATTTCGTTCCAGGTTGGATTATTTAACGGAAGTAAGTCTCCGTTTTTTACCTCTACGCCAGTAGCATTTAACAGATGTACTAAAGTTAATTTCTTCTCATTACGCATTTCATTGTACACTGAAACAATCACTTTTTCAGGAATGGCTATTGCTTTAAATGATGATTGGGGTCCTAAAACTTTTTGTAATAACTTTTTGTGGGTAATCGTGATGTTTGTATCCGGATTGAACATGTAAGTATTTTCAATAGTATAAAACTTACAAAAATCGTTTAGCCCATAACGTTCAGGCGAATATATAATTCGTCCCTTCCCAAAACCTGATTCTGTATAATCAGATTCTTCTAATTGATTCTTTTTGAATAATCCTGCAAATGCAAAATTTTCGCGTGGTTCACCATAAGAAGTCAGTTTTCCGGCATCTCCTGTAATATAAAGCGTTCCGCCATTTTCGACAAATTCCCGAAGCTTTGCAACCTGCTCGTCAGAGAGACAATCCATTCCGGGGGCCAGCAAAACCCTGAACCGCGAAATATCCTGATTGAGCAGGGCATCGTCCAAAATAAATGTATGCTGAATATGGTTTTCAGTCAATAACTGGCTTAAGCCCATTACTTCGTTCGGATAGGTGATTTTATTTTTAAGCGACCAATCGCGCGCGTGGCGCGAAAATACAACTGCAACGTCAGTAAAAGGCACTGCAGTAATATTATTCATGTTTTCTTTCCAGCCGGTGTAATCATCCATTTTTTCAGAACCGTTAAAGCTTTCCATCGACCAGGTACTTTGCGCCAGCATGTTGTTCATTGCCCATCCGATAATGGCATAATTTATCTGTCCGTATGGATAAACCAACCCGAAAACCGGTGAACCATAAGTTTCGCGCAAACTGTTATAAATATTCCGGCTTGTAAAATTGTATCTGTAATTATCCCAAAGGTCACGACTCATGATTTCGGTGCCCAGAAAGTCCATCGATTTCGCACTCAGAGCTAAGTCGCCGCCTTGTTCGTAGGATGCATAGTCGTGTATAAATCCTCCTTCAGAATAATATTGAATATTACTAAAATCGGGATTGATTTCGTGAGTAAGTTTACTCAGGTCAATGCGCCATTGGGCAATGGCGTTTTTGCGCCATTCAATCCAGGCTTTCCAAAGTTTCGATGAGCTGTTCCGCAGAATTGGGTTTGTTTCGTCATCGGGTAAAATAAGATTGGTTTCCCTGGAAAATTTTGCCCGACAGTCGGCACAATTACAATAATTGCTTCCGTGAAATGTACACTCGTCAACCATCAATCCATCAATTCCGGTATTCCTGATGTGTTCAGTAATATAAGGGAAAAAATAATCTTTGTTGAATTGCGTATTGTTGGGGCAAATTCCCCAGGTGGGCAAGCCATTTGAATGAGATATCTGAAGAAATCCGGGGTGTTCGGCAAGAAACCTGAATCCCATATCCATATTCCAAAGTATGGTCAGATCCTGATGGTCGATAAATTTCATCCCTTTTTTGTGACCCGATTTTACTGTTTCACGTATGTTTTCCTCTACCCGTGTCAGATGCTCCGGAAAAGTATGGCGAGAGAGTAAGCCATTTAAAATAACTGCTTCCACTCCCCCATCCTTTACTTGTTTCAGCCTTGTATTTATCTTTTTTTGGGTGTTAAATTCGTTAAAGGAACCAAAGTTTGCCGGTCCCATAGTACCCAGTGGACTGGTTGACCGCCATGAAAGTTCTTCAGCATATTGATTTGGTAATGCAGTAGTTAATTCATGAAGTTCGGGGATATTTTTAATTTCAATAACTTCTCCTGCAAGCGGTGAAATTGTAACTGATTTTCCGTAAACCGGGGGTGCGCTGTAATAATTGGCAAACATTACATCGGGGCAATAACCATCATTTTTAATCCAGAAACCCCTTCTGAATTCGTAATCTTCTTCGGAATGCATGAAGAGCTGAAAGCCTAACACACTAACCGCCCAGTTGCCATCAAACGTAATTTCTTCCTCTCCTTTTTCAATCCAACGCACACAAGTAAGGTTGGCAACATTTCCCTTTTCCACCTTAATATCGCTGAAAATTTCTTCTCCGTTATGAGAAACAGTAAACGGACCGATATTTTTATCGATGCTGCCGGAACGAATTGTTATCAGATATAACCCTGACCGCAGATTCTTTGAAATAAAAGAATTATTCTTTTTAGATGTTACCGACGAATAAAGTGCGCCTTTAAAAATTCCGCCTTCAATTTTTAAATCATCTGTTGTTTTCCACCCAAAGCCTGATTTTTCATCAAAAACCATCGACGAAGCATCGGTAAATTCTTTCGTTGATTTGCACCCAAAGCAATAAAGTCTTTCAGCAGGTAACTCTGAAAAATAATGATAATAACTGACAGCATGGCGATTTAAGTATTCGCCCCTGCCCCCTTCAAATATCGTAAATTTGCCGGTGAGTGCACCTCCAAACTGGCTTGCCGGCACAGCTAAAACCATTTCCAGATTTTCCCCTTTTTTAAATAACGACCACTGCGAATGAATTGCGTTGGCCTCGTTCATATAGTAAGTTGTAACTCCCTGCGGGTTAAAATCAAAAGTAATATCACCTTGTGAAGTGGCAAACGAAATCCATCGAACCGATGTTCCGGTTATATTACCATCAGGAGTTGAAGCGTTTATTTTGCCAACACTCCATTTTGAATTGTACGGTCGGCCGGCAAATGCTTCCCATGTTGCGTTTCCCAGGGCTGACAGGGGCACAATTATTTTATACGCGATGGTATCGTCAGGATAAGTTTTCATCAGGGCATCCTGATGCGATTGAAAACTGATTTCAATTTTATTCCCGTCGGGAGAAATGCCAACTTCCCTGCGAAATGGCAGTCGTTTCTTTTTGCTCCAGGCATTTGTAATTTGCCAACCCTGAGCAGAATCTGTCTCAAATTTATCTGCGGTACCCATATTTTTATTGCCAATCCAAGAGTGCGCATCGCCGCTGATGAGTTTTTCGTTTTTCCAGAATATTTCAAGGTTCTTTTCGGGAGAAATGGAAAAATGAGAATTATTTACTCTGATAAATTCCTGTGCACCGACAGGGTTTAAAAGGGTTAGAAGAATAAAAACAAGTAATAGATTAAAATAACTTTTCATTTCGGTAAATTGTTATAATGATTCACAGATTACTAATCATTCCACATTTCATTGATATGTTTTACTGTTTCGTCCACCAATACAAATCCACCTTCCGGACCAACAAGAAACCTGTCTGCACTGTATCCTCCCCCTTTTACAGCTCGTTCGGTTGGCAGATAACCGCTGTGCTGGCATGACATTTCTACTAAAAATGTGAGGATTGCCTTGCTCCTTATTTTTATCAAATTACCATAATCGATAAATAATTCAAACGGATTCGTAGCAATAGCAATATCATCCAACCTTATGACATGGATTTCAGCAGGGTTCACATCATCGGTAATGTAAAAGGGTAAGTTTTGCGGGTGGTTTACCGGAAGATTTATTTTTGCCACAGTATGTTTAAAAACAACCTGATAAGAAATATCGCCTTTTACAAAAGGGAAAACTTCGTTAACAGCATTAAACATCCTGTTTGCCAATTCATGTCTTGCAGTTATACCTTTCTTTGCCAGCATAGCCTTTTCTGCCCGTTTATAAATATATTCATGGTTAACCGGAGTAATATCTCCTGCTGCGCTTAACTGGAAAAACACATTTACATTTTCGCCATATTTTCTTTTGATGTTTTGCCTTACTTCGCTGTAAAAATCGGCTGAAATAAAATTGGTGTCATCAGTAACCTGCGCTGTGGCTGTCGAATTAATAACGATTCCTGTCAATTGTTTTTTATCGTCAAAAAAGAACAGCATCGGAACCCGGCTGTCGTCTGTGCCCTCATAATGAGAGAAATCGGGTTCATCAGCTCCATACATTTGGGCGGTCCCATCAAATTTCACCGTTCTGCGGTTGTGCCCTAAAACGGCATTTCCAAGACCCCAGCTAAATCCGCCAATCTTCCTGTTGTTCCATGCTTCTATAATTTTCTCTGAAACTTTTTCTATAAAATAAGTTTCAAACTCAGAAGGTTTCATCACACCTTCATCCTTGCTAATATCATACAAATCATAAAATTCGTCATCAATAACTCCGGGTGAGGTATGTGAATGAATTGCATTGAGGAATAATTTTGTAGAGTCGAAACCAACCAACTTACCGGCTATTACCGCTTGCAGTCTTTTTTGCGTTTGTGCACGGATAAACAAAAGGTCGCAAGAAATCATAATAGCTTGCTCACAACTGCCGTTTTCATCGCGTGTTTCGAGGGCAAGCACTGTAGCATTCAGAGGGTCCTGTATTTTTTCTGAAATTCGTTTAAACAACTGTCCAACCAGTGCAACCGGTTTTGGAGGGGTGATGTCGGCCACTGCCCAACCTACATAAATTTTTGCCTTTTTATTATTCTTTTTTGGGTCCATTCTTACTTGCCTATATTTTTTCGAGTTCAAGCCTGTTTAATATTTCCTTTTTCCATATTAAATAGGCTT
>DYSZ01000278.1 GCA_020726265.1 Draconibacterium orientale
TGCTGTCCACGGTGGGGTTGGCAGTTGTACTCCAGCAAACGCCGTACTCGGTAAATCCATCGCCTTGTGCTACCACAAAACCGCTCAATTGGGCTGAAGTGGAAGTGATGCTGGAAATGTACCAAGTTTCTAATTGTTCTTCCAATTTTATCGGCTCGTCTTTTTCGCAGGCAGTTGCTATAAAGAAAACTGCCAGAAAAGCACCGAATATATTTAAAATTCTATTTTTCATATTTGAAATTTTTATTTTAAAATCGTATTTAAAATTTTTTTTTTATAAAATTCCTTTGAAATTTTTTTCAAAAAAATCAAAGGAATTTTTAAAATAAACAAATCCCAAAAAGGATTATTGTTTTGTCATGGTATAAACACCTTTGTCGTTGGTAATTACAGTGAGCGTAACGTAGTAAGTTCCAGCTTCGGCAACCGGAATATCGTTACCTACACCGCCTTGTTTCAATTCTCCGGCTACACCGCTATCGGCAAGACCCATGTTCCAATTCCAGCTATCGTTGGTTCTGAATTTGATGAAAGCACCTGCACCACCGGTTAAGGTAATGGTAGTGTACCAGAAACCTTTGGAGTCGTTATAATCCATTTTTTGGTTCGGACCGTCCCAGCCGTTTGGAGCTGCGCTACCGGCTATACCCATCATATATGGAGTGGCTGTGTAAGTAAGTGCGTTGATGTCCACTTGCAATTCGTACCAGCCTGCACCGGTTGCCGTTGGCACTGCTATACCGGCAGTTCCTTCAACAAGTACTCCTTCGCTTGAAAAGCCGTAAGTTTTTGAAGTTTCGGGGTCGGTAAGAGTAAAGGGTTGAGCAGGGTCAAGTTTTACGTAGTTTACGTATTTGCCATCGCCGGCAGGTGATACTATTTTTTGAACGCGTCCGGAGTTGTTCAAATCTAAACGTGGAAGTCCGTAAACGGCAACTTGTTTTGTTACTTTTTCAGAAATGTATTCAAAAAGTTGGTCGCCTGTTCCGGCTGCACCGGTACCGCCATCAACGGTTAAAACCGAACGAAGTCTGAAATCGATACTGTGTGTTAAATCGCCTTCAAATTTTTTCAAAAGCAATTGGTTCAAATTAGCCACAGTTACTTTGATGGAAGTAGGGTCATTTCCGGTGAAAACCGTAACTACATCTTGAAAATTGTTTCCGGCAGCGCAGGCTTCCAAGAAATAAGTAGCTGAGGCATTGAAACCCGGGTTTACAACTGTTCCTACAAACTCTAAAACGTTGGCACTGGTGGCACGTGTAAGAGTTAATGTAGCGGGAGTAGATAATGTGGGCGCAACCACCTCTTCGAGCATGGTAATTTTGTCGCCGTCTTTTTCACAAGCCGTGAAAGCCATTAAAAATCCCAATAATAATATAATGATATTTTTATTCATTTTCATAAAAAATTTAAAGATTAATAACCTTCATTTTGTTGAATATTTGGATTGGCTGAAATTTCATCGCCCGGAATTGGGAATAAATTTCTGTATGTAGCGGTTGAAGTACCGTTCATAGCACCGCCTTTCCATTGCCATAAGTAAGTGCCTCCGGTAAATTTACCGAAACGAACCAAGTCGGTTCTGCGTTGTGCTTCGTAGTAAAATTCTCTACTTCTTTCTTCAAAAATGAAATCAATGTTAAGGTCGCCATCGGCTATGTTGCCGCTTGTGTTGCCATAAGCTCTTTCGCGCACTAAATTTACGTATGCTAAAGCATTGGCTCTTGTTCCGTTGGTAGCACCTCTAACCACAGCTTCTGCATACATTAACAAAGCGTCTGCATAGCGGAAAATAGGGAAATCGGTAGAAGCAAAAGCCGGATTGTAGTTGTCGGCTTGTGAACCGTTTGCTTTGCGGGCAGTAAATTTGTAAACACCTATGCCGTAGTCGCCACTTGAAGAAGCACTTGGAATGTCTATTTCTTTTTTGATTTTCAAATAGATACGGTTATCAGGATGCGCACTAAAAGTTGGGTCGCTCAAATAAGAAGCTACGTTGTCATCGCCTACAAATAATTCTGCAAAATCTTTGCGTGCGCGGTTACCGTTCCAGTTGGTATTTGAAGTAAGACCGTGATAATCTTCGGCTCTCAAATAAGTAGCATCGCTGCTTGATTCGATTAAGAAAGTTGTTCCTACATAACCTTGAGTATTTACGCCGTCTTGTTCCCAACCAAAAACCATTTCTTTATTGCCTTGAGCATAATTGTTGTCGGCAGAGAAATTTCTTCTGTAGTCGGAAGCCAATTGATATTTGTTGCTTTCAATTACTTTTTTGGTATAAATAACGCAACTGTCGTATTTATCAACATTAATAAAAGTTTTGGCGTTCAAATACAAACGAGCTTGAAGCATCCAGCAAGCACCTTGAGTGGCTTGTGAAGAAGAACCTGTTCCGGGAGCGTTTAACAAGTTTTCGATGGCTTTTAATTCGCCGGCTACG
>DYSZ01000103.1 GCA_020726265.1 Draconibacterium orientale
ACACTACGTTTAAACCATTGAAAACCAAAACAAATATTTTTTCGCCGAATTAATGCGCATTGATTTTCTTTTTCCTTCACCCTTCGGTGAAAGGTTAGTACGGGTTTTTTTAATCGCACAAAATGTAATTGTCCCTTTGCGGGTTCACCACCAAAACCGGCAGGTTCCCGGCCCGTTTTATAATTTTTTGTTCGGGCAATCCAATCAGCAAATCGAGTGGAGTAATTGTCGAACTGCCCAAAATTACAAGCAAATCGCTGCCCGATGAAATAGCCAGGTCGAACCCCTCAAAAGTATTTCTTAAACTCGAATGCGCTCCTTTAAAAATTTTATGTTCGATTTTGAATTTCCCAAACAGCTTTTTTGCCAATACCACATTGAGCGTCACCTGTTTCTGCTCATTTTTATTTTTATCGCTGGCAGCTACCACAACTATTCCCGAACCGTTGAACCTTCCAAAATAGGAGCACCATAAGGCACTGTCGCTGTTTTCTTTGCGTAAATCGACGGGCAAAACAAGTTTTTTGAAAGTTGAGATATTTCCAATGCTTTCGTTTACAAAAAGAAATGGCACAGGACTTTCTGCCAGTGCTTTTGCATATTTCGAGAACTGTAGAGCTCCGGCCAACAAAAGAATAGCTTCATAATCGTCAGCTAATTTATCGGGCAATTCGCGCAGTCGGTCGCTTAAAATTAAGGTTGAAACAGGTAATTCAGGAATTTCGTTTTTAACTGGGTTTATGTATGCCGTAAGTTGTGTTTTGATTTTTTCTTTTTCGCCGGCTTCGCTTTTTTTCTGATGATAAAACAAACAAAGCTCTTTTTTGAAGATAGTCGCAATGCGAATACCATTCAAAATCAGGTTTCTATCGAATTCGTTCAATTGCAGAAACACCATAATTTTTTGTGCTTTAACTTCGGACATTGTAGTTTTTTATCGGTTTTAAAACTACGGTAAATTGAAATATGTCAGCAATGGTTGGAGTAAAAAAGGTTAATTTTAGCCACATTAAAATCTGGCCTATGATTAATGAAAAGCTGTTTCATCCTGAGAGTATTGCTGTAATCGGGGCGTCGAATAACATTTCGAAACCCGGTGGAAAGATTGTCAGAAACCTGATTGATAATCATTTTGCGGGACAATTATATGCAGTTAACCCGAATGAAAATTCAGTTCAGGGTGTTCCCACTTTTTCATCGGTGGATGAATTGCCGTCGGTTGATTTGGCTGTTCTTGCCGTTGCTGCCCAGCATTGTTTGCCAGCGATTAAAATTTTAGCTGAACAGAATGATACAAAAGCTTTTATCATTATTTCGGCTGGTTTTGGCGAAACAAGCGAAGCAGGAAAACAACTTGAAAATGAGATTGTTGAAGTTGTGAACAGTCATGATGCCTGCTTGATTGGCCCCAACTGCATCGGGGTGATGACACCGGTTCATACCAGTGTTTTCACCACGCCAATTCCCAAATTAACGCCTGACGGCTGCGATTTTATTTCGGGTTCGGGAGCCACTGCGGTTTTTATTATCGAGTCGGGAATCCCGAAAGGACTTCGGTTTGCCAATGTTTTTTCGGTGGGCAACAGCGCCCAGACCGGAGTGGAGGATTTATTAGCTTATCTCGATGAAAATTATGTGGAGGGCATCAGTCCGAAGGTAAAACTGCTTTACATTGAGAATATTGCCAATCCCGATAAACTGTTGTTTCATGCCACTTCATTGATAAAAAAAGGATGCAGAATTGCGGCTATAAAAGCCGGAAGTTCGCAGGCCGGAAGCCGGGCAGCATCGTCGCACACGGGTGCGCTCACCAGTTCCGATGCCGCTGTTGACGCGCTTTTCCGCAAAGCTGGAATAGTGCGTTGTTATGGCCGCGAGGAATTGACCACGGTTGCCTGTGTGTTATCGGGAAAAAATCTTTTAGGGCAAAAACTGGCCATCATCACACACGCCGGTGGCCCGGGTGTGATGCTTACCGATGCGCTGGAAAGTGGTGGACTGAAAATTCCGCAGATTGAAGATTCACAAGCTAAATCGGCGTTGAAAGAAAAACTCTTTGCCGGTTCTTCGGTGGAGAATCCCATCGATTTTCTGGCAACAGGAACTGCCGTTCAGCTGGGTGAAGTCATCGATGCCTGCGAAAATGATTTTGATTTCGATGGTATGGCTGTGATTTATGGAAGCCCGGGATTATTCCCGATCGGCGACGTATATTCGTTACTCAGCGAAAAGATGAAATCCTGTAAGAAGCCGATTTACCCGATTCTGCCTTCATTAATTAATGTAAAAGAAGATGTTGCGGTTTTTCTTTCACAGGGAAATGTGAATTTTCCAGATGAGGTTTTGCTGGGCCGTGCGCTAACAAAAGTCATGAACACTCCACCGCCAACTGAAAACACGATTTTTATGGACGGGATCGATATAAAGGAAATCCGTGAGATTGTTGAAGGGTCAAAAGATGGATACCAGTCGCCGGAAACAGTACACCGGTTGCTGGATGCTGCCGGAATCCCAAGGGTAAAAGAACTGGTGGCCAAATCGGAAACAGAAGTGGTGCTTGCGGCTATGAATATTGGTTTTCCGGTGGTGATGAAAGTGGTTGGGCCGCTTCATAAAACTGAAGTTGGGGGAGTGATACTGAATGTGCGCAACGTAGCCCAGGTACGCAAGGAATTTCATCACTTGTTTGGGATCGATGGTGCAACAGGGGTGCTGATTGCCCAGATGGCATCGGGAATGGAACTTTTCCTGGGCGCCAAATACGAGGATAAATTTGGGCACATTGTACTTTGCGGAATGGGCGGGATTTATGTTGAAGTACTGAAAGATCTGGCTTCGGGACTGGCGCCGCTTTCATTCGGTGAAGCAACTGCTATGATTGAAAGCCTGAAATCGTATAAAATTCTGAAAGGGTTTCGCAAACAGCCGGGTGTAAATCTCCAGAAATTCACCGAAATTATTGTGCGCTTATCAAGTTTGCTCCGGTTTGCCACCGAGATTAAAGAAATGGATATCAATCCGTTATTGGGTGATGGAAACCAGATTCTTGCGGTTGATGCGAGGATTAGGATTGAATTGCCCCCATCCCGACCTTCCCCCGAAGGGTGAAGGAGAAAGAAATCAACAAAAAAATCTGTGTAAATCTGTATAATTTGTGGTGAAAAATGAAAGACAACCAGAACGAATTTTACTCTTCCATCTCAAAATATTATGGTGAAATATTTCCTTTTCAACCGATGCAGTTGCAGTTTGTAAAAAGCAGGGTCGGGGAGCCTGCCGGAAAACAGATACTCGATATTGGCTGTGCTACCGGCGAACTGGCCATTCAATTGGCTCAAAATGGCGCTTTTGTAACAGGAATCGATTTGAATGAAGATTTGCTGAAGCAGGCAAATGGGTGCTGCGACCCGACGGTTCGGATCCAATCCGCTGATTCTTTAGAACGCGGTTCGGAAACCGCGACACCCAATCCACAATTTCAAACCGGCAATATGCTCGAACTCAAAACTGATTTTCAACCCGGACAATTTGATACTGTTCTGTGTTTTGGAAATACGCTTGTGCATTTGCAAACACCCGCTTTGGTACAACAAATGTTGGATGGAGTTTTTACTGTGTTAAAACCCGGCGGACATTTTTTGTTGCAAATACTCAATTACGACTATATTCTGAGTGAAACTGTTTCTGAACTTCCGGTTATCGACACCTGGAATATCAGGTTCATTAGAAAATACATTTTTTCTGAAAACAGTTCTCTTATTTCGTTTCAAACCGAATTATTGATTAAATCAGAAGACAAAACCATTAAAAATGAAACCCCGCTTTTGGCGCTTCAAAGTCGGCAACTCACTGAACTGTTGCAAAATGCCAGTTTCTCGGAAATCGAACTTTTTTCAATTTTCAAACAGGAACCTTTTGGCGGAAAACATTTGCCGCTGGTGGTTAGCTGCATAAAGAAATAATGTCAGTGAATTATCCTACCGATTATACTTTCCTAAAAACTAAAAATTGATTTTCCTGACGAGAAATTCATCGAACTTATGAATTTAAGCTTAAATTAGTAAGTTTGGTTATGAATTTTGGCCTGAATTCATAACTTTGTGAAAAAATACGAGCAAAATGTACAATAGGGAAATATTAAAACCGTTGAAAAACTGGTGGAACAGCAAGGAAATTTTAATCCTTTTCGGTGCACGGCAGGTTGGGAAATCGACCTTACTTGATATCCTTTGTGAACAAAATCCTGACATGATTATCCTTAATTGTGAACAAACAATTGTTGCTGATATTCTTCAATCCAAAGACATTAATAGAATTCAAAATTTATTTGAGAACAAGCAGATTGTTGCTTTCGCCGAGGCTCAGGAAATCCCTGAAATCAGCAAGATTCTGAAGCTTTTGTACGATGATAAAAGGATACAACAGAAGTTAATTGTAACCGGTTCAAGTAGTTTTGAACTGGCTAATAAAACAGGTGAACCACTTACAGGCAGAAATATCAAATTCAGAATGTTTCCTTTGTCGCTTGCAGAAATCAGTGAGAAAAAAGGGTATTTAAATGTTGAGGAAATGCTGGATGAATTGCTTGTTTATGGTAGTTATCCCGGAATTATTGATTTGCCGCTTTCAGAAAAAAAGAAAAAACTGATGGACCTCACCGGAGATTATTTGTTTAAGGATATCTATAAGTTTGAACAGGTAAGAAATCCTGATGTCCTTCGTAAGCTGCTGAAAGCTATTGCTCTGCAGGTTGGAAATCTTGTTTCTGTTCCTGAATTGGCAAGCCTTACAGGTGTTTCGGTAATTACAGCAGAGCGCTACCTCGATTTGCTGGAGAAGAGTTTTGTAATTTTCAGACTTGGTTCGTATAGTAACAATTTACGTAATGAATTGAAAAAAAGCCGCAAATACTATTTTTATGATAATGGTGTCAGAAATGCAGTTTTGAATAATTTTATTTCTGTCAGTGAAAGAACAGATATTGGTGCATTGTGGGAGAATTTCTGTGTGTCAGAGTATTTAAAAAGAAATGAAAACCGGGGAATATTGTCAAATCTTTATTTCTGGCGAACGTATGACGGTGCCGAAATTGACATGGTTGAAGAACGTGATGGCAAATTATTCGCATTTGAGTTTAAATGGAATGTAAAAAGAAAGGTAGCTATTCCTTTCAGCTTTCGAGAGAATTATGATGTAGAAAGTATTGAAGTAATCAATCGCGAAAAGCTTTACTTTTTCATCAACGATTAAATTCACTGGTTTTTTTTTCTTCATGTACATTTTCCACCACAGCCAGAACCCGCTTATAAACACCAGCAGCAGACAAATTCCGGCCAATGGCACATATAAAATGTAGAATGGCCCCAGCATGTTTTCAAAGATGCGGCCTGTGTGTATTTCAAGCGCGGCATTCCACAACGACATTGGCGAGGATTTAATAATTTCTTCCGGCATTTCAGGAAATGGAAAATTAAATGCAATTGCCTGTGTGCCTCTGTAATAATCGAACCAGATTGCACCATTTTTGCCTTCGATGAATCCAGCGGCCATGTTTGCGCCAAACGGACTTTGCATTCCTTCGGGGGCTTTATAAGGCTGTTTATCAACAATGTCAAAAACACTACCCGAACGGATATTCCAAAAATACAATCCGCTGTACGACCCAACAAGATACAAACCAGAATCAGGTTGTTGAAAGACATTGCAGCCCATCACACTTACGGGTGGTTGCGAAAATGCAGGTTGTAAGGTTTTTGTCAACGATTCTTCCGCAAAATAAAAACCTTCGGAAGTGGAAAAAACATACATTTTAATGTCTTCGCTCCAAATAATACAGCGTAGTTTGTCGAACCAAGGATTGAGATTGTCGAGGTGGGTGCCGGGAATAATACCCACTTTTTTGTTGGCAATGCCAATCAAAAGGGGCGGCCTCAGGTGCATCCCCGAAAAAGTGTTGATAATCAGAAAAACAACAAAAACATACCCAACCACATTGTGCCAGTGCAGGTTGGTTTTCTTAACCGAAATCAATCCCTGTGTTTCCTGCATTTTCTTTTTCCGGCGACTGATGATTTTCGGAAAAAAGAAATGAAGCAACCTGGTTCCTGAAAGAAAAATGGTGACAATCCCTAATAAATCGACAATCAGTTTTCCGGGAAGCCCCCAAAGTTCGCCGCTGTGCAGTTGCCAGAAAGTATCAAAAAGACCGGTTTCCTGCACATATCCAACTGGCTCAGGTAATTGCATAATTTCGAATGTATTTCCGTCAGCCGATTTCAATAGATAATTTCTTGTAAGCACCAGCAAAGTATCACCTTTTAACCCCAAATCAGCGATTCTGTCCTCTGTATTGATGTCGACTTTTTGCCAGCCTTTTGCATCTTTATTTTTGTACAAGCCCAGTTGCGTTCCGGCAAAAAGCATGTTTTTAAACTGAACCACCGAATAAATTTTACGGTTATCAATCCCCATTGGAAAACCCTGGTTAAAATCGTCAAATGTCTTGAAATCGTCAGTGGTTTTCCAAACGCCAATGTTTCCGTACATCAGGCTGGTGGTGCTATCTACTGCCATTGAACCCCGCACTGCTGCAAGGTTCCATTTTTCGTACCTGGAGTTTTTGGGAAGCATGTTTCTTGAAACATCCACACCTGAAAATATTCCGCGGTGGTTCATCACAATTCCCGAAAAGGCAAACAAAATGGCAATGAAAGCGATAATAATTGCCGGCCACTTATGCAGCGTTTTGGAAATTTTCAGCAATCTGTTTTTACTCATGGCATATTTTTCTTCAGCATTGTGTGTGCAAAATTAGCCGGCTGAATAAACTGAGTTGTAGCAATTGATACAAAATACTGAATAATCAGTAGATCGAATCATATAATTTATAATCAGAATAAATTACGTTTTCATGTTTTTCAACAACTAATTTTCTGAAAGGAAATATGGCATACGTATTATTTTTGTTCTATCAAAATTCAACTGAAAGATTACTGAAACCGATTCTTTATAATTTTAATTATCTTGATTATGAAAAGGATAACCTTTTTTGTGACGCTGATTTTGGCATCATTCAATTCTTTTGCTCAGGGATTAATTACCGCCAAAAATGTGAAAGTCGATTTATCGGGCTTTGTGCGGAACGATTTTGTTTATGATTCGCGCCGCAATTTGGATGCGTGCGATCATTTACTCGATATTTATCCTTTGCAGCCTGTTTACGACTCAAATGGAGAAGATATCAACGCTCAGCCCAGCGCCCATTTTTTAAACACATTTTCGCGTGTCGGAACCAGTTTTACCGGACTCGAAATGGGTAAATCGAAAATCAGCGGATTTATCGAAATCGATTTTACAGCAGGGAGCCAAATACCTGCAGTGCGATTGCGACATGTTTACACGCTGGTTGAATGGCCAAAATCGAAATTGCTGGTGGGCCGTACCTGGCACCCCACATTTATCGAAAAAGTATTTCCTGTTACACTAAACGAAAACACGGGTTTGCCTTTCCAGGTATTTAACCGCAGTCCGCAGGTGCGTTTTACACACACGCTGGCTACCGGAGTTGATTTGATAGCGGCAGCGGTTTACCAGTTCGATTACAGTAATACAGGGCCTGCGGGTAAAACCTATCAATACCAGCGCGATGCACTGACTCCTAATCTGCATGGCCAGATTCAGTATTACAACCAAAACTGGGTTTTAGGAGCAGGTGTAGATTGGAAATCCATTCAGCCAAGAACATCGACGACAGGCACAACGGGTACTTTTGTAACCAACGAAAAACTAAATACCTGGGCAGCTTTGGCCTACTTTAAATATTCAAAAAATAAATTCATGATAATGGGTAAAACCATGTTTGGCCAGAATGTTTGCGAAAGCCTTTTGCCCAGTGGTTATGCCGTGGTTTCTGTGAATACTGAAACAGGAGCTGAAACTTACACACCTTATAACCATCTTTACAACTGGATAAATTTCACCTACGGAAAAGATTGGAAAGTTGGATTTTACGGGGGTTATCTGAAAAATTTCGGGACTTCAGAAAATGCCACCGGCTCTTTTTATGGTATGACTTATGCCAACGAAATAGGTATGATTTACAAAATTTCCCCTCAGTTGATGTACAATTATAAAAACTTCATGTTTGCATGGGAAACAAGCTGGACAACTGCCGCTTATGGCGATGTTGACAAAACCAATAAATCGAAAGTGATAAATACCGAAAATGTGACCAGCGTCAGAAATATGGTTTCAATTGCGTATAAATTCTGATAACCGATTATTTTTGGAGAACAGAATCTTAAAAACTAAAACGATGGCATTCGAAATATCTGTCTTTCTGAAAAACAAAATCACCCATTTAGAGGAGATTACAAGCACGTTGAAACAGGGAAGTATCAACATCCGCTCACTGATGCTCAGTAACATCAACCACGGCTGGAGCATGTTAAACCTTTTGGTTGACCAACCCGAAGAAGCCTACGAATTGCTGACAACTGCCGGTAATTCGGTGGTTATGCGTGAAGTGATTGCGCTCGAAATGAAAGACGAAACTGGTGGTTTGGATGAATTGCTGATTCGACTGTCGCGCGCCGGAATTCACATCGACAGCGCCTACAGCCGATTGGTAGGTGACAAGAAAACTGCCGTTTTGCTTATCGAAGTTCCTGATGTATTAGAAGCAACCAAACAACTCAACCGGAATAATATTAGGATTTTGGAAGATGCAGTGGTTTATGGGAAATGAGTACCCCGAAGCATCGGAGGAGTGAATGAGTACCCCGAAGCTTCGGGGGAGTAATACGGGTAAGGCCGGGGCAGTTCATTTCTCTGTGGTTCTCTGTGGCTTCTCCGTGTTCTCTGCGGTTAAGGCGGGAGTTTCGGGTTTCTTACAATCCTGGAATCGGATTCCATAATTGTAAACTTTAAACCCCGGCAACCTGAAATTTTGGTGAGCCGGACAATTACCCAACCATTTTTATATATTTGGGGCTTTGTAAAAATTAAAGAATGAAACGAGTTGCGATTCAGGGTATTGTTGGTTCATTTCACGAGGAAGCTGCTTTAAAATATTTTAACGATAAAATTGAAGTAGTTGAATGTAAGACATTTACTAGTGTTTGCGAGACGATTGATACCGACAAGGTAAAGTTTGCTGTGATGGCCATCGAAAATTCAATTGCCGGCAGTATTCTGAAAAATTACCAGCTCATCCGCGATTATCATCTGCGCATTATTGGCGAAATTTACCTGCACATTCAGCAAAATATGCTTGTAAACCCCGGCACAAAACCTGCTCAGATCACCGATATTTATTCGCATCCGGTGGCCATTGAACAGTGTGCCGAATACCTCGAAAAGTATTATCCGAATGTTGAAAAGCATGAGAATATCGACACAGCCGCTGCTGCAAAATTGGTTCGCGAAAAAAATATGACTCATGCGGCAGCCATCGGTAATTTGCGTTCGTCCGAATTGTACGGGCTCGAAGCGCTCGAAACCGGAATTGAAACCAATAAGAAAAATTATACCCGTTTCCTCATACTTTCGAAACACGGTAACAAAACTGCAGGAACCAATAAAGCTTCCATCTGTTTCGAGGTGGGGCATTTTTTTGGTGCGCTCGCACGGGTTTTAAATACTTTTGCCGAAAACGAAATTAACCTTACCAAAATTCAATCGGTGCCAATCATCGGGAAACCCAACGAATACACATTTCATGTGGATATTGAATGGGAAGACCCGCTGAAATACGATAAAGCCATTCACCAGGTTTTAAAAGCCGCCTCAAGTCTCTCAATTCTTGGTGAATACGTGCGTGGCGAAATCAATATTCATAACCAGTAAATAATCAGTTAAAAAATACAATTATGAGCAAAACAGCCATTTTTTTCGGTCCCGTGGGTGGAGCAGTAAACCGGGTTGCCGACAAAATCAAAAAGCAAATTGGTGACGACAAGGTTGAACTGGTTTCGGTAAAAGACGCAACTGCTGCCGACCTTGACCGTTTTGATAAAATTATCTTTGGTATTTCCACCGTTGGAAAAGATACCTGGGACTCAGATTATTCGAGCAATGACTGGGGTAAATTTCTGTCCGAAATTGAAAAGACCCGGTACGAAGGTAAAAAAACAGCCATTTTTGGCTTGGGCGACCATGTAACTTATGCTGCTACGTTTGTTGGCCACATGGCCGTTTTAGCCAATAAACTGAAACAAAACGGCGCTGTTCTTTCAGGCCAGGTTGCAACCGATGGTTACGAGTTTGATGAATCGGAAGCCGTTGTTGGTGGCAAATTTGTTGGTTTGCCCGTTGACGAGGATTTCGAACCCGAACTGACCGACGAACGCGTGGCCAACTGGGTAAAACAGCTTGCATCGGAGTTCGGATTTTAGTTTTTCTGTCATTTCGACGACGAAGGAGGAGAAATCTGTTTCAAAATTGCAGATTTCTCAGTCATACTTCCTTCGAAATGACAATTAGTTGTTTTGAATACTAATCATTATGAATTCTCCGATAAACAGTTACGTTGTCGATTCAAAAATCAGGGAGCTCCGAATTTCGGATGTGGGGAAAGCATCGATTCGCGAAATCGTAGCCCTTGTAAATCTGGTTGAAGCCGCTACAGGAGTAAAATACATCCGCATGGAAATGGGTGTTCCAGGATTGCCTCCTTCGCAGGTGGGTGTTGATGCCGAAATTGCTGCGCTGAAAAGGGGAGTGGCTGCCATTTATCCGCTTATCGACGGAATTCAGCCGTTAAAAGAACAGGCTGCCTTGTTTGTAAAAAACTTTATGAATATTGAAGTTGATGCAAAAGGTTGTATTCCATCGGTTGGCTCCATGCAGGGGACTTTTGCCGCTTTTATGGCAGCCGGTTTTACGGATGAAAAAAAGGACACAGCGCTGTTTATCGATCCGGGTTTTCCGGTGCAGAAGCAGCAAATGATGGTGCTGGGTTTGAAATACGAATCGTTTGATGTGTTTAATTTCAGGGGCGAAAGGTTGAAAGCCAAACTTGAAGAATATCTTTCAAAAGGAAATATCAATTCCATCATTTATTCGAATCCAAACAACCCGGCATGGATTTGTTTCACTGCCGATGAGTTGAAAATGATTGGAGAACTCGCCAATAAATACGATGTAATTGTGATGGAAGACCTTGCCTATTTCGGGATGGATTTCAGGCACGATTTATCACAACCCGGAGTACCGCCGTTTCAGCCAACAGTGGCAAATTACACAAATAATTTTGTGCTGTTTATTTCGAGCTCAAAAATATTCTCGTACGCCGGTCAGCGCATCGGGTTAATGATTATTCCGTCGGGTTTGTACAACCGCGAGTTTCCGGTGCTGCAGCAACGTTTCGGGAGTGCAACATTTGGCAGCACCATTGTATTTAAACTGCTGTATTCATTTTCGTCAGGAACAAGTCACTCGGCGCAATGGGCGCTGGCAGCCATGCTCGAAGCTGCTAATAAGGGGCAGTTTAATTTTGTTGAAGGTGTAAAACCTTATGGCGAAAAAGCTAGGGCAATGAAAAAGATATTTATGGATAATGGATTCGAAATCGTGTATAAAACCGATTTGGAAGAACCCATTGCCGACGGTTTTTATTTCACGCTCGCTTACCCGAGAATGACAGGTAACCAGTTGGTGGAAAACCTGTTGTACTATGGTGTAAGCGCAATTGCTCTTGATAATACAGGGAGCGATGAGGAAGGTATCCGCGCCTGTGTTTCGTTTGTTCAGCCTGAGCAATTTGGCGAACTCGAACGGCGGCTGAATCTTTTTAACAACCATTTTCAACCAAGATAAAAGGCTGTAAACTTAATAGTTGCATAAAAATCGGATGGATCAGAACAAGGTTATATCGCGCTACCAGCTTACCCTCGAAGTAATTGACGAGCTCCAATTAAAAAATAAGCCTGTAACTTTACGTAAAGGCGAAACATTTATCGGTTATGGCGAGAAAACCAAGCGCATCGGGATTTTGCTGAACGGACTTTTGTATGCCGCGTACATGGCTGACAGCGGAACCGAATGGATTTCGCGGTTCTTTTATCCTCCTAATAATTTTATTGTAAGTAACCACGACAGTTTTTATTTTGGCAGAAACTCAACGGAATGCATCAGGGTTTACGAAGACTCGGAACTGATTTATATTGAGAAAGATGACTTTAAAAACCTGCTCGACAATAACCGGCGTTTCGAGCGAACCGTGCGCATTCTTGCCGAAGAAAGCTACATTCATGCCATGGAAAGGGTACATTCGTTTCAGTCATTGAACGCCGAACAGCGTATTCGTAAGTTCTTTGCCGAAAATCCTGATTTGGGTAAAAAACTACAGCGACAACACATCGCATCCTATTTGGGGATTCACCGGAACATTCTCACCCGCTTCCTGTATAAAATCTGAAAGCCTTTCCCTCTCATTCAGCCAATTCCTCACTTACTTATTATCCCATTCACTTAACCGCAGAGAACACAAAGTACACACAGAGAACCACAGAGAGATATGTTCCTTTGCTCCTTGCTGTCCTATTCTAACATTCTTCCATTTATGCATTCTCAACCTCAAATACTCATTCAGCTAATCACCCATTTACTACCTCCCTGAAATAGCAACAATAGTTGCATTCCATCTTTTTTTTAGCCAATAGTTTTGGCAAACAAATCAATCGTTAATGTTTTCGAAAGAAAAACCATTAATCTGAAAGCAAATAAGTAGTTTACTTTAAAGATTTTAACCAACAGGAATTAATTCGCCAGAACCTGATTTTTATGACGTTTTTTGAGTATTTGGCAAATTATTTTTGGACAAAAATTGATGTAAAATGGCAAAAGTCAGAGGAGCAGTAGTAGTTGATAACGAAGGGTGCAAAGGATGCGGACTTTGTGTTGAAGCATGCCCGCACGACGTTTTACGCTTGAACCGCGAAGTAAACAGCCGCGGCTATCATTATTCTTACATGGAAAACCCCGAAAACTGTATAGGTTGCACCAATTGTGGTATGGTTTGTCCAGATACCTGTATCACCATATACAGAATGAAGGTGGAATAATTTATTAATGCTTATTTATTAGTTGGGAGTGATTTCGAAACCGGAAGTCATTAATCAATAAAAAATAAAGAATAATCATTTAAAATATGGCAGAATACAAATTAATGAAGGGTAACGAGGTGCT
>DYSZ01000279.1 GCA_020726265.1 Draconibacterium orientale
GAAGATAAACAATTAACATCACTTTTGCTAATTTTTAATTTACTTTTTTAAGTACAAGTTTTTTAATCGCAAGTCATATTAGTCCTTGGTCAGTGGATGAAAAGAATCGGCTAAACCCGCAAAATGGAATATTGTTAAATTCCTTACATGATAGTGCTTTCGAAAATAGTTTTATGGCTATTAATAATGAATTTCAGATTATGATATGTTCCGATTTTCTAAAATCAAAAGACAGCTTTGTTCAAAGTTATTTTTCTGCCTTTCATAAAAAGAAAATTGAAATGCCAATTCGTTTTTTGCCAGATATAGAACTTTTGCAGAAACATTTTGCAGAAAAATTTATGGGTTAAAATTGTATCATGTTACTTATAGTCCGTTGACAAGCACCTATTTTCTGACTTATTTTGACCCTAAAAACGATGTCTCAAACTATTCGGTTTTACTATTTGTATCGTGATTCAGGCAATTATAAAAAATTTGGTTTCAAGGACTTTTCAAATCCATTATCACTTTCACTTGATGAACTTGAACAGACAATCAGGGGAAATCTAATCAGCACAGAATTTTTCTATCCTGAGAAAATAGGCATTCAGAAATTCAAAATTCACAGACATTGTGATGATTTCTCTTGGTACGAATTTGAAAAAGTCGAATTCGTAGAATCAAGAAAACCGCAACAATCCATTGATGATTTTTTACAATGTATTAAAGGCAAATAGATTTCAATTGTAATAAAAACTCTTTCTCCACGCCCCTTTCAGCCATTTTTATACTTTGTAAATTGGGTTTGTGCTGTCGTCCGGCAGCATTACTGCCGGGTCAGGGGGTTAGACTCCCAATATCCGGGCATCGACCCTGAAACCAGCGCTGATGTCGATGGTATAATCGGTAAGCAGAATCTTATTAGTCACCGTATTTACACGTAGCGAGATGGAATCGAGTTTCACATATTCCTGCAAATCGTCGGGGGTGGTGGTCAGCAGAATGGTTTTCCCGGAGGTATCGATGTTTTCGTTCCAGGCAATCAGTTTTTCTTCGAGCCCTTCGCCCTTGATGTATATTTTTATTGATTTCAGAAAACTCAGGTCGCCATCAGCAGGCACAGTCACCAATAACTTAACCCGGGTAAGCTGGATCTCTTCAATAAGATCTTTGCGTGTTTCGTTGATGGCAAATTCGGAGTTTGAGTTGGTTGTGATGTCTGGTGTGATGAGGTTAAACGGCACGTTAATCCTCACCGCCGAAGATATCACAGTTTGTGTATTGTAGTCGATATTAAAAACTGTGAGTTTGTCGATATGTTTGCACCCCGATTGTAAAATCAGTAATGCCAAACCCGTTAAAATCAGTGCAAAATTCCGTAACATGGTGTATTGTTTTTTTTAAAATAATACCAAAAGTAATTTTATTTTCATAAAAAGGTAAAAAGTGGGGGTGGTAAAATAACTCCATCCTCCGGCCTGCGGCCACCTCCTTTTCAAAGGAGGACGCGTTTCAAACAACTCTGGTGCCACCTCCAGGCTCGTCCCCCATAGAAAAAGGGGGAAAAGGAGGGGGATTTATTAGTACTTAGCAGACAATTATTCATCAGATTCTTTTGTTTTCGGTTTCAGGCAATGTATTGCATAATCAATCTCAGTAATAACATCGTCAACCCGGTAAACAACCATGCTTTCCGAAACCCTTAACAAAATATATCCCTGATCTTCAAGAAATTTCTGTCATTTTGCATCTTCCTCATTTTTTGCCAAATGCGATGAGCCGTCAATTTCAATAATCAGATGGAGTTTTCTGCACACGAAATTAACGATATAATCACCAATAATAAATTGACGGTTAAATTGCCAGGGCCAATATTTTTTGGCTTTAAGGACATCGCGCCAAAGCAATGTTTCACCTTTTGTTCCCGACTTTCTATGATTTCGGGCAAAGGGTTTCCGTTTTTTGTTGTAATGGGCACACATTTTCTTTTTTGAAGAAAGTTATGAAAATTTCCAATCCCCCTGAATCCCCCTCGCCAGGGGGGACGAACTTCAAACAACTCTGGAGTAACTTCAGGGCTTATAGACGGAAATAAAGGGAGACTGGTGAATCCTGCAGGGTTAGTTTTTCACACATCTTACCGAAAACCCAGCAGTTTTAAAGGATGAGGAAGTATCGAAAGGAGAATTGTCGGCATCGAGATTTCTGTTTCTTAAAAATTCCTCGTCGGGGGTGTTGCTCCACCAAAATCCGAAGTATGTATAATCTTCGGCATAGCCGTCAGGGGTGATTTTTCCGGAGGGCAGACCGTTAAAACCGCTTTCGTCGGTACCTTCAGCGCCTTCTGTCCAACCGATTTTACTTTTCAGTTTCAGCGTGGCGGCTTCTTTTCCACCGAGAGAACCGACTAAATTATACCATTCCTCATCGGTTGGGATGTGCCAGCCTTTGGGGGCAAGTC
>DYSZ01000016.1 GCA_020726265.1 Draconibacterium orientale
CCTTTCGGACGGTCTTCAGGTTTACGTTCAATCGTAACTTTCCCCGTATCTTTTTATATTCTTTTTCTGCGTTTCTTGCGAGAATTTGCCGACTCAAAACCTTCTTTTTTCTCACCCGGAAGATCTATTTTTCCTAAAACCGTAGGACCGGCCAGCTTAACGGCGCTCGCTTTTATTACGTGAATGTCGTTATCTCTTGCAGGCGTTGTTCTGGCTTCTTCAGTTGGTTTCTGAAGATTTGGCTGAAATCTTTCCTTGCGCTCACGTTCTTTTTCCTCGCGGGTTTTCTTCACCGGGCGTGTACGTTGGTTGATATTTAAAAGGTCGATTTTTCCAACCACTTTAACTTCTTCAACCTTCGAAGCCCGCGAGGGGTGTACATATATTTCAGCTTCCTGGCGAACAGGTTTTTCTTCTGCTGCGGGAGCTTTGGGTTCAGGTTGTCTTTCAACCGGTTTCTCAACAAGTTTCACAACTGGTTTCTCAACCGGTTTTTCTACTGGCTTTTCTACTGGTTTCTCAACCGGTTTTTCTACTGGTTTCTCAACTGGTTTTTCTACAACCGGTGGTTCGGGTTGCTTTTCAATAATTAAAGGCGCCGTTGGCTCTGGTTTTTTTACCGGAGCTTCAACCACTGGTTTTAATACAACCGCTTGTTTAACTTCTGGTTTAAGCTCTGGCTCCGGTTTCTTTTTGGGTTTATTAAAAGTATCGAGGTCTATTTTACCTACCACTTTAAATTTTTCCTCCCGCTCGGGTGCAAGCACTGGCTCTTCCGGTTTTACTTCACGTTTTTCAGGCGCTTTTATTGCAGGTTTTTCCTCTTCATACTCTTCATCATCATCTGCGTCCATATCGTCAATTGATATTGATTCTTTTTTCGGACGGTGGCTTTTTAAGCTTATCTTTTCCGATTCCTTCTTGATTGAAATATCGGTTTTATACTCTTTTTCAAGAAGTTGAACGGCTTCTGCCGAGACTTTAGTGTTGGGATTCATATCCACATCCTTGAATCCTTTTTTATGCAAAAAATCAACGATGGTATGAATACCCACGTTGAATTCTTTTGCAAGCTTACTAAGTCTGATTGATTCGCCTGATACCATATAATTACTATTACTATTCTTTTTACTTCTGTCAGAAAATGCGTTTAACAACAGCCAAAAACTTGTTTGTACTCCCATTTATTCAAACTCTGACCTTAATACTTTGATAACCTCGTCGATTGTTTCTTCTTCAAGGTCAGTACGTTTGATGAGTTCTGCACGGGGTATGCTCAATACATTTTTAGCCGAATCGCAACCGATGGCTTTAAATGCATCAATTACCCATCCTTCAATTTCGTCGCTGAATTCATCGAGATTTACATCTTCGTCATCTTCTTCCATTTCGCGGTAAACATCAATCTCGTAACCTGTCAGCTGGCTTGCAAGCCTGATGTTAAGTCCGCCTTTACCTATGGCCAGCGAAACTTCTTCGGGTCGAAGGTAAACCTCAGCACGTTTGTGGTCTTCAACTATCTTAATTGAAATAATTTTGGCCGGATTCAGCGCCCTTTTTATAAACAATTGTGTATTGGGCGAATAATTGATAACATCGATATTTTCATTGCGCAATTCGCGAACGATGCCGTGAATACGCGATCCCTTCATTCCAACACAGGCCCCAACCGGGTCTATTCGTTCATCGTATGATTCAACTGCCACTTTGGCGCGTTCACCGGGTACACGAACAATTTTTTTAATCGTGATAAGTCCGTCGAAAATCTCGGGAATTTCGAGTTCAAAAAGTCTTTCGAGGAAAGCCGATGCTGTGCGCGAAAGAATGATCAGCGGGTTGTTGTTTCTAAGCTCTACCTTATAAACAATAGCGCGCACATTGTCGCCTTTTCTGAAATAGTCGCTCGGTATTTGTTCCGATTTAGGCAAAATCAACTCATTTCCTTCATCATCGAGAATAAGAATTTCCTTTTTCCAAACCTGGTAAACCTCACCGGTAACAATTTCACCAATTTTATTTTTGTATTTTCCGTAGATATGGTCTTTTTCGAGTTCAAGAATTTTGCTCGCAAGATTCTGACGAAGATTCAAAATTGCCCTGCGACCAAAATCAATAAGTTTTACCTCGTCGGTCACATCTTCACCAACTTCGTAATCGGTGTCAATCTTTTGTGCATCAGAAAGCGTAATCTGGGTATTCGGGTCTTCCAGTTCGCCATCTTCAACCACCACCCTGTTGCGCCATATTTCAAAGTCACCTTTGTCAATATTAATGATTACGTCGTAATTTTCGTCGGTTCCGAACTGCCGTATCAGCACACTGCGAAACACGTCTTCAATTACGCTCATCATTGTTGCCCTGTCGATATTCTTTAATTCTTTAAACTCAGCAAATGAATCAATCAGGTTTATATTTTCCATACCTCAACTATTTATTTAAATGAAATAACCGCTTTCGCAGATTTTATTTCGTCGTATTTTAAATGATGTTCCTTAACAACCACAATTTTTTTCTTAGCACCTTCGGGTTTTTCTTTTACCGAAGTTTCGAGCACAATTCCTGCATCGTCGGCGGCCAGCAATTTTCCTTCCATCTCAGTATCGTCGATGGTAACAATTTCAATTGCCTTTCCTTTGTATTTAATATACTGCTCTTTTACCCTGAATTTTTCGGATAATCCGGGAGATGAAACCTGCAACGAGAAGTCCTCATTTTCGCGATCGAGACTGTGTTCCACATGCCTGCTTACAGCTACACACATGTCGATGCTAAGTCCGCTGTAACCATCAATAAATATATCAATCCTGTTACTTTCGCTAACAGAAATACCAACAATAAACTGATCTTCTTCCAGCCTTTTTTTTACCAGCTTTTCTATTAAATTCTTGTCAATCATTAACTATATCCAACAAAATAGGGAACCAGAGGCCCCCTAAAAACTCGTTTTAGAAAATTCACCGCAAAAATAATAATTTTTCCCATTCACACAAATAACTCTGCTGATATAACCTGCTGATTTTAAAGAATAAATAAATTAAGCACAATATTTTTTATTAGTACCAGCTATCGGACTCCCGGCAAAACCCAATCAAAAAAACAGCATGCCGGAGTAATTTCCGGTAAAAGTTTCTAATTTTGATTCATAACGTTAAAGATGCTTTGTGATTCAACATCAAATAAATAAGAAGAAAATTATCAACGACCCGGTTCTGGGTTTTATCAATCTCCAGAGTGAACTTATTTTCGATTTAATTGAACATCCCTATTTCCAGCGTTTGAGGAGGATCAGACAATTGGGTCTTTCATATCTTGTTTTTCCAGGGGCAAATCATTCACGGTTTGAACACGCTTTGGGCACAGTGCATTTAATGCGTCAGGCAATTTCGGTTTTAAAACTGAAAGGGCATGAGATAACTGATGAAGAAGCTGATGCAGTTAGTGCCGCAATTTTGCTACATGATATCGGTCACGCCCCATTTTCGCATGTACTTGAAAATACACTGGTTAAAATTTCGCACGAGCAGATTTCGCTACTGATGATGGAGGAACTGAATCAGTTTTTTGGTGGCAAACTTGATCTTTCCATTCAGATTTTTACCAACAAGTATAAAAAACAATTTTTGCATCAGTTGGTTTCGGGTCAGCTGGATATGGACAGACTTGATTACCTGAACCGCGACAGTTTTTTTACCGGTGTGGCAGAAGGAACTATCGGTGTTGAACGAATTATCAAAATGCTGAATGTGTGGAAAGATCAGCTGGTGGTTGACGAAAAGGGAATTTACTCGATTGAAAAGTTTTTGATTTCGAGACGGCTCATGTACTGGCAGGTTTATCTTCACAAAACTGTTGTATCGGCCGAAAGCCTGTTAATTAATGTTCTTCAACGCGCCCGCGAACTTTCAGTTGCCGGCGAAGAAATTTACTCCACTCCAGCTTTACATGTTTTTTTAAAACACAATATCAGCCAAAGCGACTTTGAAAAAAACAGAATAATTGATGGCGACAACATTTTAAGCTGGTATGCTGCACTTGACGATAACGATATTTCCATCGCGCTGAAAATCTGGCAAAACCATCCCGACCTTGTATTATCAAAACTTTCGCAAAGCCTGATGAACAGGAAACTATTTAAAATTGTACTCAGTACAACCCCTTTTGAAGCCGAAATAGTAGAAAAAATAAACGCTGCTATTTCATTGCAAATAACTACTGACAAACAACTTGCATCTTATTTTATTATGTCGGGTGAGATAACGAACAAAGCTTACAATAAACACAACGAGAAGATACTTGTTTTAGACAAGTCGGGTTTTACAAAAGATATGGAACAGGCATCAGACATTAACCTGATGGCGCTCACCAAAACTGTAAGGAAGTACTATTTGTGTTATCCGAAAGAATTGGTCGTTAATTAGTTTAAAGTTATATTTGCACCGCTTATTCAAAAAGAATGGATTTTAAAGTCACCGAAATTGCAAAGTTCTTAAATGGCGAAATAGTTGGAAACGAAAACATTAGCGTATCCAACGTATCAAAAATTGAAGAAGGGAAACCAGGCACGCTTGCATTTCTTGCTAACATGAAATACGAGAATTTTATCTATACAACCAGTGCTTCTGTGGTTCTGGTCAATAAAAATTTCGTTCCGAAAGAAAAAATTAACGCAACACTTATAAAGGTTGATGATGCATACCAAGCTTTTGCATCGTTACTCGATTTATATACCCAGGCCATGGCCGCTGTAAAAACAGGAATTGAACAACCCAGTTTCATCGATGAGTCGGCCACAGTTGGACAAAACATTTATTTAGGCGCCTTTGCCTACATTGGTAAAAACGCCAAAGTTGGAAACAACTGCAAAATTTATCCACAGGTTTACATTGGCGATAATGTAACCATTGGTAACGACTGTATTATATACGCCGGAGTAAAAATTTACAGCGATTCGCTGATTGGCAACCGTTGTATTTTACATTCGGGGGTGGTAATCGGGTCTGATGGATTTGGATTTGCACCGCTTGAAGATGGAACTTACAAAAAGATAGCACAGATTGGCAATGCCATTTTGGAAGACAACGTGGAAATTGGTGCGAACACCACAATCGATTGTGGCACGATGGGTTCTACCATCATCAGAAAAGGAGCCAAAATCGACAATCTTGTACAGATTGCCCATAATTGCGAAATTGGAGAAAGCACTGTGATGGCAGCACAAACAGGACTTGCAGGAACATCAAAGGTTGGCAAAAACTGCAAATTCGGAGGGCAGGTCGGACTGGCAGGTCATCTTACCATTGGCGACAATGTTTTTATCGGTGCACAGTCGGGCGTGGCAAAATCAGTCGATAGTAATCAGGTACTTTTGGGCAGTCCGGCAATCGATATTAAAGATGCTATCAGGGCAATTACAGTTTACAAAAACCTACCGAAGCTACGCAATGAGGTTAACCAAATCCAAAAAGAAATTAAGAATATAAAAGCGCAGATTGATTCTGCTGTAAATTAGTACAGAACTGAGTGATATGGTTGTAAAGCAAAAAACACTGGCAAATTCATTCACCCTTCAGGGAAAAGGGTTACACACAGGTGTTTTTACTACGATGAATTTTTTGCCAGCTCCCGAAAATCATGGTTTTAAATTTAAACGGGTCGATCTTGAACATCAACCCATTATCGATGCCGATGTTGATTTGGTTATTGACACCTCGCGCGGAACTTTGCTTGAAAAAGACGGCGCACGGATTGGTACCATAGAACATGCACTGGCAGCTTTAATTGGCATGGATCTCGACAATGTTTTAATTGAGGTAAACAACGAAGAAGCACCAATAATTGATGGCAGTTCAATTGAATTCGTGAAAGCAGTTGAAAAAGCCGGCGTTATTGAACAGAATGCAGAACGTGAATACCTGGTTATCAAGGATAAAATCGAAATTTTCGATCCCAAATCGGGAGCTGAAATTGTTGCATTGCCCGACGATGATTACCGGCTGAATGTGATGATTTCGTTTAAATCGAAAGTACTGAACAACCAGTATGCAGTTTTGAATTCGATAAAAGATTTCAAAAACGAAATAGCCAACTGCCGCACATTTGTTTTTCTTCACGAACTTGAGTTTCTGCTGAACCACAACCTTGTAAAAGGTGGCGACCTGAACAATGCCATCGTAATTATCGATAAAGAAGTAAGCCAACCTGAACTTGACAGATTGGCCGATTTATTCGACCACAAACGAGTTGAGGTAAAACCACAGGGTATTTTGAATAACCTCGATTTACATTACGATAACGAATGTGCGCGCCATAAACTGCTCGATGTTATTGGCGACCTGGCGCTTTGCGGCAAACATATAAAAGGCCGTATTATTGCCTCGAAACCAGGGCATGGGCCGAATACCATTTTTGCAAAAGCGTTAAAAAAATACATCCGCGAAAATGAAGAAAAAGCACCGGAATATGATCCAAACAAACCACCGGTAATCGATATTAATAAAATCAGACAGCTTCTTCCGCACCGTTATCCGTTTTTAATGGTCGATAAAATTATCTCAAAAAGCGATCTTCAGATTGTTGGGATAAAAAGTGTGACCTCAAACGAACCATTTTTCCAGGGGCATTTTCCGGAAGAACCTGTAATGCCGGGAGTTTTGCTTATTGAAGCAATGGCGCAAACCGGCGGATTACTGGTATTAAGCCAATTAGAAGGAAAATACAGTACCTATTTTATCCGTATCGACAACGTGAAATTCAGAAAAAAAGTAGTACCGGGTGATACTTTGATTTTTAAATTAACTTTGGTTGCTCCAATCCGCAGGGGGATTGCACACATGAAAGGAGTAACTTATGTTGGTGATAAAATTGTTGCGGAAGGCGATTTTATGGCACAGATTGTTAAACAAAACGAAAATAATAAAGAAATTTCAGAATGAAACAACCATTGGCATACGTACATCCCGATGCTAAATTAGCTGAGAGTGTGGTAATAGACCCATTTGTCACCATCGATCAGGATGTTGAAATTGGGGAAGGTACGAGAATTGGATCAGGAGTGACCATTTTGCCCGGTACACGAATCGGAAAAAACTGCCGTATTTTTCCGGGAGCTGTAATTGGTGCTGTTCCACAGGACTTAAAATTCAGAGGTGAATATACTACTCTCGAAATTGGAGATAACAACACAATTCGCGAATTCGTAACCATTAACCGGGGAACAGCTGCTAATGGCAAAACCATTGTTGGCAGCAACAACCTGATTATGGCTTATGTGCACATTGCTCACGACTGTGTGGTTGGAAACAATATTATTCTTGTAAACAATACCCAGTTGGCCGGTGAAGTTATTATCGATGATTTTGCAATTCTTGGCGGTATGTCGGCAGTACATCAGTTTGTGCACATCGGACCACATGTGATGATTTCTGGTGGTTCACTCGTTCGTAAAGATGTACCACCTTTTATTAAAGCTGGTCGCGAACCACTTTCTTATGTTGGAATTAATTCTATCGGATTGCGTCGTCGTAATTTTTCGAACGAAAAAATCCGCGAAGTTCAGGATATCTATCGTTACATTTACCAAAAAGGGTTAAACACCTCTCAGGCAATTGAAATTATTGAAGCCGAAATGCCTGCTTCACTTGAGCGTGACGAGATTTTGCTTTTTGTAAAAGACTCGAAACGGGGAATTATCAGGGGTTATTTCCCTGATTGATTTTGAAATATTTATACAAAAAGAGGCTGTTACAATTAATCAGTAACAGCCTCTTTTTGTATCTAAATTTGGCCACCTGTAAATTACCCAAATTTAACAACTACATTTTCTACTTTCCGTGGTCCCAACCTTGTGCCACCAGCGGAATTTTTGAACCGGCAGTTGTTACAAGATTTGCTCCTTCGGTAGCTTCAGTCATGTGACCAATAATCGTGATATCGGGGTCATTTTTAATTTTATCGTAAGCAAATGGCTAATCTGAAAATTGCAACATTCAGATTTTTTACTAATTTCGTAAACTGAACATCTGATTAATTGACATGTCTGGTTCACGAAATAATAAAACCGATCTTATCTTTTCGATATATAAGGATATTCGAACTGTTTTTAAATTAAAAGATATTGCTTTATTGGTTGGGGAAGAAAATTTCGGTTCGTTAAACCAAAAACTGAATTATTATGTGCGAACCGGAAAATTATACAGTCCCCGCAAAGGCATTTATACTAAATCCGGTTACAACAAAAATGAACTTGCCTGCACAATTTTCACTCCTTCATACATTTCACTTGAATTTGTGTTGCAAAAAGCAGGGATCATTTTTCAATATGATTCGCGAATAACAGCAATCAGTTATTTGAGCCGAAGTATTGAAATTGAGAGCCAGACATATTTGTACCGGAAATTAAAAAATGAGTTGTTAATTAACACGGACGGTATTGACAGACAAGTTAACCAGATAAATATTGCCACACCTGAGAGGGCTTTTTTAGATGTTTTATACCTGAACAAGGAATACTATTTTGATAATTTAAATCCGTTGAATAAAGAATTGATTTATAAACTTCTTCCACTGTTTCAATCGAAAATTCTGGAACAAAAGGCAGGCAAATACTTTTAAAATGGTTGACATAAACCGGCACAAATTTTTATTGGTTCAAATCCTGAAAGACATCTATTCTGATATTGAATTATCAAACTGGCTTGGGTTTAAAGGCGGCACTGCATTGCTCTTTTTTTACGAACTTCCCCGTTTTTCTGTCGATCTGGATTTTAACCTGCTTAATCCCGAAAAAGAGGATGCTGTTTATTCAAAAGTTCGCAACATCTTGCTCAAATACGGTTCTATTACTGATGAAGCAAAAAAGTTTTTTGGATCGGTAATCGTTCTTGATTATGGATTTGGCGAACGCAAACTAAAAGTAGAGATATCGAACCGGATTTTTGACAATCATTATGAAATAAAAAACCTGCTGGGAATTAATATGAAAGTAATGGTTCCGGCGGATATGTTTGCCCACAAACTTTGCGCCCTGCTCGACAGGAATGCTGTAACTAACCGCGATATTTTCGATTGCTGGTTTTTTATGCAAAAACAAACTCCGGTTAACAAAAACATTATTGAACTTCGGATGGAAATGCCATTTTCCGATTACTTACAAAAATGTATCGATTTGCTTGAATCAATTAGCGACAAGGGGTTACTGCATGGGATGGGTGAATTAATGGATTCGGAAATGAAAAATTTTGTCAATACAAAACTTCGAACGGAAACAATTAGTTTAATGAGTTTTTATAAGAAATTTCCGATATCTTCTTGAAAAATAAAAAGTCATCCGCCTTTCCCATGATTCCAACCCTGAGCCACCAGCGGAATTTTTGAACCGCCAGTTGTAACCAGATTTGCTCCTTCGGTAGCTTCAATCATGTGACCAATAATCGTGATATCGGGGTCGTTTTTTATTTTATCGTAATCGGTTTGAGCAATCGTAAAAAGCAGTTCGTAATCTTCGCCACCGTTTAACGCAGCAACAAGCGGGTTCATATTCAGTTCCTCCGCCATTTGTTTGGTCTGTAAATCGAGCGGGACTTTCTCTTCGAACAGGTTACAACCCACCCCTGAGTTTTTACATAAATGCAGAATTTCGGATGAAAGACCGTCGGAAATATCAATCATCGAAGTAGGTTTTACACCCATTTTCCCGAAGGCGGCAACCATGTCAACACGCGCTTCTGGTTTGAGTTGGCGTTGCAAAATATAGTCGTAGCCCGAGAGTTTCAGTTGTAAATTTGGGTTTACTTTAAAAACTTCGTTTTCGCGTTCTAACAGTTGAAGCCCCATATAAGCTCCGCCCAAATCGCCTGAAACACAAAGCAAATCATTGGGTTTGGCGCCAGAACGGTACACCTCGCTCCTTTTTTCAACTTCTCCCAAAACTGTAACGCAAATGGTAAGCCCTGTGAGCGAACTTGTTGTGTCGCCACCAACCAAATCAACACCATAATTTTCGCAAGCCAAGTGAATTCCTCTATAAATCTCTTCTATTGCCTCGACTGAAAATTTCGAAGAAACTGCGATTGAAGCAGTGATTTGGGTAGGTACTGCGTTCATGGCGCAGATATCAGAAACATTCACAGCTACAGCCTTGTAACCCAAGTGTTTCAAAGGAACATACATCAGGTTGAAATGAATTCCCTCGGTAAGCAGGTCGGTTGAAACAACCACCTGCTTATTGCCAAATTCAAGCACAGCAGCATCGTCGCCAACTCCTTTTTTTGTACTGTTGTTTTTTATTTTTATATCCTTTGTTAGCCGTTCAATCAGGCCAAATTCGCCCAATTCCGAAATACTTGTTTGTTTTTCTTTATGCATTGTTAATTTCAGACAAAATAGTATTAAATGAAATTCTTACGCGGCAAAATTACCTTTTGTTTTATATCTTTGCAATTTATTTTAAACAGGATGTTTTTACTGTTGTTATTGTAGAAGAAAACAAGCAAAGATGGCAGAACAGGATAAAATATTACACGATTTAACTCAAAGCGACTATAAATACGGTTTTATTACTGATATTGAAACTGATATCATCGATATCGGGTTGAATGAGGCAGTTGTAAAAACTATTTGGGAGAAAAAAAATGAGCCGGATTTTATGCTCGATTTCAGGCTTGATGCCTTCAGAAAATGGCAGAAAATGAAGATCCCCGACTGGGCTTACCTGAAAATTCCGCCCATCGATTTTCAATCTATCAGTTACTACGCCGCCCCCGTTCAAAAACCAAAATATGCAAGTATCGACGAGGTTGACCCTGAGTTGATTGAGACTTTTAATAAGTTGGGAATTCCGCTCGAAGAACAGAAACACCTGGCTGGCGTTGCTGTTGATGTGGTAATGGACAGTGTTTCGGTAAAAACCACTTTTAAGGAAGTATTGGCTGAGAAAGGAATCATTTTTTGCTCGTTCAGCGATGCACTTCAGGAACATCCCAATCTTGTAAGAAAATACTTTGGTCAGGCTGTGCCGGTTGCCGACAACTTTTTTGCAGCGCTTAACTCAGCTGTTTTCAGCGACGGCTCGTTCTGTTACATCCCGAAAGGTGTGCGTTGCCCCATGGAATTATCGACTTATTTCCGCATCAACGCCGCCAATACGGGTCAGTTTGAAAGAACGCTGATTGTAGCCGACGACGACAGTTACGTGAGTTATCTCGAAGGTTGTACTGCACCCATGCGCGACGAAAATCAGCTGCATGCCGCGGTTGTAGAAATCATTGCACACGACCGTGCCGAGGTTAAATATTCAACGGTACAAAACTGGTATCCCGGAGACAAAAATGGCATTGGCGGAATTTATAATTTTGTTACCAAACGAGGTGTCTGCCGGGGCGTTTCATCAAAAATAAGCTGGACACAAGTTGAAACCGGTTCAGCCATTACCTGGAAATATCCGAGTTGTATCTTATTGGGCGACAATTCGGTGGGTGAATTTAATTCGGTGGCAGTAACCAATCATCACCAACAAGCCGATACCGGATCAAAAATGATTCACATCGGGAAAAACACAAAAAGCCGTATTGTTTCGAAAGGTATTTCGGCTGGGAGAAGCGACAATTCGTACCGCGGGCTGGTAAAAATAATGCCCGGTGCCACCAACTCACGTAACTTTTCTCAATGCGATTCACTTTTGCTGAACGATACCTGTGGCGCTCATACTTTTCCGTACATCGAAGTCGGGAACAAATCGTCGGTGGTTGAACACGAAGCCACAACCTCGAAAATTGGTGAAGACCAGATTTTCTATTGCAACCAGCGCGGTATTGATACCGAAACCGCTGTAGGCATTATCATTAATGGTTATGCCCGCGAAGTACTGAACAAACTTCCGATGGAATTTGCCGTTGAAGCGCAAAAACTTTTGCAAATCAGTCTGGAAGGAAGCGTGGGATAGTAGCCCCTCCCGACCTCCCCAAAAGGAGGGGAAGGAAGAAGAACCCCGTTTAATTCCCCCAAGGGGGAAAACAAGAAAGAGAGAGTAAAACATGACATATAAAGTAGAATATTAACAATTTATGGCTTTCATGATAATCTGCTACTATAAAATGATTCTTCAGGAAGCTTTTTAAACCCTCCCCCTCCGGGGGAGTTGGAGGGGGCTTATCTATGCTTACAATTAAAAACTTATACGTCTCTGTTGAGGGACAGGAAATTCTGAAAGGAATAAATCTTGAGATAAAACCTGGAGAGATTCACGCCATAATGGGGCCGAATGGTTCAGGAAAAAGTACGTTAGCCAATGTTTTGGCTGGCCGTCATGAATATGAAGTTACCGCCGGCGAAATTACTTACAACGGTGAAGACCTTTTTGAAAAATCGCCTGAAGACCGCGCCCGTGAAGGAATATTTCTGAGTTTTCAATACCCGGTTGAAATTCCGGGTGTACCAATGGTTAACTTTTTGAAAACTGCTGTTAACGAACATCGCAAACACCGTGGAGAAAAAGAACTTACTGCTGGTGAGTTTTTGAAGCTGATGCGCGAAAAAATGGACATGGTCGATTTGCACCCGCAACTGACCAACCGCTCTGTAAACGAAGGTTTCTCGGGAGGAGAAAAGAAAAAGAACGAAATTTTCCAGATGGCACTCCTCGAACCTAAACTGGCGATTCTTGACGAAACGGATTCGGGACTCGATATTGATGCGCTGAAAACCGTAGCCCACGGTGTAAATGCATTGAAATCACCTGAAACTTCGACCATTGTGGTTACACATTACCAAAGATTACTTGATTATATTGTCCCCGATTACGTGCATATTTTGTACAACGGCAAGATTGTAAAAACCGCCGGAAAAGAGCTTGCATTTGAGCTGGAAGAAAAAGGGTACGACTGGATTAAAAAGGAGAATGAAAAATGAGCGTTTTAACAGAGAAAACAGATGTTTCGCTGAAATATACGGCCCATTTTAACGAGGCCAGGGAAAAGTTATTTGCCAATTCTTCCGAAATCCTGAATTCAAAAAGAAATAAAGCTTTTCAGAATTTTGTGTTGCAGGGAATTCCTACACGCAAAAACGAAAACTACAAATACACCAATCTTCATTCTGCATTTGCGAATGAATATACTTTCGTGCATGAAAAGCAGAAAACCGAAGCCGACATTGCTGAGATTTTCCGCTGTAATGTTCCCGATTTAAACACACAACTCACGCTGCTGTATAACGGCTGGTTTTACGATAAAAACAACTTAGCTGGCAAATTACCTGAAGGTGTTATACTCGAAAGCCTCGAAAAAGCAACATCGAAATACGCCGATATTATTGACCAACATTATGCTGCATTAGCGGATACCTCGGCTGATGCGATGGTTGCGCTTAATACAGCGTATGCAAAAGATGGCTATTTTCTTTACATTCCAAAAAATGTGGCGATTGAAAAACCCATACAGATTGTCAATCTGCTGAAAAGTGACACCGATACTTTTTCAACACAACGTAATCTTGTAATTGTTGAGGAAGGGGCAGAAGTTCAACTCATTTTATGCGACCATACGTTAGATTCGAACCGGTACATCAATAATCTTGTTACTGAAGTTTTTGTTGGAGAGAATGCAAAACTTGATTATTATACGATACAAAATCAGCACAATAAGGCGGTGAGTGTTAATTCGGTCTTTGTCAGACAACAGGCAAATTCAACTTTTATTTCTCACACTGTTTCGTTGCATGGCGGGTTAATCAGAAACAACCTGAAAGTGACCATAGATGGTGAAAATGCACAGGCCAATTTGTTTGGAATGGCTTTTCTCGACCGTAAACAGCACATCGATAATTTTACGAAGGTTGAACATGCAAAACCGCATTGCCAAAGCAACCAGGTTTATAAGTATGTTTTAGATAATCAATCGACGGGAGCCTTTTCAGGGCAAATTCACGTGGCCCGCGATGCGCAAAAAACAAATGCTTTCCAGCGGAACAACAACCTGCTGTTAACCGATTCGGCCACCATGCAAACCAAACCGCAACTCATTATCGATGCCGATGATGTGAAATGCAGCCACGGCGCAACGGTTGGACAGATAGATGAACAGGCACTGTTTTATCTTCGGGCAAGGGGAATTCCCGAGGACAAAGCCCGTTTAATGATGATGAATGCCTTTGCACACGAAGTGGTTCAGGAAATAAAAGTGGAAGCGCTGCGCGAAAGAATCGATGAACTGATTGAAAAAAGATTGAATGGCGAAGTGGCCCGTTGCCACGAATGCGAATACAATTGTGAATGTTAATTGATGAGCTACGATATAACCAAAATCAGAAACAACTTCCCCGTTCTTCATCGCAAGGTTTACGATAAACCATTGATTTATTTCGATAGTGCAGCGTCATCACAAAAACCAGTTCAGGTTTTAATGGCCGAAGAAAAACTGCACAATGACTATTACGGAAATATCCACCGTGGTGCCCATTTTATGGCCGACAAAGCCACCGAAGATTTTGAAAATATACGGGTACAGGTTCGCAATTTTATTAATGCCACACACCGCGAAGAAATTATATTTACAAAAGGAGCCACTGAAAGCATCAATCTCGTGGCTTTTTCGTTTTGCGAAGCATTTCTGAATGAAGGAGATGAAATCATCGTTTCGGAAATGGAACACCACGCCAACATTGTTCCCTGGCAAATGGCAGCAATTCGTAAAAAAGCCAGAATTGTAAAACTTCCGTTTAACGATTCAGGCATTCTCGAAATTGAAAAACTGCCTCATCTCATCACCCCAAAAACAAAGCTCATTGCTGTTGCCCATGTTTCCAACGTTTTGGGAACCATAAACCCAGTAAACGAAATCATCAGCATCGCCCATCAGAAAAACGTACCCGTTCTGGTTGACGGGGCACAGGCTGTTCCACATCTGAAAGTAAATATACAGGAAATGGATGCCGATTTTTATGTTTTTTCGGCGCACAAAATGTATGGCCCCAACGGAGTAGGCGTTCTTTATGGCAAAAAAAGCTGGCTCGAACAAATGCCACCATATCAGGGGGGTGGCGAAATGATTTCAGAGGTTTCGTTTGAAGGGACCACTTTTAATGAACTGCCCTATAAATTTGAAACCGGAACTCCAAACATTACCGGAGTAATAGCTTTTGGAGCTGCCATCAGTTTTCTGAACGAAACAGGGCTGACTGAAATTGCCGGCTGGGAACACAGTTTGCTCGAATATGCCACTGAAAAACTTAAAACAATTTCCAGCTTACGGATTTACGGTGAAGCCGCTGAAAAATCGGGAGTGATTTCATTTAATATCGAAGGAATTCATCCGTATGATTTGGGAATGTTGTTGGACAAAATGGGTATCGCTGCGCGCACCGGACACCTTTGCGCCGATACGGTAATGGCTCATTTTGGTATTGATGGGTGCGTGCGTATTTCGTTTGGCATGTACAACACAATGGAAGAAATTGATATTTTTATTGCGGCACTGCATAAAATAATATTGATGTTTTAAATATTCAACCATGGCAACCCGGAAATTAATCATCGGCAGAAAAGACTTTGCTGATTTCGAAAAACTCGATTTGTTCGGGATTGATGTAAAAATCGACTCGGGGGCATACACTTCAAGTTTTCATTGCCACAAAATCGAACAGGTTATCATCGATGGAAAGGATTACATCAAATGCAATTTTCTTGATCCCTGCCATCCACAATACCACGAAAAGGAATTCATATTTGATGATTTTAAACTACGAAAAATAAAAAGCTCCAACGGATTTGTTGAAAAACGCGTTTTGATTTCGACCGAAATCACCATTTTCAAAAACAATTATCCCATCGAACTCTCGCTCACCGAAAGAATGGAAATGAAGCACCCTGTTTTGTTGGGAAGAAAATTTCTTTCGAAAAGATTTTTAATCGACACATCAAGAAAAAACCTTTCTTTGAAAAAAAGAATCATTCAAATCAGGAAGCTGAAAAAAAAATGAAAATCGTTGTACTTTCAAGGAATGCCGATTCGTATTCAACCAGCCGGATTATCAAAGAAGGGTTAATCCGCAACCACGAAATTATACAGGTTGACCATTCGAAATGCGACCTGATAATCGAGAAAAAAAATCCTACTATCATTTACAAAGGCAAAATTCTTCATAACACCGATGCAGTAATCCCGCGTATCGGGGCCTCGCTCACATTTTACGGAACCGCCGTAATCAGGCAGTTTGAACTGATGAAGGTTTTTACTACCGTGCAATCGCAGGCTTTGCTACATTCGCGCGACAAATTGTACAGTTTCCAGCTGCTGTCGAAAGCAGGGCTGGGTTTACCCAAAACCGTGTTTACCAACTATTCAAAAAATGTAAACGACATTATCAGTGGAGCTGGAGGAGCCCCGGTTATCATCAAATTATTAGAAGGAACACAAGGGCTTGGCGTTGTGCTTGCCGAAACTGAAAATGCTGCCGAATCGGTGATTCAGGCTTTTAACGGAATGAAAATCAGGGTTATTGTACAGGAATACATTAAAGAAGTGCAAGGTTCCGATGTAAGGGCTTTTGTTGTCGATGGCGAAGTGGTGGGCGCCATTAAAAGGCAGGCAAAAAATGGAGAATTCCGTTCCAACCTGCACCGCGGAGGAACTGCAAGGGTAATTCAGTTAACAGATGAGGAAGAGAAAGCCGCGATAAAAGCAGCGCGAACTTTAGGGCTCGGCATTTGTGGTGTCGATTTATTGCAATCGAATCACGGGCCACTTATTCTTGAGGTCAATTCATCGCCCGGTCTCGAAGGAATTGAAAAAGCTACCGGAACCAACATTGCCGAAAAAATTATCCAATATGTCGAAAAACACGGACAGCCTTCTGTATAGATTTCAATGAAACAGCAAAAAAAAATAACCATTCTTGGCATTCCAATTCCAGCCGGGCAGAAACGCACACTCAACCTCGATATTGCCCGGTTGCACACCCACACAAAAGTGGAGATTCCGGTTATTGTTGAACGCGCAAAGGAAGACGGCCCAGTATTGCTGCTCCTGGCCGGAATTCATGGAAACGAATTGAACGGCGTTGAAATTGTACGCGAACTGCTTGCCCGGAAATTCACAAAACCCACCCGGGGAATGGTCATCACCATTCCTGCCCTCAATGTTTTTGGGTTTCTCAACCAAACCCGCGAATTCCCCGATGGAAAAGATTTAAACCGGTCGTTTCCCGGCTCAAAAAAAGGATCGCTGGCTAGCATTTTTGCTTACCATATTATGAAAGAGATCATCCCGCACATCGATTATTGTATCGATTTTCATACAGGTGGCGCACAACGGTTTAATTCGCCACAAATCCGTATTCCGGGAAAAGACAACGAGTTGATCGAACTGGCAAAGGTGTTTAACCCACGTTTTGTGGTTTTTGCCGGAGAAAGGGAGAAATCGTTCCGCCAGGCTACAACTGCATTGGGAAAAAAGGTGCTGCTTTTTGAGGGTGGCAAAACACTCGATTTTAAAGACCGTGTTACAAAGCGAGGTGTTCATGGCACGCTCCGGGTTATGCAGTACCTAGGTATGCGTGATTTTTCAGCGCAACTTGAAAATGATAAAAGCAACGGTGTGGTTGAAATTCACAAATCAAAATGGATCAGGGCAAAATACGGTGGCTTGTTCAGGTTTTATGTAAAAGATGGAACAAAGGTCGAAAAAGGCGAAACCATTGGCGCCATTTCCGACCCTTACGGAAAATTTGAATACCAAATCAAAATTCCCAAATCAGGTTATATTATTGGGTTAAACCATGCCCCGATTGTGTACAAAGGCGATGCAGTACTTCATCTCGGTTTTGAATAAACCCTTTCAACAATCACGTTTCCGCTAATAATTTTTCTCCTGAATTTCGAAATAAGCTTGCGGATGCTGGCAGGCCGGGCACATTTGCGGGGCCACGGTTCCTTCGTGAAGAAACCCGCAGTTGCGACATTTCCAAACCACTTTTTCTCCCCGTTTAAAAACTTTCCCCTCTTCGAGATTATTGTACAGCGTACGGTAACGTTCTTCGTGTGCTTTCTCAACTTTTGCAATCAGCTTAAAAGCCATCGCCACATCTTTAAAACCTTCCTCTTCCGCAATCCGGGCAAACTCAGGGTACAGTGCTGTCCACTCTTCATTCTCGCCATCAGCCGAAGCTTTCAGGTTTTCCATCGTAATGCCTATTTTACCGGCCGGATAGGTAGCCGTAATTTCCACCATATTGCCTTCCAGAAATTTAAAAAAACGTTTGGCATGTTCCTTTTCGTTCAGCGAAGTTTCTGCAAAAATAGCGGCAATCTGTTCCAATCCTTCTTTTTTTGCCTGGCTGGCAAAATAGTCGTAACGCATGCGTGCCTGCGATTCGCCGGCAAATGCCTTTAATAAGTTTTGTTCGGTTCTTGAACCAGCTAATTGACTCATATTCTTTTGATTTTTTTTGATTTTTGCTTGTTTAAATTTACAAAAAAGCAAAACTGAAAATGCCGCAATTCTTAAGCAAATCCTAATTTTTATTGTTTCTGAATAAGAGTTTTGAACTGCCTTGTCAGAAACTAAATTTTTTAGAACTTTGCAGCCTGAAAAAGAAAGTTATGACCATTGAACAGGTACAAAACGAGATTGTTGAAGAATTTTCGGTTTTCACCGACTGGATGGATAAATATGCCTATCTGATTGAGTTGGGAAATGAACTTCAAAATCTTGACCCGAAAGAAAAAACAGACCAGTTCCTGATAAAGGGATGTCAAAGCCGGGTTTGGCTGGTCGCTGAAAAGCAGGATGGCAAAATAATATTTCGCGGAGAAAGTGATGCCGTGATTGTAAAAGGGTTGGTGGCACTTCTTCTGCGCGTTGTTTCAGGCCGGACACCAAAAGAACTTTTGGAAAACGACTTGCATTTTATTGATGATCTCGGTTTAAAACAACACCTTTCGCCCACACGCTCGAACGGATTGCTGGCAATGGTCAAACAAATAAGGCTGTACGCCGTTGCTTATAACAGAATTGAAGGATAAGGAGAGAACGAAATGGATGCACGAATAGATTTAATTATAAATAATCTGAAAGAGGTTTTTGACCCCGAAATACCAGTGAATATTTACGACCTCGGTTTAATTTACAACGTAAATGTTGACGGTGGAAACGCCAATATCCTGATGACACTTACAGCACCGGGTTGCCCGGTAATCGACATATTAATCGACGATGTTACCAACGCTGCCAAAGCAGTTGAAGGCATCGAAAATGTACACGTCGAACTCACTTTCGAACCGCCATGGGATAAATCAATGATGAGCGAGGAAGCCCGTTTGGAACTGGGATTCTTTTAAAATTTCAGTTTCTCCCAAAACGTTTGCAATTCATTTTCTATCAAGCATCTAATGTAACTGTTTCTGGTGGAAAAGGGCAAAAAAAAAGGCAGCTTCTACAAGCTGCCTCAAAGCCATGAAAACAATTAAACAATGTTCAGAAAACAGAAAACTAGAAACAATTATATCGTCATAATATCTTTTTCTTTGGCTTTCACCAAGATATCTACTTTCACACTAAAATCATTTGTCATCTTTTGAACTTCTTCTTCCGCACTTTCAACAATGTCTTCAGCAACTCCGTCTTTTTGCAATTTTTTCAGACTTTCGTTTGCTTCTTTCCGAACCGTGCGAATACTCACTTTTGCAATTTCACCCTCATGTTGCGCCTGCTTTACCAACGATTTTCTCCTTTCTTCGGTCAGTACCGGAACATTAATCCGGATCAGTTCACCGTTATTGTCAGGATTGAATCCAAGATTAGCATTCAAAATTGCTTTTTCAATCACAGGGATCATTTTCTTTTCCCAAGGCTGAATTGCCACTGTGCGCGCATCGGGTGTACTGATGTTTGCAACCTGAACGAGCGGAGTCATTGTTCCGTAATAATCAACTTTCACCCCGTCTAGCATTGCTGGTGATGCCTTCCCTGCCCTGATATGAATTAATTCTTTCTCGAGATGCGAGATCGCCGCATTCATTTTTTCCCCTGTATGCTCTAAAACAAAATCAACTTCTTCCTGCATTAGTAATAGCGTCTTTCAAATAACTAAGGTGAGCAAATATAAAAAAAAATTAAATATTTAAAATTTTCTTTAAAAAATATTCCCCATTCATTTGTTGAAAAATCAGCGATGAACGTAAGTCCCAATGTTATCACCAGCCATAACTTTCAGTAAATTACCCTTTTGGTCCATATTAAAAACAAAAACAGGCAAATTATTTTCTTTGCACATTGTTGTGGCCGTCAAATCCATAATCCGCAGGTTGCGTTTATAAATTTCATCAAAACTGATTGTATCGAATTTAGTGGCAGTCGGGTCTTTTTCAGGATCGGCGGTGTAAATGCCGTCAACACGGGTTCCTTTCAGCATCACATCTGCTTCTGTTTCAATTCCGCGCAGTGCACTTGCTGTGTCTGTGGTAAAATATGGGTTGCCGGTACCACCCGAAATAATCACTACTTCGCCTCTGTTCAAAGCTTCAACAGCCTTTTCCTTGCTGTAATATTCACCAATGGGTTCCATTCTGATGGAAGTCATGACCCGCGAAACAATACCATAATTTTTTAAGGCCGAATTCAGAGCTAAACTATTAATCACCGTGGCAAGCATTCCCATCTGGTCGCCTTTCACACGGTCGAATCCTTTTGCTGCTCCGCTTAACCCGCGAAAAATATTACCGCCGCCGATTACAATTCCAACTTGTACACCGGCATTGGCCAAAGCAGCAATTTCTTCTGCATAATCGTTCAGCCGCTCATGGTCGATGCCATGTTGCTGAGTACCCATAAGCGATTCGCCACTCAGTTTTAAAAGTATCCGTTTATATTTTGTCATCATTTTGGTTTGTTTTGAGTTGCAAAGATATCACAGTTTTTTATTAAAAAATAAAAACCATTCACCAGTTGACGAATGGCTTTTTAGAAATAAGTTGTATAAAACTGTACTCTACTAATAAATACAACAAAAAAAAAGATTTAACCATCGGCAAAAATGTTCTCTTTTCATTTTTAAAAGAATGATAAACATCAGTCGGCAAAACAAAATCAAATGAATTGCCCGCCAATTGTGTTATTCAACCACAATTCCACGCTCCCTGCAAAGCTTAGTCGCCTGTTGACTTAACTTGTATTTTTGAATTTTACCACTGGCTGTCATCGGAAATCCATCAACAAAAAAGATGTATTTCGGGATTTTAAATCTTACTATTTTCCCCCTGCAAAAATCGAGGATTTCTTCCTCTGTCATGTTTTGTCCGGCTTTCAGTTTGATAAAAGCGCCCACTTGTTCCCCGTATTTTTTACTGGGTACGCCTGCTACCTCTACCGTTTCAATTTGCGGCAACTGGTACAGATAATTTTCAATCTCGCGGGGGTAGATATTTTCACCACCCCTGATAATCATATCTTTAATACGCCCTGTAATTTTATAAAAACCATCCTCTGTTTTAATCGCCAGATCACCCGAATGTAGCCATCCATCTTTGTCGATAGCCTTTTGTGTTGCCTCTTCATTTTTATAATATCCTTTCATCACATTGTATCCTCGGCAACAGATTTCGCCCTGTTCGTTGGGTTCACATTCATTACCAGTTTCGGTATTCACAACTTTTACTTCCACATTTGGTAATTCAAAACCAACGGTTGTGGCTCGTACTTCAGGCGAATTGTGGGTTCGGGTTGCTGTCATTCCGGGCGAAGTTTCGGTAAGCCCGTAAACAATAATGATGTCTTTCATGTGCATCCGTGTCATCACCTGGTTCATGGGTTCGATGGGGCAAATTGCTTCGGCCATAATTCCCGTACGCAACGACGACAGGTCGAACATGTTAAACATCGGGTGGTTCAGTTCGGCAATAAACATGGTGGGGACACCGTAAAGCGCTGTACATTTTTCTTTTTGAACTGATGCCATCACCATCAGCGGATCGAAATCTTCGGTGATAACCATTGTTGCGCCGTGGGTAACAATAGCGCACAGTGCCAGAACACAACCAAAGCAATGGAAGAGCGGCACACAAACTAGCAGTTTTTCATCGGAGGTGAATTTCATACATTCGCCGGCAGAGTACCCATTATTAAGAATATTGTGGTGCGAGAGCATCACCCCTTTCGGAAATCCGGTAGTTCCTGACGTGTATTGCATATTTACCACATCGTGACAACTAATATTTTCTTTCAGACTTTCAAGATCGATGGCGTCGATATGGTTACCAAGCAAAAGCAATTCGGCAGTATTGTACATACCGCGGTGTTTTTGCTGACCGATGTAAACCACATTTTTTAATTCAGGAAAATCTTTTGCCCGGAGTGTTCCCCGCGGATGGTCCTTTAGCTCCGGAACCAATTCGAAAATCATATTGATGTAATCGCTGTCGCGATTGCTGTCAACAAGAAAAAGCGTGTGGATATCGGCATTTTTCAGCAAAAAACTGATTTCCGACAATTTATAACTTGTGTTGATAGTTACCAGAACAGCACCGATTTTTGCAGTGGCAAACATCACTGTAAGCCAGTCGGGCACATTTTTCGCCCAGATTCCAACTTTATCGTCGGGTTTTACGCCAATGTAAATCAGGCCTTTGGCGAGTGCATCAACCCTGTCGTTAAATTCGGCATAGGTAAACCGGAGATCGCGATCGGCATAAATTATAAACTCTTTTTCGGGTGTTTTAAATGCCCATCTTTCGAGCATTTCGCCTAAAGTAGATTCGAGTAATTGCATTTTATTTCTTTCAAATCTGAAAATTAAACCAACAAAATTAAAGCGGGTAATATACCACACCCAGCACCCGTGCTTTTTTGTGTCCGGTGGCATGCACGTTGTGCGCCACCACCGAGTCGAGATAAATACTATCGCCTACTTTTAGCTGATAAAGTTCTTTGCCATAATTTATTTCAACTTCACCTTCAAGTACATAAATAAACTCCTCCCCTTCATGCGATGAAAGTTTATAATCGGAATGGTTTGATGGTTCCATTTCAATCATAAATGGTTCCATGTGCCGACCAGTTTTATCCTGTGCCAGTGAGTAAAAACTGAGATGTTCGCGCGCAGAATCGTCTTTTGTTGAGAAACTGAGTGCAGCTTTTTCCTCTCCGGCTTTTACCACAACCGGGCCAATCTGCCCCTGGTCGTCGAGAAAAGTACCGATACGAACACCCAGCGCCCGGGTAATTTTTATTAAATGCCCCAACGAAGGGACTACACCTTTTCCTTCGATTCGCTCCAGTTGCTTTGTATCGAGATCGGCTTTAAACGCCAAATCTTCAAGCGAAATCATCCTGAATTCGCGGTAGGCTTTTATTTTTGCCCCCAAACTTTTTTTGTTCTTCATTTCAGTTTTTATTTTGCAGCAAGTACAAAATTACATTTTGAATGCTTAATTGCCGCCAATTGCAACAAAAAAAAGGTGACTGAAATCAGCCACCTTTTCTCAATATTTCATTTTGGTTTAAATCCATTTCACATACCTGAAATCCTGACGGTGTGCAAGATTTTCGTTTTTCGGGAATATTCTGAACCCATAGTTAAACGAACCCGGATGATTTGGGTAGAAATCGAGTTTATAGCAACAAATTGTACCCTCACAATTTTGTGCTGTAAGTTCAAGCGTTTCAACAATCCGAGAAGGTTGCTGATCTTCGTTTTCGGTAATTACCAGTTCAAGCCCGACTTCGCTGGACGAAAGACCTTTTAAATCGAGGTAAACTCTACAGGGATAAACCTGCCCGATTTTCATCTTATTGGTAATTCCATCGGCAATATCAATTGATTTTACTTCGATTGAATCCCAGACTTTGCTGATTTTATATTTCCAGGCAGCCATTTCGCGTGCCTGTTTAAAGTTATCGGCCTTCATTTTTGAAGCCCTTGCAAACTGCGGATTGTAATACCTGTCCTGGTAGTCGCGAATCATTCGCGCAGTTGTAAAGTTGGGCGAAACCTGGGAAATGGTGTTTTTAATAAAGCTCACCCATTTTTCTGGGACACCATCGCCATTCGTGTTGTAAAATGCAGGAACAATTTCCTGTTCCAAAATACTGTAAATGGTTTGTGCATCGAGCTCATCCTGAAAATCCTGCACATCGAATGACCGTTCAGCGGGAAGTGCCCAGCCTGCATTTTCGCGGTAACCTTCAACCCACCAGCCATCGAGAACAGAAAAATGCAGTGTGCCGTTCATAACGCCCTTTTCCCCACTTGTACCCGATGCTTCCAATGGGCGGGTTGGCGTGTTCAGCCAAACATCGACACCCTGAAGCAGCATTTTGGCCAGGTTCATATCGTAATTCTGTACAAACAGAATTTTTCCCCTGAACTCGGGCCTTTTTGAAATTTCGACAATATTTTTTATGAGCTCCTGCCCGGCATGGTCAGCGGGATGTGCTTTCCCTGCAAAAATAAACTGAACCGGGAAATTCGGGTTGTTTACAATCTTCGACAATCTTTCAAGGTTTCTGAAAAGCAGGTATCCACGTTTGTAGGTGGCAAAACGACGGGCAAAACCGATGGTCAGCGCTTTTGGATTGAGTGCGCCCAAAACCTCTGTAATCAGTTTCGGGTTTTCGTGCCGTTTAATCCAGTTATCGGCAAAACGGGCTTTTATATAAACGAAAAGTTTTTTTCTGAGGTCTTCGCGAATCGACCAGATTTCCTGATCGGGAACCTGGTAAATATTTTTCCAGGCGTTAAAATCGAGTTGGTTCACCGCAAAGTTTTCACCAAAATATTTTTTATGAATTTCCTTCCACTCGGGAGCTGTCCAGGTCGAATAATGAACTCCGTTGGTTACATACCCGATGGCAAGTTCTTCTTCCATATAACCCGGATAGAGGTTTTTAAGCACCACTTTACTCACATCGCCGTGCAACATACTCACCCCGTTAATTCCCTGCGACAAATTGCAGGCAAGGTAACTCATATTGAAATGGTCTTCATTTTCGCGGGCTTTCCCCAGCATCATAAACTCGTCCCAGCTAAGACCAATTTTTGCAGGAAAACCACCCATATAATGTTGGAATATGTCGATATGAAAAGAATCATGACCTGCGGGGACCGGAGTATGTGTGGTGAAAACCGTTGAAGCGCGAACCACTTCCTTGGCTTCGGCATAAGTTAACCTGTTTTTTGTGGTTAAATCGGCAATACGTTCGAGCCCGATAAAAGCCGCATGACCTTCGTTACAGTGGTAAACATCTGAATTATAACCCATTTTATTAAGCACCCTGATACCTCCGATACCCAAAAGAATCTCCTGTTTCAAACGGTTTTCGTTATCGCCGCCATAAAGGTGATGTGTTACTGAACGGTCGCGCTCTTCATTGTCGGTGTGGTCGGTGTCGAGCAGGAAAAGGTCGATAATACCCACTTTCACTTTCCACACACGCGCCACCAAATTGCGGCCTGGATATTCAACGGTTACCGAAATCCAGTTTCCATCTTTATCGAGTGCCGGCTGAACCGGTATTTTTGAGAAATGCTGCGCCTCGTAATTGGCAATTTGCTCGCCCTGCAAACCCAGTGTTTGTTTAAAATAGCCATAACGGTAAAGCAAACCAATTGCAACGAGGTTAACTTTTGAATCACTGGCTTCTTTCAGATAGTCGCCGGCAAGAATTCCCAAACCACCCGAAAAAATTTTAAGGCTGTCGTGCAACCCGTATTCCATACTGAAATACGCAATCTGCGGATCTTCCAGTTGTTTTCTTTCGGCAAGGTATTCATCAAGGAGGTATTTTGCACGAATCATTTTCGATACAAATTGTTCGTCTTTTTCAAGCTGAACAAAGCGTTTATAACTTACCTCCTGCAGTAAAACAATGGGATTGTGGTTACACTCTTCCCAAATCTCGCTATCAATATACTGAAATACTTCCCTTGCTTCTGTGTTCCACACCCACCAAAGATTTCGCGATAAATCCTTCAGCGGATTCAGGCTTTCCGGCAGGTTCGATTCTACAATTATCTTTTTCCAAACCGGTTCCGAAATCCCCGATTTTTCAACAAATCTTACTCCTTCTGACTCCATTTATGTGTATTTAAATGATACTAAACCAATAAAAACCAAGCCCGGGAGTGAGCTGCAAAAATATACTTTCCTGTTAAAACACGATTAAAAATCAGTTTTTTAAAAATGGAATAACAATGAAATAACATTCAAAGTTGTATTTGGGGTAAGAAATATCTATTTTCTGGTTTTATTGCTCTGCGATTTTTTCAGCATTAACAGATTGTCTTCCAATTCTTTTATTTTCAATTCTTTTTCGGCAAGGCGTTTTTTTAGTTCTTCTGTTTCGTTGCCGGGGCTGGTATGCCGGTTAAGGCGAAGAATAAAATCGCTTAAAACATTCATATAATTTATGAATGCCTCGTAAGGCGAGCCAAACGGATTGAAATGTTTGTGCACTTCGCCATCGGTTGAAACTTTGGTTGACATGTAAAAAAAGTGGTCGCTCAGCTGAAGGCAATTCCAGTCTTTCATTAAACTGTTATCGGTGCATTCTACAATCTTGTCGCTCAAACTATATAGTTTTTCATAGGCTTCCTTTTGCATTTCATTACCCAACCAGGCAGTTAAATCGCGTTCTTCATCGGCCCACGAAATTGGGTGTGGCACACTCACTGCCGAGACAGGTTGTAAATCTTTGATTACTTTGGATGGCGTAGAAAGTTCAAATTCAGTACTTTGTGCAATTTTTTCAAGAAACACTTCAAGAAAAGTAAAAATTCCGCTCTCTTTTGCATGTCTTTCTCCAAAAGCTTCATAACTCAGAAAAAGATTGACCACTTCATCCTGTTCCGGCAAATTACGGAGCCATTTCAAGTATTTATCCGCAGTGAGCGGATATTCGGCCCAGCGTTTATTCGAGAACCGAAACGCAATATCGTCGCTGAGTTTATAGTTGCGCATCAAAACTTTCAGTCTTGGATTGATTGCGTTCACATACAAAAATCCAGGACTTTTCCATCCCAAAACTTGCTTCGCTCCTTCCGTTACCATGCCATCGAAACCCATTTCAGCCACCTGAACGCCAATCAGGTCGGAATAAATCATTTCAGTATTCCTGAAAACCCGTGGTTTCTGGCCGAACAGACTAAAAATTTTATTGTTGTGAAGTTGCACCTGTTCCCTGAAAATGGCATTGCTTTTTAATGAGGCAAGTGAATGTGAATAGGTTTCGCCTATAAATTCAACACAGCAGGTTTTTGCCAATTGCTGAAACGACTCAATTACCTCGGGTGCATACATTTCAAACTGGTCGAGGGCAACTCCCGAAACAGAGAAAGATATTTTCAGTTTATCACCCAGTTTGTCAGCCAGTTTCAGCAGTAACTGGTTAGCTGGCAAGTAACTTTTGGCTGCAATGCCAGTCAACACTGCATCGTTGGTGTAATCGTCGTAGTAATAGTGGTCGGCCCCGATATCGAAAAACCTGTAACGGCGATGCCTGAATGGCTGATGTATCTGAAAAAGCAGGCAAACTGACTTCATATTCAATAATTATTGATTTAGGACTGAACGATAAACATCAACCAATTTTTGTGCCGAGTGAATCCATTCAAAATGTTCTACTTCGGTTTTACCGCCGGTTTTAAAATGGCGCGAAAGCGCGTCGTAACTGAGTAATCCGTAAATGGAATCGGCCATGGCAAGTGTATCCCAAAAATCGATTTTTACCGCATGTTTTATCACTTCCGAAACGCCAGATTGATGGGAAATAATTACAGGCACATTAAATTGCATGGCTTCGAGCGGCACAATTCCGAAAGGTTCTGAGACCGAGGGCATTACAAAAACATCGGTCATCCGCAACATCTGATGAACATCGCCTGCGTTCAGAAATCCTGTAAAATGAAACCTGTCGGCAATACCCAATTCGGCCACGCGGGTAATCATTGGGTAGAGCAAATCGCCGCTGCCAGCCATTACAAACCTTACATTTCTCATTTTCCTCAGCACCAGCGCGGCGGCTTCTATAAAATATTCGGGCCCTTTCTGCATGGTAATCCTTCCCAAAAAAGTGACTATCTTTTCGTTGAGTGCTTTTGCATAGGGCTTTGTCTCCAAATTATCAACCGGTTCTACCGCATTGTACACCACACTGATTTTTTCAGGTGGAATTCCATATTTTTCGACAATGATGTTTTTTGTGAGTTCACTCACCGCAATAATGTGGTCGGCAGTTTCCATCCCTTCTCGTTCGATGGCGTAAACCCGCGGGTTTACATTCCCCCCGCTGCGGTCGAATTCGGTTGCATGTACATGAATCACAAGTGGTTTGCCTGATACTTCTTTGGCCGCTATTCCGGCCTGAAAAGTAAGCCAGTCGTGCGCATGAATGATGTCGAATGAATTTTCAGCGGCAATTACTCCGGCTACCAGCGCGTATTTTTTGATTTCACTCATCAGATTTCCACTGTAATTGCCCGAAAAATTAACTCTTAAACCTTCGTCGGTCTGCACAAACCGCGGCTGATTTGAGTAGCGTTTGCTTTTCAGTTCCCAAAATTCGGGTTCTGAAACATACGGGATTAACGGAGAGTCAACCTCCACCAATTCCATTGTTTCGCGCTCTTCAAAAAATGAATATTCTTTATGTGAAACAGCAATTTGGTTGGCGCCAATCAGTTGTGTAGTTTCTTTTTGCTCATCACCAAAAGCTTTCGGAACAACAAAAATGACATCTGTTTGTCTGAGTTCTGCCAGCCCTTTGGTAAGGCCGTGGCAGGCCGTTCCCAACCCTCCTGAAATGTGGGGAGGAAACTCCCATCCAAACATCAATACTTTCATTTTTTAATTTTTTATTCTCTGTAATTCTGAACCAAATGATTGGCATACACCACTGCGGCAACACTCCATGCCTGCGAAATGGCTCCTTTTGCCTTGTGTGGTGGTGTGCCGTTGTACATCTCGGAAAGTGTACCGATACAATGCTCGGTTATATCGTCTTCAAAACCTGCGAGCAGGTTTTTCATTGCCTGAACTCCGCTTTTCCGGTAAATTTTCAGATACGCCTCAACATAAAACTGAATCAGCCAGGGCCAGACAGCGCCCTGATGCACTGCGACTTCGCGTTCGGCAGGGTTACCTTCAACCGAACTTTTAAACCTGATATGTTCGGGTGCCAGCGTTCGTAAGCCGCGCTGTGTTAGTAAATCCTTTGTTATTACATCGAGTACCGATTTTTGTTGGCCTGCTGATAACGGTGAGTGTTCCATGGCCAGCGCAATTACCATGTTTGGCCGCACCGACCAGTCGTCCCGGCCATCTTTCACCACATCGGCCAAATGGTTGTGACCCGGGTTCCAGAAAGTTTTCACAAAAGCATCGCCCACTTTTTTTAATGTTGCTTTCCAGGTACCGGTAAAAGCATTGTCGCCGGCAGCCACAGAAAGTTCAACGGCAAATGCAATCGCATTGTACCAGAGTGCATTTATTTCCACAGGCATTCCATCGCGTTGAACCACCGGACAACCATCAACAACCGAATTCATCCAGGTAAGCGGAGTTCGTTCCAATTGGGCATATACCAAACCTTCACGGGTTGTTCCCACATATTTCAGTTCCGAACTCTTATAAGCCTGCAATATTTCGGTTATTGCATTACCATACTTTGCCCAGAATTCTTTGGGTTTGTCGTGTTTTTTGTAGTATTTGCTGAGCGCCCAGATAAACCACAGCGGCGCATCGGCTGATTGATAAACAGGTATTTTCCGGTTAATCTGATCGGGGAAAAATCCGTTCTTCAATTTTTTCAGATAAGTATCAATAACTTCAGAAAAGGTTGCTGAATCGTTTAACGATAGACACAAACCCGGCAACGAAACAAAAGTGTGTCGGGTGATGCTGTCGTACCACGGAAAACCGGCAATAATATCAGTTCCGGCAGTTGTTCGCATCACAAACTGGCTGGCAGCATGGTCGAGCGATTCAAGAAACGAACTTCGCACCGGCCTGCTGTTTTTTTCTGTGGTGAATATCTTTCTCAGATCAGCAGGATTAACTTCTTCTGTACTTGCCGAAAACCAGATACTTTCACCCTTTTTCAACGTCACTTCAAAATAACCCGGAACAAACAAATCTTCAAGACATTCATAGCCCCGGTTTTTCTCTTTGATGTATTCAATATTATAGTACCAGTCGGGTACCGGAACAAACTCAGTCTTTCTGCTGAATTGCATAAACAGGTGGGGCAGGTTTTCGTATAACCGCATCGCAATTCCGTTGGAGACCTTGGTAAACCTTCGGTTTACAAACATATTTGCCTTGCTCAACTGGTGTATGTTCCGAAAAGCGAAAAAAGGTTTTAACCTGAGTTTTACCGGCAAAGTGCAATCTTCGAGTGTGTATTTTATGATTACCTGACGGGCATCGTCAACCAGCAGCATTTCTTTTGTTAATACGGCACCTCCCACCCGGTAAGTAATTTCGGGGATGCGGTTGAATTCCAATTGCTGCATGTATTTGTGGCCTTTGGGGACGAAAACCCCACCCTGATAACGGCGAACGGCGAGGTTAAACTGAGAACCATTTTCAAGAACCGTTTCGTCGAGCGACGACAATAACACAAATTTATCGCTGCCCGGCTCTGCAACGGGGCAAACCAGTAGTCCATGGTATTTCCGGGTGTTGCACCCACACAACGTTGTACTCAGCCAGGCACCGGCTTTATTTGCCCGCAAAATCTCCTTGTTCAGCGAGTATTCAAGGTTTATCAGTTTTTCTTTGTCGAATTTCAGGTAACTCATCGCCTTTTAATTTTGATGAAACAATAAGTTCAAACCCTGCCAAAAGCGTAACTTTCTCTCTCACAACTTCAATTTTGTTTCAGTAACTTCTTAATGACAGTTATTTCTCCAAGCCAAAAAAATACACCTTTTCCCCCGTAAAATCAATGTTTTTAAACTCTTTTTCCAACTTATTTATTTGCTCCTGCATTTGCAGTAAAAAACGGTTGTATTCAGGGGCATTTTTATTGAAAGGCCTGTGATTGGCGGCCTGTACTATTTTTTGCACTCTTACCGATATCTGGCGGCTTTCGGCATCGATTAACGCATGTTCAAATTTCTCCCATATAAAATCGATGGTCACGTCTGAAATGTGTAACATATCGGGAGCATAAAACCTGTAATCGCGAAGCTCGTCCATCACAAGTTCGTAGGCCGGGAAATAAGAGCAGTTTTCGCCGTAACTGCGAATAATTTCATCGATTGCAAGATGCAGTGCGGCTTTGCTCCGTTGGTTTTCCACTGCGCCATCTTTCCAGTGCCGGATTGGGCTCACTGTAAAAATTATTTGAATTTCAGGATTGACAAACCTGATTTCATCGATTAGCTGACGAAATTCAGCAACAATTTCAGTAACATTTAAACGGCTTCTGAGAAATTCGTTATCCGGAATTTTATGACAGTTGGATACTATTTCCTGTGTTTTTATATACCTGTAAACCCATGCAGTTCCGAAGGTAATAAACAGGAAATCTGCTGTTTTCAGAAACGTTGATGAAAATTCCAACCGCTCATTGATTTGCTGAAGTGCGGCATCAGCGTCTTCACCTGAGAACCTGCCGTGGTGCGAAAAGCTGTGCCAAAGCCCACCGTGATAAACCAAATCATTTTGCGAAAATTTCCTGCCGTTCAGCAAAATCTTCAGGCCATTGGCCACCGATTCAGGATTGTACAAAATTCCAAAAGGGTTAATATCAACCGGGTATTTCAGGGCCGCCATCCGGCTGCCAATGTTTTCAGTAAAACAGGATCCCATAAACATACTTTTATGTGCATAGCCCGTTTTGTACCTGAAATCCGGAATTTTTACCGCTGTTCGGAACTTTTGTTCCATATTTATTTCACTTTCTGAATGTCAACTTTTTTCAAAACCAAAGCTGTACGGGCTGGCAAATAGAGTTTCAGGTATTGCTGACCGGTTAAATCGCTACCGGGCAGCGTGTAGTAACTGATATCTGTATCAATCCGGTCGTGCCCTCCAAAATTGCCCGAATCTGTAGTTAAAACAACTTTGTATTTTCCTTTTCCCAACGGAATCCCGTAATCGGTAAACGATTGCGTAGGATTAAAATTAAAAACAAACAAAAACAATCCGCGATGAAACGCAAGCACATTATCGGGTTTGTTCTCAAAAACAAAATCGACCGATGGAATTGTCAGTAGCTTATTTTCTTTTATCATCCGAATCATCTCCCTGTCGAAATCATACAACCAGTGAAATTTCAGCTCCGGATTTTCGGCAATGCTCCAGATGCGGCGGCAGTGTTTGTACGACCAGCCGTTTCCAACGCGCGGAAAGTCAATCCATTCGGGGTGGCCAAATTCGTTACCCATAAAATTGAGGTAAGCGCCACCGGCGGCTCCGGCAGTAGCCAACCGAATCATTTTGTGCAGCGCAATGCCGCGGTCAACTATCAGGTTGGGCTGGTCTTTACGCATGCTGTAATACATTTCTTTATCGATGAGCCGGAAAATGATGGTTTTGTCGCCAACAAGCGCCTGGTCGTGCGATTCAGCATAACTCACCACTTTTTCGTCAAGCCGTTTCGAGGTAAGCTGGTAAAAAATCTCACCCACATTCCACTCGTTATCCGATTTTTCCTTAATCAGTTTAATCCAGAAATCGGGAACACCCATTGCCATGCGGAAGTCGAATCCAAGGCCACCATCTTCAACCGAAACGGCAAGTCCGGGCATTCCGCTCATGTCTTCGGCAATGGAGAGCGCCATCGGGTTAATTTGTTTGATGAGTTTATTGGCCAGTCGCAAATAGCTGACCGCTTCGCCATCCACATTTCCATCAAAATAATCGTCGTAACGGGTAAAAGCTTTGCCCAAACCGTGGTCGAAATACAACATGCTGGTGATTCCATCAAACCGGAACCCGTCGAAACGAAACTCTTCGAGCCAGTATTTTATGTTTGAAAGCAGAAAGTGCAACACTTCGTTTTTGCCATAATTAAAACAGTACGAATCCCACGCCGGGTGCTCGCCACGTCCTCCATCGTAAAAAAACTGAAAGCGTGTGCCATCGTATTTTCCCAAACCTTCGATCTCGTTTTTAACAGCATGAGAATGAACCAAATCCATGATAACCGCTATTCCCATTTCGTGGGCGGCATCAATCAGTTGTTTCAGTTCATCAGAAGTTCCGAAACGTGACGACGGGGCGAAAAAGCTGGAAACATGATAACCAAAACTGCCGTAATACGGATGCTCGGGAATGGCCATTAACTGAATTGTATTGTAACCGTTTGTTTTTATGCGGGGAAGCATTTTCTCCCGAAATTCATTGTAAGTATGAACCTTTTCTTCCTCACCCGCCATACCAATATGCGCTTCATATATTAACGGAGGTTCATTGTTCCTCTGAAAACCGGTATTTCTCCATTGATAAGGATTTTCGGGCGTCCAAACCTGCGCATTAAAAATATGAGTAACCGAATCCTGTACCACACGGGTTGCCCACGCCGGAATACGTTTGGCAAAATCGATAGCCCAGTGTACCGAAAGTGCGTATAAATCATTGTGATGAAGCGCATCGTGCGGCAGTTTCAATTCCCAAACCCCATTTTCGAGGCGAATAAATTCATAGGGCTGTTTCTCCTGCCAGTCGTTAAAGTTTCCTATCAGAAAAATAAAAGTGGCATTTGGCAGCCATTCGCGGATTACCCAGCCGTCATCGGTTTTGTGCAATCCGAAGTACAAATGGCCTGTGGCAAATTCATACAACGGTTTGCCGCCGGTGAGTTCATTTTCTTTCTTGTCGGCTGCATCAATCCTGTTAAGAATCACATCTGCAAATGGTTCGAGCCAGGTATCGTTCTGAAGTAGTACTGGTATATTGCTTTTCATTTTTTAACATTTTAAGATATAAAAACAGGTTTTTAACCCACCTGTGAATTTAAGAAAAAGGGCGGATTAATTGCACCAATGATGAAAAGAGGCAGTAAAAAGGACATTAAAAAATAAAGTATCAGTAGATTAGCTCAATGTTATCGACCCAGAAAACTGATTCGGTTGAGCCGGTATATTTCATTCCTTCGTAGCTCGATGTAAAATACATTATCATGTGAGTGGGGGTTTCGCCCGGTTTGCCCCAGCCTGTTTCCACCAGCGATACCATATCACCTTTCGAGTTTTTTACATATACTTTCCCCACCGAGGGTATCAATCCCATGGTTTTCTGGTCGTATTGCGGAAGTTTTGTAACATCGCCATAATAAACCGGATAGGTAGCTTCAGTAACCCACTGGTTAACCGAACCTGTAAAAAACAGGCGGTTTCCTCCGATACGGGTTGCAAAAACATTTCCATCCTTGTCTTCCCAACGTTTCTGCAGCAGGATGGCAAAATCAGCACGGTCTTCACCAGCAATCGGTTTTACATTGGTTGTAGCCACTACCCTGCTTTTCCCGACATGGTATTTATAATCGAATTTCACGGCTTTGGGCATCCCTGAAAAAGGAATACCCTGACTTGCATTTTTTTCAGGGTCTTTCATGCCTTTCACCGGTTCGGCTGTTTCGCCCAAAAACAGGGTGCCTGCAAGCAAAACATCAACTTTAAACCCGGCAATGTTGTCTTTTCTGATTTTTGTTTCGAGCCTTGCACAATATCCATCTCCCCTTTTCTCAGGAATTACGCGGGTGTTTCCCACATCGAGCACCATTTTGGCATAAATATTTGTGGTTGCCCATGGCGCCGAATTATCTTTTAGTTTCATGTCGGTAAAGTCAGCTGTTGAACTTACTTTTCCTACTCCGTACAATTCGATTACATTGCCCGAAAGCAGCGACGATTCCTTTAATTTACGCGAATACCAGTTGTCGAGCGACGAATATTTAAGCTGCCCGTCGCCATCGATATAATTTACCGGCGGCTTTTGTGCATATATATGGCCAACAAAAATCATTAAAATCAATAAAGTCAGTGCAATTATTTGAAATTTTAAACGTCGGGAAGAATTCATAAAACTATCTTTCTTATTGAGAATCATGTTGTTTTTCAGGCTGCAAATTTAGTTGAATATTCTTTTATTGAAAATGTAAGAAAAAGTTGATTTCAATACACAAACAAGTGCCGCCAAACTGTATATCAAAAACCCTGAAGGTTCTGAGTTAAAGTTTAAAATGCAAAAACTATTTATCTTCGCTTGTGTTATTTTGAAATTCAAAAATCAGAACATGAAAAAAACTGGATTTACAACCACTGCACTCAATGTTGGTTTTGCAAAACCAGACCCGCACAACAGTTTGCAAATGCCGCTTTATGAAACTGTGGCGTTTGAATTTGATTCGACAGAAAAAATGGAAGCCAATTTTAAAGGCGAATATATTGCCCATGTTTACTCAAGAACCTCGAATCCGACGGTTGAATATTTCGAATTAAAACTGAAAGCGCTTACCGGAAGTCATGCAGTTTTGGCGGTGAGTTCGGGAATGGCAGCCATCGCCGATTCAATTTTAGCAGTTACCAAATCGGGCGAAAATATTATTTCGGGAAGTCGGTTATTCGGTCATACTTACGCGCTTTTTCAGGATACTTTGGCTGATTTGGGAATCGAAACACGCTTTTCAGAATTAACAGATGCTGCCGAAATTGAAAATCTGATTGATACAAAAACACGTGCCATCTATTTCGAAACAGTAACCAATCCTCAACTCGATATTGCCGATATTGAAATGCTGACCGGTGTTGCAAAAAAACACAACCTCATTCTGATTGCCGACTCAACCATGACTCCACCCAATGTTTTTAATGCAGGTAGTTTTGGCGTGAATATCGAAGTTGTTTCGACTACAAAATATATTTCGGGTGGTGCCACGTCGTTTGGCGGAGCCATTATCGACCATGGAAATTACGACTGGAAACTGAATCCCAACTTTTCAAAATACACCGAAAAATTCGGGAAAAACGCACTGATTGCCAAATTGCGGAAAAACATTTACCGCAACACGGGCGGAAGCATGACTCCGCAAACCGCAAAAATGATGATTCAGGGACTGGATATTCTGGAACTTCGGGTTGAAAAGTGTTACAAAAACTGCTTGCAACTGGGCGCATTTTTCGAATCGAACCCAAAAATAAAAAGGGTTGATTATCCCGGATTAAAAGCCGATTTTAGGTTTCAGCTTACTGAAAAATATTTCAATGGAATTCCGGGAACCATTATGACTTTCGACCTTGAATCAAAAGAAGCCTGTTTCGCGTTTATGAACCGGTTACAGATTATTCGCCGGGCTACCAACCTGAACGACAATAAAACATTGATAATACACCCGTATTCAACTATTTATGCCGAGTTTAGCGAAAACGAAAGAAAAACTGCCGGCATCCGCGATACCATGATGCGCCTTTCTGTGGGCATTGAGAACGTGGAGGATTTGATTGCGGATATTGAAAGGGCAATTGAATAAACCGGGTTACTAAAATTGTCTTATTAATTCAGATAAATTTTTGTAATTGACCAATTTGTGTTCAAGATAATTCATTTCGTTTTTGCCGGCATAACAAAGAATTGAATTTTTTGTTTTTTCGGGGAACAACAGTCTGAAATAATTTAATCCTTTGACAAGACTTTTATTAAACGTTTCAGATGATTTTATTTCAATCACATCGTACGAAATAACATTGTCAAGAAGCAAATCAACTTCATTTTGATTGCTGTCACGATAAAAAAAGAAGTTATCCATTAAACTCCTGTTGTTCTGCGATTTTATGACCTCTGCAACAACTAGGTTTTCAAACAAAGCACCACGTAAAGGATGAAAATCAAGATGGTCAGGATTCTGAATCCTTAGCAGGGTTGATGCCAGACCAGTGTCAAAGAAATATATTTTGTATGATTTGGTTAATCTTTTATTAATATTTGTGTGAAATGGTTGAAGTTTAAAAATGACAAACGAAGTCTCCAAAATTGAAATCCATGAATTGATTGTATGAACTGAGACTCCAATTTCATTCGCCAAATGACTGGCTATGAATATTTGACCAGTTCTGCCTGCACATAATCTTAAAAAAGTCCTGAATTTATCAAGTTCTTTAATGTTAATTAGCTGTCGTAAATCACGTTCAATGTAGGTCTCAATATAGTCAGCATAAACTTTCGCAGGTAACAGGTTCATATCCCAAACCCGTGGATAAAATCCTTTGCAGATTGATTGGTTAATATTTGTTTCATTTAAATTTCCAAGCTCTTTAAAACTGAATGGAAAAAGTTTATAAAGAGCTGTTCTCCCTGCCAGTGACTGTGTGATACTACTTAATAAGTTAAACTGTTGACTACCAGTAAGAATGAATTGCCCGGGGATGCTTTGTTCATCCACAATTTCTTGTATGTATGACAAAAGTTGTGGAACACGTTGAATTTCGTCCAGAATTACTCCGGTTTTATTGCTTTCTAAAAAATTTCGCGGGTCTGCAGTGGCAAGCTCATAATTGTCGGGATTCTCGAGTGAAATATATATTTTTTGAGGAAATAATTTTTTTAACATGGTTGTTTTACCCGATTGCCGTGGACCAGAAACCGTGACAACCGGAAAATTTGCAGCGCCCTGCAACACTTCGTTTTCTATTTCTCTATGAAGATACATTTTATGTAATTATGAAGTCAGATTACAAGATTACATCAAAAACAGAAATAAAAGCAGACAAATCTATGTAAATTTGAAGTTGAACTTCAAATTTACATAGATTTCAACAAACCAATCTGCTTCAAAACTCTCAAGCAATGGCAGTTTTCATTCAAAACTTCTTTATAATTATTGCCTTCTACAAACATAAAGCTAACATTTATATAACAGTCGGCTAAATTGAAGACATTGAAAAGGCACTGGAAAATAAATCAACTCGTTTTCTTGTAATTGATAATTGCCCAGGCATTAAAGAAAATGGCAAACCCGGTCATTACCACAAAATGCAGCCTGATATGGTGAAACCCGCTGCCTTTCAGCACTATCATCCGCATCACCTCAATAAACCATGTTACCGGGTTGAAACGCGCAATCCATTTGGCCCATTCGGGCATGCTGTCGATTGGCGTGAACAAACCACTCATCAGAATAAAAATCATTAAAAAGAAAAATGCCAGCGACATGGCTTGTTGCTGCGTGTTGGCGTATGTCGAAATTATCAATCCAACGCCCAGAATAGCCACAAGATATATCGACAAAAATCCGTAGAGCAACAAAATGCTACCTTGCGGAACGATGCCATAAACCAGCCTGGCAATCAAAAAAAGTCCCACGGAAAAAACAAACATCCCGATTACCCAAAACGGAATCAGTTTACCAAGAATAAAATGGTGTTTTCGGATGGGTGTCACGTTGATTTGTTCGATGGTGCCAACCTCTTTTTCCTTGACAATATTTAGCGCACACATCATTGCCCCGACCATGGTTACCAGCAGTACCAATATGCCGGGAACCATAAAATGCGGGTAGTTCAGGTATTTGTTATACCAGTTTGAGTTGGTGATTTCGATGGTGGGCAGCGACGCCACTTTGGGTACCGGAGCCATTTCTGCCCTGATGTTTTGGTTGTATTGTAAAATTATCCGGTTCAGGTAAACCGCGCCGATGTTTGCTTTTGTGCCGTTTATCGCATTTACGGCAATAAACAGTTTTCCTTTTTCTCCGCTCACAAGGTCTTTTTCGAAAGAACGGGAAATTTCAAGTACCAAATCGGTTTTGTCGGTTTCCATTTGTGCAAAACCTTCGTGAAACGATTCGCCAAATCCAGCTAATCTGAAATATCCTGATGCCATGATACGGCTTGTGAGGTCGCGCGAAAATGCAGAATGGTCGTGGTCAACCACTGTGATATTGATGTTTTTGATTTCGTAATCGGCAGCGAGTGGCAAAATAAGCAACTGAACCACCGGCACTGCCAAAATCATTCGCAGGATAATTGTATCGCGCAAAATCTGTCTGAATTCCTTTTGCAGTAAAAAAAGCATTGTCTTCATGCCAGCCTGATTTTAAATTTTTTAATACTAACAACCAGTAAAAACAGGGTCATTCCCATTAAAATAAGTGTCTCTTTCCAGATGGATGAAAACCCAAGTCCTTTAATCATGATTGATTTTACAATGATGTAGTACCATTTTGCTGGCACAATATTCGAAATTACCTGCAATGCAACCGGCATATTTTCGATGGGAAACATAAAACCCGATAATAATATGGTTGGCAACATCATTCCAAGCAAAGCAATAATCATGGCTGTGCGTTGCGAACTGGTTGAATTTGAAATGAGCAACCCGAACGAAAGCGCCGTAATCACCAGTAGCGAGCTTTCAGCAAAAAGCAGCAAAACACTGCCTTTGATGGGTAAATCGAGCAGATAAACACTTAAAAGTAAAATCATTGTAAGATTAATAAGCGACAAAACGAAATAAGGAACAGCTTTCGATATCACGACAAGAATGGTTTTGAAAGGAGAAACAAGCAATACTTCCATGGTGCCATTTTCTTTTTCGCGAACGATGGAAACCGAAGTCATTAATACGCTGATGAGAAAAAGTACCAGCGCCATTACTCCGGGAACAAAATTGGTAACTCCTTTCAGTTCGGGATTATAAATCATGCGTATGTCTGTTTCGATTTGATACGGGATTTTTTGCAATCCCTGCAACTCAGCCTGATAACTTAAAATGATACTTGATGCGTAGTTTGTAAGTGTACCGGCCGTATTGGGGTCGGTGGCATCTGCAATAATCTGTACCTGTTCTTTATTCAGGTGGGTGAGGTCGTTGTTAAAG